>JAFGPE010000117.1 GCA_016926055.1 Candidatus Woesearchaeota archaeon | reverse complement strand
GCTGAAGTAGTTCCCCTCAGCAATGCTCTTTGGCATGCCTGCTGAAAGACTGCACCATCTGCAATTGGATCAGAGAACGGTATTCCAAGCTCAAGAATATCAATGTGGTTCTCAAGTGTCCTAATCAATCTTTCTGAAAAATTAACTCCTCCATCGCCGCAATAAACATGCGCCATGAATGCTTTTTCTTTTCCAAGCTGTTTGAATTTCTTTTCAAGCTTCATAATTCCTCACCAAGATACTTTGCAGCATGAAACATATCCTTGTCTCCACGACCAGATAAATTAATCACAATGATATCGTTCTTTCTTAAGTTCATCTTCAGCGCGTATGCAACAGCATGCGCAGACTCTAGCGCAGGGATAATTCCCTCTTCTTTTGAAAGAACTTTGAATGCTTCAAGCGCTTCATTATCGTTGATTGCAACATATTCTGCTCGCTTCATCTCCTTCAAAAAGGAATGCTCTGGTCCAACGCCCGGGTAATCCAATCCGGCAGAGATGCTGTAAGCTTCGTGAATCTGACCATTCTTGTCCTGCAGCACAAAGCTTTGCGCTCCCTGGAAGACTCCTTCCTTCCCCTTTGAGAGCGTTGCGCAGTTCTTATTTGTATTCACCCCAAGGCCTCCTGCTTCTACGCCAATTAATTTTACCTTCTTGTCCTCCACGAATGCCTTGAACATTCCAATCGCATTCGAGCCTCCTCCAACGCATGCAAGAACATAGTTTGGAAGTCTTCCTTCTGCTTTCATAATCTGCTTTCTGGTTTCCTCTCCGATTATCTTCTGAAAATCACGAACCAGGCACGGATAAGGATAAGGTCCTGCAACAGAGCCGAGCATGTAATATGTGTTCTCAACATTTGTCGTCCAATCCCTCAATGCTTCGCTGATTGCATCCTTCAAGGAACCTTTTCCTGGTGATACCTCGACGGGATTAACCTTTGCTCCGCATAGTTTCATCCTTAGGACATTTATCTTCTGCCTTTCAATGTCCTCGACTCCCATGTAGATCTCTGCAGGAATCCTAAACAATGCTCCTGCCATTGCAACCGCTACGCCGTGCTGACCAGCACCTGTTTCTGCAATAATCCTTTTCTTTCCCATCCTCTTTGCAAGCAATGCCTGCCCGAGGACATTGTTTGTTTTATGTGCACCGCCGTGCAGCAGGTCCTCTCTTTTAAGGTAGACCTTGCATCCAATTCTCCTGGAGAGATTTTCTGCAAAATACAAAGTGGTCGGTCTTCCGGCATACTGCTTAAGATAATATGAAAGCTCTTTTTTGAAGCCCTCATCTTTAATCGCCTTGAGATAGGCCTCCTCCAGCTCCTCGAGGGCAGGCATCAGTGTTTCAGGAACATAAACTCCTCCAAACCTTCCAAATCTTGTTTTTTTCTTCATGATTTCACCATGCAGATTATCTTTTCCATCTTGCTTTTGTCTTTCCTCCCTTTTTCCTTCTCCACACCGGAGCAAATGTCAATGCAATAGGGATTTAGTTTTTGCGAATCCCTGATATTTTTAACATTTATTCCTCCTGATACAAAAAGCTTTCTGTCAAAATCATTTAATAGCCTTTTGTCAAATCCCTTTCCACTGCCTCCAAACCCTTCGCTGCTTGAATCAAACAAATATCCAAAAACCTTGTGCTTTTCCGTGTCAGGAATCTTTTCTGTGACCTGAAATGCCTTGATTACGGGAATTGAGAATGATTCACAATATTTCTGGCTCTCATTGCCGTGGAACTGAAGCATATCTATTTTAGCCGTTTCGATTACCTTATCCACAGCATCTTTGTCCTCATTCACAAATATTCCGACTGTTGTGACAGTGTTTGGCATCTTCGCTATTATCTTCCTTGCTTCTTCCGGCTCAATGTAGCGCGGGCTTTTCTTGTAAAAGTTAAACCCGATGAAGTCGGCACCAAGTTTTACAGCATCCATCGCATCCCCGAGGTTTGTTATCCCGCATATCTTCACCTTTGGCTTTCTTAGCGACGCAAGTTTTTCTTTTACATCAGCAGCTTTCATCAGCGCACTTCCGATGAGAACAGCATTAACATCTGTTTTTTTTATTTGCTCGATCTCATTAAACCCGGACTCGCTGACAACGACTTTGTCTTTCGGAATCATCTTTTTCAGTTTTTTAGTGGTGTTGATGTCCACTTTAAAATTTCTTAGGTCGCGGTTATTAATTCCAATGATTTCCGCCTTTGTTTTCAGGACTTTCTTCAGCTCATCCTCTGTGTGTACCTCGACAAGGCAGTCCATTTTATATTTCCTGGCAACATCAATGAATTTGTTGATTTGCTTCTCTGTCAGTATTGCAGCGATAAGAAGGATAGCATCAGCCCCGTAATATCTTGATTCCAGAATCTGCTTCTCGTCGATTATGAAATCCTTTCTTAACACAGGAAGCCTTGAAACAGCCCTTGCTTTCTGGATATCATCTTTTCTGCCGTCAAAATAAGGGCAGTCTGTTACAACAGATATTGCGTTTGCAAAAAGATCATAGATCCTTGCAATCCTCTTCACGTCATAGTTGTTCATATGACCTTCTGTTGGTGAGCGGTGTTTTATCTCCGCAATTATGTTGTGCTTTCCCCTGAGGCATTTCTTGAAATTCCTTGTTGAGGAAGATAGCTCTGAAAAATCAAGATCAATAAGCTCAACCTCTTTCTTCTTTACATCGACAATCTGTTTAAGCAGCATTGGTGAACACCTTCAGCTCTTCAAGTTTCTTCATTGCTTTTCCATTGTCAATTGCATCCTCTGCAATTCTTATTCCTTCTTTGAATGAGTCTGCTTTTTCCGCAACCATTAATCCTGCAGCGGCATTTAGCAGCACAATGTCCTTTCTCGGCGACTTTTTTCCATTCAGTATACCCAGAATAATATTTGCGTTTTCTTCAGGAGAACCTCCTGTAATCTCTTTCAGCGAACATCTTTTCAGTTCAACATCCTTCGGCTCAAGATAAAATGTTTTAATCGTTCCATCATTCAGCTGCGTAATCTTTGTTTTTCCGCACAAAGTCATCTCGTCAAGACCATCGCCATGAATAATCATCGCGTTTCTTGCTCCTGACTTATTCAGGGTTTCTGCAAAAAGCTCGGTAAGCTCTGGCTCATAAACCCCGATTATCTGTCTTGATACTCCTGCAGGATTCAGCAACGGCCCGAGCATGTTGAAAATAGTTCTGATGCCAAGCTCTTTTCTTATGTGGGCAATGTTCTTGAACGCTGGATGGTGCGCCTGGGCAAACAAAAAACCCATTCCCACTTCTTCGATGCACTTCTCTATTCTTTCAGGAGGAATATTTATGTTTACTCCAAGCTGCTCTAGGACGTCCGCGCTGCCGCACTTCGATGAAACACTTCTGTTGCCGTGCTTTGCAACATACACTCCGCAAGAAGCAAGAACAATTGCTGTGGTTGTCGATATGTTGAATGTGTTGCTCCTATCCCCGCCTGTGCCGCAGGTGTCTATCAGGGGCTTGACTTTCGGATTTATTTTTATTGCGAATTGTTTCAGGACACCAACAAATGAACAAAGCTCCTCTGCTGTAACTCCTTTGTTCTTCAGGGCGATAAGTGCCGCTCCTGACTGTGAATCAGTTAATTCCTTTTTCATCATTGCCCCCATCAGCGATTTTGCTTCCTCAGTGCCAAGATTCTCCTTGTTACATAGCTTGGCAATTATATCTTTGAAATTCATTTTACTTCCTCCAAAATGTTTCTTATTATTTTGCTTCCTTCAGGCGTCAGAATGGATTCAGGATGGAATTGCATCCCGAAAACAGGGTATCTTTTATGCTTGACTGCCATTACGATATTTTCAGTTTCTGCGATTATTTTCAGGCACCGAGGTATTTTCGAGCCGTGCAGCGAATGATACCTTGCTGCGCAAAAAGGATTTTCAATTCCGTTGAAGATTTCAGAGCCGTCGTGCGTTATTGTCGCTTTCTTTCCATGGACAGGGACGGTCTTTGAAACTGTTCCGCCAAGCGCTTCGATTATTGCCTGATGACCAAGGCAGATTCCAAGTATCGGATATTTCTTGTGATGCTTCTTTATCAGCGGAATGCAGATTCCTGCTTCTTTTGGAGAGGATGGGCCCGGCGACAGGACTATGAGATTCGGCCGGTATTTTCTTATTATGTCATCCATTTCCTTGTTGTCGTTCCTGTATATCTTAATCGTGCAGTCTAGTTTTTTGAATTCATCCACCAGGTTATATGTAAACGAATCAAAGTTGTCTATAAATAGGATTTTCATGTTCTGCACCCCAGCGCTTCAAGGCATGCACTGGCCTTTCTTGTTGTTTCTAGTGCTTCTTTTTCAGGGTCAGAATCATAGACTATTCCTGCTCCTGCCCTTATGTAGGCATTATTTTTCTTTATCGTTATTGCCCTGATAACTATGCACGAGTCAAAATCTCCGTTCGGCTTGAGATAACAAACTGCCCCGCCGTAAAATTCCCTCGGTGTTGTTTCGTATTTTCTTATAAGCTGCATCGCTTTTATCTTTGGCGCCCCTGTCAGCGTGCCCATGTTCATTGTTGCCCTGTATGCGTGCAGTGCATCAATACCGGGTTTCAGCTTTCCCTGTACTTTCGAGACAAGGTGCTGCACATGGGAGAACTTTTCAACCTTCAGTATTTCAGGACAATTTCTGGAACCCTTGACAGATACGCGGGCAATGTCGTTTCTTGCCAAATCAAGAAGCATGCAATGCTCTGCCAGCTCCTTTTCATCCTGAAGCAGGTTAAGCTCATACCTTGAATCGAGGTCAGGGTCTTTTGACCTTGGGAATGTTCCCGCTATTGGCTTTATTTCGACTATTCCGTCTGTCACCTTGAGGCATGTTTCAGGGCTTGAGCCTAGCAGCGCGAAATCCTTCGCCTTGAAATAAAACATGTATGGCCCAGGATTTATTGCCTTTAGTCTTGAGTAGATTGCCAGAGGATTTTCTTTTGTCTTAACTTTAAATGTCCTTGACAAAACACACTGGAATATGTCGCCTTTGACGATGTGTTGTTTTATCTGCTTTACCTTCTTTATGAAATCCTTCTCGAGAATTGTGAATTTTTTATTTTTTATCTTGGGCGCTTTGAAGCTGCCATTTAGGGCATGGAGATATTTTCTCGGGCATTCGGTTTCTTTTTTGATGTGGTCGATTATTATCGGGTTTTTGCAAAGATAAAAATACATTATTGGTTCTGCTTTCTTTCCTATATCCTCAAAATAGTCAATGACATCGTATCCTATCATTCCAAACAATGTGCCGTGCCTTGAGACCTTTCTTAATATGTCAAAGGCAGAACCGCCTTTCAATCGCGTCTCCTCGTCAAGAGTTTTATCGTCGTCAGGGATTGTGCCTTCGAGCGCAATATCCAGCCTGAGCTTCGAGAAGTTCATTATCTTGTATTTGTTGCCGCGTATTGTTATTTTTAAGTCGGGCCTTGGGCAGATTATGCTTTTTTCACCGTATTTCTTGATGACGTCTGCAGATTCCAGTATGAATCCTTCTTTCAGATTAAGGTTATTGAATACTGCCACAGGGTCGAATGTTTTTTTGATTTTCATAACTGCTGTTGTTATGCCTAGGTATTTAAATTTTATGGTAGAAATAGAAAGATATATAAACTTTTGCAATATTATAATGAATTATGTCAGATTTAGAACAAGGCTTTTATGGCTTCCTGAATAGGCATCCTGAAATAAGGGCGGCATTCGATTTGCTGAATATAAGGGCATTGGCTCGTGCGTTTATGAGGGAGGAGCATATAGATGGAAATCATCTTGAGGCTGTAGTCGCCATGATAAGAAGGACAGATATTAAGCCGATTGTTTCTTCTGCTGACAGGAAGATGTTTAACGAGATAAAGATTGCAACAAGGGACGAGATTGTGATTCTTGACTATGGAAAATCAAAGGGTATTGTCGAAAGGATTGAGCATATCGTATCGAAATTTGACTATGACAAGAACGAAACCCTGAAGGTTGTCATCGGCTCTCACTCTGTCAAAATAATTGTCGACTCATCTAAAGCGGGCTTTGTGAAGGAGCAGCTCGGAAGAGGAAATCTATTGAAGGAATACAGACATACTTCAGAGATAAGTCTTTTGTTCTCTTCAAGGGCGTTGGAAGAGAAGGGCATTGTCGCTTACATAGCATCAGAGCTTCTTCTCGGTGGAAT
>JAFGPE010000116.1 GCA_016926055.1 Candidatus Woesearchaeota archaeon | reverse complement strand
TAAACTTGAGAAAGGAGACTATTCCTGGGGCGAGACTGCAAAGAAAACATATTATGCGCTTGGCCCAAAGGCAAATCCATTCATGGACAAAAGGGTTAAGGATTATTTTGACAAGCTGGAGAAGAACAAATAGAAATAATGAATTCTAAAGAGTATCCACTGGACCTGTCGGGATTTGAACCCGAAGCCTCTGCCTGTTTCTGGCGCTAGACAGAAACCCAGCGAATCTCTGATTCTAGCGCATGCGAAGGCAGCGCTCTGCCATTGAGCTACAGGCCCGATTAGAAACCAAAAGAGTTCTCCATTTAAATTGTATTTGGTTCTATGAATTACTCCAACTTCCTGAAGAACCCCATCAACGCAAACGCCTCACGTTTTGTGAGCATTGCTTTGCCCATTACTTTCTTCCAGATAATTTTCTGGGTTTTCTTTTTTTCTTGGGTAGAGAATTTCATTCTGTCAATCGATTTAATTATGTAAGTGTAGAGAACTTCCTTTTCCTTCTTTGATATCGCCGGGAATTTTGAAAGCTCAATATTATCCTTCGACAGCTCATACAAAACAATTGCAACAGAATGGCTCAGGTTCAATGAAGAATAAGCTTTCTTTGTCGGGATTGTTACAGTAAAATCGCAGAGCTCTATTTCATTGTTCCTAAGGCCTGTGCTTTCCCTGCCAAAAAGTATTCCAATCTTTCTGTTGGATATTTTTTCAGCAAGCTGTTCTGGTGTCAATGGGCTTCGTGGAATATTATAATCAGTCCCAAGACGTGCAGTTGTTCCGACAAGATAATCAAAGTTCCTTGGGATCCGTTTTCTTATCTTTGCCCTCCTAAGGACATCGTTTGCCCATTTCGCTCTCTTTCTTGCCTCCTCACACAGAGGGTCGCATTTTGGATTTAGAATAACCAAATCAGAAAAGCCAAAGTTCTTCATAGCCCTTGCAACTGCTCCAATGTTCCCAGAATTCTCCGGCTCGACAAGGATTATGGAAATCATGGAAACAGAGAATGGTCTGCAGTATATAAATCTACTTCAAAAACGCCATCATGACTATGAACAGAATTATGAACAGGAACACTGTCGAGACATACTTCCATACTTTATTTCCTTTCTTCTCACCAAATAATCTATGGAACACCAATTGTATCATCCTGCCGCCGTCAACAGGGCCAAGAGGCACCAGATTAAACAACCCTATTCCAAAGTTCAGTAGGAACAGCCAGTAAACTAAACCGAGAACCCATATTGCCACACTTGGCAGGAAGCTGTATCTCTCTTTTAGCTCCTGCTTTATAGAACTCTTCGGCTTTACAAGGACGCCAAGATATGCAACGCTTTTGTTCTCAGGGTTGGCTTCAAGCACCACTGCATAAGATGATTTGTTTGTCTCAACAAGAACAGTATCTCCTGGCTTTTTCGATGACAAAACAGCTGTGAAATTCTCAGAGGCCGTTATCTGCACGCCATCTATCGCAGTTATAATCTCTCCCGGCTCCATGCCCGCTGCTTCAGCAGGAAATGTCAGGTTGTTCTGCCTTGCCAAGGAATCTATCTCTATGCCTTCAAACTGGACCATGCTGTTTACCAAAGGAGCCATTACGAAAAGCAATATGCCTAGGAACAAAAATCCAAGAATGATGTTCATAAAAGGTCCTGCTGCAAAAACAGACAACTGTTCCCTATGGGGCCTTCTCTTCACTTGTTTTTCATCAGGCTCCACAAATGCTGCAGGCAAAACAGGAGCGATTATTCCAAGAAAAGCTATGCCGCTTGACTTTATCTTAAGATTCCACGACCTTGCAACAACGCCGTGGGAAAATTCGTGGAACAGTGCAACAACAAATATAGATATTATCCAGTAGAAAAACGGAACATAGAAAACTCCTTTTACAGGTATGGGCAACACAACACCCACACCAGGAACTGCCTGCCTGGTTATGAAGATTTGCTGGATGTTTTTCAGCAGCTCATAGGTTATGACGAGCATTCCTGCAAAGCCGACTACTATTCCGGCATAACCAAAAGCGCGGACCGCCTTTCTGCATCTCTTAGCGATGCTGTCCATCAGCTTCAGGCCATGCTTTGTCCTGTACATCAAAAAGTAAAGGACCGGATAGAGGATTTTCTGTACCTGTATCCTCTCCCTTTTGAAGTAAAGAAATATGCTTAACGAAAGAACAAAAACAAAGAATGCTACCAGTTCAGTGTTCATTTTACTTTCTTCTAGCAGGTCTTAAAACCTTGCTTCTACATTTCCTGCAGCTTACCTTCTTTGCTAGCACTTTCATGTTCGAAGCGCGTATCTTGGTTTTGCACCGTCTGCAAACAAAAATGTTGTGCAGGCTTCTTGCCTCTGCTTCTGGAAATTTTGTCATTATTAATCACTCTTAATCTGCTTCATTACCTTGCTATCGAGGATTTCCCAGTAAAGGATGCTTTTTCCCTCTGCAACATCCGCCTTCAACTCATCCGGAATTTCCAGGTCGAACGTTTCATAGGTTTCTGAGTCCATAACGTTCGCCATCTTGCCGCTGATTGAAAGGATTTGTGCAGTCTTCTTCCCGACAATAGGGACATCAACATTATCGTGACCGGGCATCACCGTCACTCTTTTCTTGCCGTCAATAAGGCCGACAGCAGTCACTCTTACCTTTGCATGGCCATGCTTTCCTGGCCTAGACACTTCCATGTCTGCTATCCTGCATGCGGCTCCCTCCAGCACAATGTAGCTTCCTTTCGACAATGAGCCAATGGACTCCTGCTTTACCTCTCCTACCATATTTCATCCTCCTTTTCCTGAAGAGAACTGGAATTATTTAAATAGGTTTCTATAACATCTCGTCAATAGGCTTCTTTGGCTTTTTCTTCTCATTTTCCAGTTCCTTTGCTTGAGCTTCAAGGTCAACTCCAAGTTCCTTTAAGCCTTTGATATGCAGCTGCATCAACTGCTCAACGATCTGAAGTATCTTTAGCATCTCCTGCCTTTCTTTTGCCAAAGTGCTCAAAGCGCCCTTGTGAAAGCCAACCTGCTCCTCCTTACTTGTTTCTTCTTTTGTCATAATAGCACCTTCCAGACACATAATTATTCCAGGGATGTTTAAATATTTATCGAAAATCTATTCTTCCTTTATCGGCGGGGCATATACTTTTTGGACAGTGAAGCTCTTGTATATTCCCTCTAAAATATCTGTGCCTGCATAACCCGCCAACAAGCTTAGTCTGGGGTCGAATGAAAAAATCATTCCTGTGAAGATTCCGATTATGCAGGCGACCGCTGCTGTTATTGCCCAATAGCCCCAGTATATTTTTCTCTTCACGCTAAGCGCTTTCAACAAGCCAATTACTCCTCGAGTTAATCCGCCAATAAACCCAAGAAAGCCAGAAAAGAATATCTCATTCATTTTTCATCACCCTCTTCAGAGAAGT
>JAFGPE010000115.1 GCA_016926055.1 Candidatus Woesearchaeota archaeon | reverse complement strand
GGCTTTATTTCCTTGCCGGCGCAGCTCTCATCAAGGATGACCTTTGCATCAAGAACCACTCCTCCCTTCTCGTCAACAGCAAAAGGGTTTATGTCTATTTCCTTTATCTCTGGGAAGTCGCTGACAAGATACGCAAACTTATATAAGAGGAACTGAATTGAAGCAATGTCAACACCTTTCATTCCCCTGTAGCCCTTAAGCAAGGTATATATCTTTGTATCCTCTATGATTCGCATCGCAAGCGCCATGTTCAGAGGTGGAAGACCAATGTCCGTGTCCTTGAAGACCTCAACAGCGACTCCGCCCATTCCAAACACAATGACCGGGCCGAATATTGGATCCTTCTTGCAACCAATAAGAAGCTCGTATTTCTTTGAAATCCTTTTTTCAATAAACACCCCGTGGATATCTGCGTCAGGGCAGTGCTTTCTTGCTGATTTCATTATCCTGTTGAATGCTGCCTTTGCCTCTTTTTCTGATTTTATGTTAGTCTCAACTCCACCAACGTCTGTTTTGTGAAGAATATCCGGAGACAGTATCTTCATGACAACTGGAAAGCCAATCTTCCTTGCCACTCTTGCTGACTCTGCAGCTGTCTTTGCCATCCCCTCCTTTGCCATCGGGATATTGTAATTGGAAAGGAATTTCTTTGACTCAAGCTCTGTCAGGGTAAATCTGCCCTCATTCAGAACCTCCTTGATAAGTTTCCTGTTTTCCTCTGTCTTTGGCCTGAAGGCATGAGGGATTGTTGCAGGTGTTTCATACAGCAATTCCAAGTTGCTGGTATATCTGTACATGTTCATGAAGCAGCGGGTTGCGTTCTCAGGTGTTCTGAACACCGGGATGTTGCCTTTCTCAAGAATCTTTATCCCTTCCTTAACATCATCCTCCCCCATCCAACAGGCAAGCAACGGCTTTTTGTCCCTGTTTGACAGGGCAACAACCTTTCGTGCAATTTCAGCAGGGTCTGTCATGGACTGAGGGGTGAGTATCAGTGCTATGCCATCCACATTCGGGTCATCCATACATATCTGGACTGCTTTGCTGTATCTTTCAGAGTCTGCATCACCCAATACGTCTACAGGATTGCCCTTGCTCCATGCAGGAGGAAGAAACTCATTGAGCTTTTTTATTGTTCCGGAAGAGAGTTCTGCAAGACGGCCGCAATGGTAAACTAAATCATCTGTTGCGATAACTCCTGGACCGCCTGCGTTTGTAACAATCGCGAGCCGGTTTCCTTCAGGCCGTTTCTGCATTGCAAGAGCTTCCGCGCAATTAAAGAGCTGGTTTATTGTTGTTACCCTGATAACACCTGCACGCTTAAAGGCTGCATCAAACACAGCATCATTTCCTGCAAGGCTCCCTGTGTGCGATTTTGCTGCCTTTGCGCCTTCTAAACTTTTTCCAACCTTCAGTACAATGATTGGCTTGGTTCTTGCGAATGCCCTTGCAGCACTCAGGAACTTTCTTGCGTCCTTCATGGATTCCATATATATGAGGATGCTCGTTGTTTCAGAGTCCTCACCGAAGTAGTCAATCAAATCGTGAAAGCTTATATCCATCATGGCTCCGACTGAAACAAAGTAGCTGAAGCCGACGTTCTCGCTGACAGCCCAATCCAAGACAGAGGTGCACAGCGCACCGCTCTGAGAGATAAATGCTGTTCTTCCTGGAAGAGCCATCTTGTTTGCAAAGCTGACATTTAATTTTAATGATGGCTTTATGAAGCCGAGGCAGTTTGGCCCGATAACCCTTATGCCGTATTTCTTTGCAAGCTCTGCCGTCTTGTTAAAAAGCGCCAATCCTTCTTTTCCTGCCTCATTAAATCCTGCGGAGATTATCACGATTCCCTCCACCCCTGCTTTTCCGCATTCCTCGACAATGCCTGGAATCGTTGTAGCAGGGGTTGCAATAACAGCAAGGTCAATCTTGTCTGGTGTTTTGCTTACAGAAGGATATGCCTTAACGCCCTGGACGCTCGGATGCTTCGGGTTTATCGGATAGACTGTGCCCCGATAGCCGCTGCTGATAAGGTTTTTCATAAGGGCGTAGCCGACGCTCTCTTTCTTGTCTGTCGCGCCGACGACTGCAATTGTCTTTGGGTTGAAAATCTTGTCAAGTTTTTTTATTGTCATCATATCACCTAGACCTTCCAGTACTCTGAAAGATTTTTTTCAAGCCTGTCTGCCTTTGCACGATATTCATCAATCGCAATTATCCTTGAGTCAGTCACTGACTCCCTGAAACGCATATGCCTTCCATTGATTCCGTCTATGAAGTTCAGAACGCATTTCGGGAACGATGCTATATCATAGCCGCCCTCCAGTGTTGCAAAAATGTTTTTAAATCTTTCGCCGAGAATTGTTCCGAGTTTATGGTATGTGTTCATGCTCAGTCTCAGGTCTATCAGCAAATCGTGCTGATAAGAATCAAAGCCAGCGGAAACAGCAATAACATCTGGGTTAAATTGTTCTGCAACAGGCATAAAACGATGAATTGCATCCATGAAGATATCGTCTCCCGATCCTGGAGGCAGAGGCACATTTATCGTGTAGCCTTTTCCCTTTCCATCGCCTATCTCGCTGACCGTCCCTCCCCCGGGGAATGCGGGAAACTGATGCAGTGACCAATAGAGAACACTGTCTGTAGTGTAAAAGAATTTTACTGTTCCGTCACCAAGATGGGCGTCAAAATCAAAGATAAAGACTTTTTTACCTTCATTCACAAGACGCTGGGCAGCAATCGCAACATTATTGAAGATGCAGAAGCCGCTTGAATGATCTGGATGAGCATGATGGCCAGGAGGACGCACAAGAGCAAAGTCATTTGTCTTTGATGCCATTACCGTGGCGCCAACAGCATGGACTGCCGCATTAAATGTTCCTTTGGATGTGGCTGTATCAGGATCAAGATGACCGCGACTCTTGCAGGTTTCCTTCACGTGATGAACATATTCCTTTGTATGGACAAGATGAAGGTATCTCTCGCCATTCTCTATCTCTGTTTCAGGAAGAGGTTCTATTTCACTGAATGCTTCAAGGCGCTTCTTGTTCTCTGGATGCATCCCTATATCGTGTTCAAGGAATATTTTGTTATAGATTATTCTCATAAGCAACATTCAATGGCATGAGAATTTAAAGGTTACGAATTTTTTCATAAACTATAAATACCGGAAAGGATATTTGATATAAAAAAAGAGGTTGAATTATGTTTAGAACTCATGCAGACCAACTTATTGAGATACTTAGTGAAAGAAAACAGATTCATTTTAACGAATTAAAAAAACTTCTTGACATTCCCGAGGAGATTATTTATGCGTATCTGACATATCTCCATGAAGAAGGCATAATTCAAATGCATTATGCTCCCGCGCTGATTGTGACGCTTTCCAAGAATCCTGAAGATGACTTTGAATTCAGAGATGCTGAAGAATTCATGAGTGAGATAAAGATTCTTCTGGAAACAGACAAAATCAGGGAAATAAACAGGCTATTGTATGATCTATACTGCAAATACTCCAGCACAAAAAACGAGAAGTTCTCTGAGATGTATCACAAGGCATATTCATTTGTTTACGACTATCTAAAGAAAGCCAACCTTCTTCCCAAAGATACAAAAGGGAAAAGTGTAAAGCAGGTGGCACAACAATTTAAGAAGATGATAACCCTTGTCGATGAATACAAAATATCCTGCGATAAATTTTCTGTCCATGCCAAAATCCTAAAGCAGGACTTTGAGCCAGTTCCTTATTACATCGTGTCACTCTTGGATGTTGGAACTACGACAAGAATTATTGTGGAGCAGGTAAAGAATGAGATAATGCATTCCTTGCCGCTTCATTCCCCGCAAACTCAACAGAAAAAAGAAGAGGAAGGTGAAAAAGATCTGGAGGATGATATCAGGCAAAGATTTAAGATGGCGCTTAATAAGAACCTTTCGTTCCTTTTTCCAGACATACCTGAGAATGAACTCCTGTCGTTTGTCGAGTATTTGACTCTCACAGGCCTAGGGTTTGGTGAGATAGAAATACTTCTAAAGGACCCCGAACTTGAGGAGATTGTCGTTAACGGCGCTGATGAACCGGTTTGGGTATACCATCACAAGCACTCATGGCTTAAGACAAATATCATTTTAAAAGAGGAAGAGCGCATCAAGCATTATGCAACAATAGCAGGCAGAATAGTCAATAGAAGCATCACCCTTTTGAATCCCCTTCTTGATGCACATCTAAAAACAGGGGACAGGATCAATGCAACACTTGAACCAATAACAACCAAGGGCAATACAATTACAATAAGAAAGTTTGCGACGAAGCCATGGACCATAACCTCGCTATTGAATAACAAGACAATTGATTATTTGACTGCAGCATTAATGTGGCTCGCCATACAAAACGAACTCTCGCTGCTGATTGTGGGCGGAACTGGAAGCGGAAAAACCAGCATGCTAAATGTCATAAGCAACTTCTTTCCGCCAAACCAGAGAATAGTTTCGATTGAAGACACCCGTGAGCTTGTGTTGCCTGACAGTCTCCACTGGGTGCCAACCCAAACAAAGTTGCCTAATCCTGAAGGCCAGGGGGGAGTGACAATGCTTGACCTTGTTGTCAATTCGCTGCGAATGAGGCCGGACAGGATCATAGTGGGCGAGATTAGGCGAAAGGCTGAAGCAGAGGTTCTTTTTGAGGCAATGCACACCGGACATTCAGTATATGCTACTTTTCATGCAAACAGTGTTACTGAAGCAATCATGAGGCTTACCAATCCTCCCATAGACATCTCCCAGAACATACTGGGCTCCTTGTCGCTCCTGGTTGTCCAGAACAGGAACAGAAAAACAGGTACGCGAAGAATGTTCCAGGTCGCAGAGATTCTAGAAACTGGCGAAGCGAGGGTTCTTTTTGAGTTTGACATGGCCAAAGATGCAATGAATGTTGTCAATAAGCCAAAACGGCTTTACGAGACACTAAAGCTTTTCACCGGAATGGGGGAGGGAGAAATAACTGCCGATATTCAAGAAAAGATAAAGGTCCTGCATTATCTGGTTGACAATAACATTGATGACATACATGCGATTGGCGGGATTGTTAGTGATTACTACACCAACAAGGAATTCCTCCTGAACCGACTTTTCAAACAATGAAACTGATTGACTTCATTAAAAAACTGAATCCTGAGCTAGAGAGAGAGATTTTACTTAGCAACATGAATATCTCCATTTCGCGCTTCATAAATTATTCAATCATGATAAGTGTCGTAATGGCGATGTCGTTCTCAGTTGTTGTACTTCTTGTAACAAATAATCTCATTTATTTTCTTGCATTCTTTTTTGCCATATACATCTGCTTTTTTGTGGCTTTGCTCAGGCTTCCAGGATATAACTATCGTCAGTTAGGGAAAAAAAGCGAGAGCAATGTTGCAATGATTGGCAGGAGGCTTTTAATCCAGCTCGAGTCGGGAAAGTCGCTTGTCAATGCCATCATTGATGTTTCAAAAGTGAATGACCTTTCAAATCCGATTCTGCAGAGCCTTTCATCGCAGATATACATGGGGAAACCGCTTGAGGAGGCCATCGATGAAGCGATAAAAAACTCATATTCGCCAACATTCAGAAAGATTTTTATTCAGTTGCGCAACTCATTGAAAACAGGCACCGATATCAAACACACACTCAAGGTTGTTCTTGAGGAAATCACCAGAGAAAAGATTATTGAGTTTGAGGAATTCGGAAAAAAGCTTAATCCGGTAAGCTTGTTCTACCTCATATTCGGGACAATTGGCCCTTCATTAGGGATAGTTGTTTTTGTGATTGGCCTGAGCTTTCTCGGAATAACCATAAATCCTGGCGCTCTTTCACTTTTCATTTTCATAATACTTGCAATCCAGTTTTTATTCATAGGAGTATTTTCAAAAATGAGGCCTGAACTGGACATATAAAATGGCAACGCACAAGAACAAGGGCGAGTTTTTTTTCCGTAAGATTGGATTATTTTTCACACCGAGATGGACAAAAAACCGCATTAGGAGAATATCAAAGCGGTTAGGTCACGAAAAAATCTCATTCAGGCTTTTTGGCACAATGTTTCTAATAGTTGAAGCGTTATGTACTCTTTCCGGCACATATGTTCTTGGAATAATGGGAACAATACTTGGTCTCGTCGCGGGAGTTATTCTATTCTGCATCATCCAGACAGGGATCATCTTGCTGTTTAATTATCTGGCATACAATCGTGTCCAGAATATTGAAAGGAACCTTCCTCTTTTCTTGCATGACTTTGCAATTAACCTTCGTGCAGGAAGAGAGTTTGTTGATGCACTTAGCAGCTCTTTGTCAGAAGAGCTCGGGCCACTCAATGAAGACTTGTCGCAGCTCGTTGTTGAAATCAAAAGCGGCATGATGACTGAAAAGGCTCTGCTCGAATACGGCAACCGTTATGACTCGTATACCCTTAAAGAAATATTCACTATAATTGTTGAATCATACAGGGGGGGAGGAGAACTTTCAGACATTGTTGAAAAGATTGCAGAAAACCTTGAACTGGTCCACTATCTTAAAAAAAGCGCTGTAGCAAGCGTTTCAAACTACATCATCTTCATAAGCATAGTTGCGTTGGTAATCTCGCCGTTGCTTTTTTCGCTTTCCAACAACCTGTTGATTCTGATAAACAAATTGATTGGAAGGGTACTGAGCCAGACAAGCAGCTCAATTATGCCTGCAACAGTAATGTCGGTTAATGTTGATTTCGATGAGTTCATACTGTTCTCGCGAATAGCAGTTTCAGTTATTGCGGGAAGTGCAGCAGCCATCATAGGCACAATCAGCAAGGGCAGCCTCAGGGGTTCACTGGGAGTCATTCTGAGTTACATAGCTATATCAAACATTGCATATCAGGTATTCCTGCTGGCTCTAAACTGGGTGTTCAATGTACTATTCACAACAATATGATACTTAAACCGCAACATATTTAAATGCCAAAAATCCAGTAGGCGATATCCAATAAAACTTAAAGAAGAGGGAATGAAAATGATGAAAAAGGTCGCGTCAAACAATACAACCAAAAGAAAGGCACAAATTGCAATGGAATCGCTTCTGCTTTACGGCGTTGCCATCCTTGTCGTTGTGCTTGCTGTTGCAGCCTTAATCTACTTTGGAGTGCTTGATTTAGGCCAGATGTTGCCTGAGAAATGCAGCATGGAAGGAACCGGAATTTTCAGTTGCGAGGAGTGGGCTGTAAAAGCGACAGACAAGACAATACAGATAGTTGTCTTGAACAAAGGAACAAAGGGTGTGACCATAAGCAAAGCAAGCTTTAATCCGGCTGACCCGATTTTAGCAAAAGACTGTGAATCAGATGAAACAGTAGACATTCCTTCGGGAAGCAAAAAGGCTGTTAAGATTACCTGCGATAGCTTTGAGGGAGAAGTCAACAAAAAGATTAAAGGGACCATAACTATTGACCACAAATTTTCAGATGGCATTCTGGACATGTCGACTACAGGAACCCTTATCGCGACAATAAGGTAACTTAAAATGGGTCTTAGAGCTCAGTCAGCCATTGAGTTTTCATTGCTCCTGGCCCTTCTCCTTCTTATCTTTCTTCCTATCTTCTATTTTTTCATCTCCCAAGGCATGGAATCGAGAATGAACATCCTTGAATCCCAGATTGAGCATTTTGGCAGAAAGCTGCTTGATGAATCCCGTGAACTATATTATCTTGGCATTTTCAATAAAGAGATTTTGTCAATGAATATGCCTGAAAATATCCTGAACATGACTTTCATAACAATACAAAAACCGGCTGATGATAAAAATACATATGAATATTACCTAAAAATAGACTTTCTGAAAAAAGATGAGGTTAACAGCATTATCCTTTCGCCTGAAGTTCCTTTAACCACATTAGATAGCTCGAATATGTACACATGTGCTTTCGAGGAAGACTATCAGGGATATGCTGCAATGGAATGTAAGCTTGATTCGACCAGCCTTGCTCCAGGACACAAGGATTTCAAGCTTGAAGTAGTGAACTGGCAATGGCCGGAAGGAGAGAACATAATTGCAGTCAGCGTTCAAAGAGTTGAAATATGATGCGAAGCCAGTCATCTTTCGAATTTATTGTAATATTCACGATAGCATTTCTTGTCTTTATTAGTTTTGTCAGTGTCACTGAAAGCCGCTTTACCGGCCATCAGGATTCGATGACGCAAGAGCACCTACAAATACTGGCCAACACCATACAGGATTATTTTCGTCTTGTAAACGAAAGCCAGTTTAACATGGTCATGGAAGTCAACATTCCAACCACCATCGATGGGAAAGAGTATGATATGCAAGCTGATTCAAATACGCTCATCATTCGCGACCCTGAGATGGGATATTCTGCGTATGCAGATATTCCATCCATCATGAAATACGACATCAGGAAAGGCTGCAATAAAATCATCAAGGATAAGAACGGTGTAACAATTGAGGAATGCTAAAGGTCAGGTCATCAGCATAGATATGACAATCAGCGCAATCATATTTATCATTGTCATATGCAGCACAATCATACTTTTTCAAAGATGGCTGACAACACAGACGGTTAATTATGAGACAACAATCTTTACAAGATTGGAAACAATGGAGAACAGCTTCATAGGAAACGGAAAAATCGATGAGGATAAACTAGATGATTTCAAAAGAAAATTCATGGATTCATCCGATGAAGAGTGGGAGAGATTTAAAAAAGACCTTCTCAAGAATACAGAGTTTCATAGCGAATCCTGCGAGGTATGCCTCTTCTTCATGAATCGCGACAATGAAGACACAATTCGCTGCAGCAATAGCTCATCTCCGTGTGAAAGTTATAAGAATTCACATGCATTCACAAAGCCTGTTTTGCGGGAAAGAGAATTCATGAATCTATTTGTTATTGTGTGTGAGAAGTGAGTAGATGAAAAAGAAAGCGTATATATACACCTTGGACGTGATCATTGCCATAGTGATTCTAATAGTTGGATTGATTGTTCTGTATAGTTTTCACATATATGCCCCTCAAAAAGAAAAGACAACTAGCATATCCCAGGATATCGTTGGACTGCTGCATGAAACAAAAATATATGAACTTCGTCTGGGTTCACCTACAGAGTGCAATTCCTATTCATATTCAACCCTTGATGAGCTTTGTGTCAGCGGCGATTTATTTAATGACAGGATTTCTGTCCTTGAACTATTAGGCCAGCTCTACCACGAAAATCAGCGGGAAATGATAGAAAGAATCGTTGATGAGATGATTATTCAGCCCAGAATCGTTCCGCCCGGATATAAGCTTGAGATCATTCTATTTGACCCTGGAACCGACTCATATGAACAGCTATACCCTCTGGTGGAGGTAACAGGATGAGATGCTCTTCTTGTTTTAAATTCATGGCAGCCATGCTTTTTTTAGCCGGCTTGCTCACCATTCCAATTACAGTTGGAGATTGCTCTACCATCAAAGGATTTGAAAATCAGGTCAATTTAGAAAACAATGAATGCACTGAGGGCAAGGATGTTGAATTCACGTTCTCAGGTTCAAATTTAAACGCATCCTCTCAAACATATGTTGTGCTGCCAAGCAATATTTGCGTGAAGGATGCTGTAGTTGAGATTAACGGCACGAGGATTAGGCAAAGCAAAAACAATGATGTTGACGTTGTCCTGGTAACTGACCTTTCCTGGAGCATGACATCATGCATGAACAAGACTATTTCCCGGAGCAACAGCATCCTTTACTCATATAGATGTGATGATTATTACGGTTATCAGTGCAAGAAGCTTAATTTCAACTACATAAG
>JAFGPE010000114.1 GCA_016926055.1 Candidatus Woesearchaeota archaeon | reverse complement strand
TTCTGACTTTAAATATGCACTAATTGATGACTTAAAAATACTCAGTCAGATTAAAGAAATGTGGCAAGATGTAACGACTGACCCTAAGCTTGAAACATTCATCAAATTACTCAAGAAGGATTCAATATTGGGACAGAATAAGCTGATTGTGTTTACCGAGTCAAAAGAGACTGCAGAATACCTTGCTGATAAACTAAATTCATTGTATGACGGCAAGGTGCTTGCTTATTCAAGCATGTCTTCCGAGATGACTCGACAGAGAATTATTGAGAATTTTGACCCTGCTGCAAGAAACAAAAAGAGCGATATCAAAATTCTTGTGACAACAGAAATTCTGTCAGAGGGAGTAAACTTGAACAGGTCAAATGTTGTCATCAACTATGATATCCCTTGGAATCCGATTAGAATGATGCAGAGAGTTGGTCGTATCAACAGAGTTGCTAAGAATCTTCCATTCGATGAGATATATACATACAATTTCTTCCCTGCAGGGCCTATCAACAAGGAAATAAGTTTGAAAGAGGCAGCAGAAGTAAAAATCCAAGCATTCATCGAAATGTTAGGAAACGATGCCAAACTGCTAACTGATGAGGATGTGAAATCTCATGAGCTATTTAGAAGGCTCAACTCCAGAGAAACAATAATGGGAGAAGATGATAGGGATGATCCTGAATTAGAGTGGTTATTACAATTAAGAGAGATTAGAGACCACGATAAGGAACTCTTTGAAAGAATAAAGAGACTGCCTAAAAAAGCAAGAACAGGCAAGAAATCAGAACAAAAAGGAGTCATAACCTTCTTTAAGAAAGGGAAACTCAGAAAAATATATGTCAATGATGGTAGTGCCATCAACGAAATAGATTTTGAGCAAGCTGTGAAAATAATTAGAGCAGATAAGAAGGATGCTAAAGAGAAATTGACTCCAGAATTTTACAAATATCTCGAAGAGAATAAAAAAGAGTTCGACCATTTCTTCATGAATGAAGAAGAATATGCTGACGTTGGAAGTAGAGGCTATGAAACACAAATAAAAAAGAGGATTAAGGCCATGCTAAGTAAGCCTCAAGGCCTGACTGACGAAGATGAAGATTATCTACAAGCAATTCTCAACTTGCTTAAAGAAGGAGCTTTGCCTAAGCCTGCAATGAAGAGTGTCATGACTAAAATAAAGAATGAGATTAATCCTCTCAAGATTTTGGCAGGACTAAAATCAATAATTCTTCCTGGCTCGGAATACTTCCAAGATACCTATGCAGGCATAGCTGGGAATGTGGCTGGACCTAAAGAGATAATCTTATCGGAGATGCTGATAAAATGAATAAGCAACAGGCAGAACAGCTACTCAATGAAGCCTTTAGCAAGGAGTTCGAAGTAAGAAGATTTCTTGGGTTTACAAAAGAGCTCTTCAAGAGTATACAATTGCAGATAAAAGACTGTTCACAATTTATTCCGAAAGAATTCAGGGAATATATAACAAAAGTCGAGAAACTCGGGCAATACGAGCACAACAACAAAGTTATTGAGATATTAGCTGTCAAATTAGCTCGAGAATCATCAAAAGAACGTGCCAGAACAATGCAGCGAAACTTCATCGCTAAATGGCTTGGAAAGTTCGAGAATGATGCTGCTCTCGTTGCATTCTATGACGAAACAGAAGATTGGAGATTCTCATTTGTAAAGATGGAGTACAATCTCATCGAGGCAGAAGATGGAAAAGTCAAAGCAGAAACCGACCTCACACCTGCAAAAAGATATAGTTATTTAGTCGGAAAGAATGAGCCAAACCATACTTGCAGAAGCCAATTCCTAAGCTTAATATTAAACGATGAGCAAACTCCGTCAATAGATGAAATTGAGCTCGCATTTGGCATAGAGAATGTAACAAAGGAATTCTTCAATCGCTACAAAGATTTATTCCTCAGGCTTAAAGAATCTCTTGATGCCATTGTTGTCAGAGATAAACATGTCAAAGAAGAGTTCGAAGAAAAGAATGTTGATACAGTTGAATTTGCCAAGAAATTACTCGGACAAATAGTTTTCCTGTATTTCTTGCAGAAAAAAGGCTGGTTGGGAGTACAAAAAGCATCAGATGGCCGATTCCTGCAATGGGGAACAGGTCCTAAAAATTTTATGAGAAAACTTTTTGGAAATCAGAGAAAAGGAGAAATGCCTTTAGTGCCATACAACAATTTCTTCAACGACATCCTCGAGCCATTATTCTACCAAGCTCTCGCCATCAAAAGGCCAAATGATTATTATGACAGATTCAACTGTAAGATTCCATTCTTGAACGGAGGATTGTTCGAAGCAATAAACGACTATGATTGGATAGAGACAAACATCTTCATAGATAATGAAATCTTTGAGGACATCCTTGACACATTTGACGAGTACAATTTCACAGTAAAAGAAGATGAGCCGCTTGAAAAAGAAGTCGCTGTCGACCCAGAAATGCTAGGAAAAGTATTCGAGAATCTGCTTGAAGTAAACGACAGGAAATCTAAGGGGGCATTCTATACTCCTAGAGAGATAGTTCATTATATGTGCCAGCAAAGTCTGATTAATTATCTCGAGACAAATTCTGGATTGCCAAGAAAAGACCTTGAAAAATTCATTAATCTTGGAGACTTCGCTCTTGACCAAACAATAAAAGCCCAAGAGCAAAAGAAAAAATATCATGGTAAAACTTTTGATATAGACACGAGATATTTGCTTCCTGAATCCATTGAAAAGAGTTATGAACTTCTTGACAAGCTGCTCAGAGAGATTAAAGTTGTTGATCCTGCAGTTGGTTCTGGAGCATTCCCTGTCGGAATGATGAATGAAATAGTAAGGGCACGTTCAATCCTTTCTATATTCCATGATGGAGAAAGAAGAGTGTATGATTTGAAGAGAGAGACTGTTGAAAACTGCCTGTATGGAGTGGATATCATGCCATCTGCGGTTGAAATTTGCAAGCTAAGGTTTTGGCTCTCTCTTATTGTTGATGAGATGGATATATCAAACATCAAACCACTTCCGAACTTAGACCATAAAATCATGTGCGGAAATAGTTTACTTGAAGAATTTGAAGGAATCAAATTATTCGATGATAAACTTCTTGGGGTCGTGGCAAAAGATGTCAGTCCAGAAGTAAACAGACTGAACCTCGAGATAAAAGACCTAAACATCAACATTGGAGAAATAGTCACTGGAAAGAAAAAAGGCGAAATTAAAGACCTGAAAAAGGAGATATCAAAGCTTGAAAGACAGAAGGCAAAATTAACAGAAGGGCCTAAAGATACAAGCAGAAATCTAACTCTAAATGAGATGGGAGAACTCAAAATAAAACAGTCACAGGTTAAACTTGGCAGAATCAAGAGCCTGCAAAAACAATTCTTCAATGAGTTCGACAATGATAAGAAGAAATCCCTCAGAAACGAAATTGATAAGCTGGAATGGGAACTCGTCGAAGAGACTCTGAAAGAGCAGGGCAATGAGCAAGCATTAGCTAAGCTTGCTCAGTATAAGAAAAACAAATCAAAACCCTTCTTTTTATGGAAACTTTATTTTGCAGAAATATTTCAGAGGGAAAATCCTGGATTTGACGTGGTCTTAGGAAACCCGCCGTATGTTAGAGTACAAACAATAGATAATGATGTGAAAGATGCATATACGAGGAGTTATGATTCTGCAAGAGGAAAATATGACCTTTATGTCTTATTCACAGAAAAAGGGATAAATTTAGCAAATCAGAATGGAACTATGACTTATATAATGCCAAATAAGTTCACAAATACCCACTATGGAACTGAAATAAGAAGAATAATATTGGAAAAAACAATGTTAAAAGAATATATTGACTTCAATGACCAAGGAGTTTTCGAAGGTGCCACAAATTATCCTTGTATTATAATTTTACAAAAAAAGAATGGAGAAAATATTATTGATTACTCAAACATCAAAAGAATTTCTTCTTCATTAACAACATCGCTACACATATC
>JAFGPE010000113.1 GCA_016926055.1 Candidatus Woesearchaeota archaeon | reverse complement strand
GGGCAATCTGACCTATCCCGTCATAGGGGGGCTTGGAGCAAAGGTTGCAGGGGGCATCGGTTCATTTATTGCAAAATCAATCTATTCCCTGACAGGATACAATGCGGCATTTAATGCTTTATTCAAGGGAGCAGAGCATTTGCAGGACAATTACCTTAATCCAGGAGGAATTCGCAAGAGTATAGCGAACAATTACAGGAATGTTTACAGCAGAGTACAAAAGATATTTGCACCAGCATACCTGTTAACAGCAAACGGAATAAACACAATTGCAGGGCTTCCAACATTCGCACTAAACGCCCTGCCGCTCGGATATTACAACTCAATTAAACCTCCTGTTGGTGAGAAGAAGGCTGAAGCTCCGGCTCAGAATGCAGCAGCTTCAACAGCGTAATTCTCAATCTTTCTTAAGATTTGAGCGTTAATTTTAGTTCATCATTAAAAAATGGCTCCCTGAAAGGGGGTGGTTTGAGAAATTAGCATTTCTCAGGGAGCCTTTGGCGGTTAGTGAACATAAATCACTAATAATATATAGAAAGCATAACTAATATATAAATGTTATGTTTTTAGATACTGATATACATAAAATGTATACTGGTCTATGAAAAGAAATCCTTAATGGCTCCCTTGAAATCAACGCAAATCTCGACAGAGTAATCCTCCGGGAAGTATTTCCTGTAGGCTGGCCAGGCATATCTCTCGTCGAGAAACACTATGACGCCTCTGTCAGTTTCAGAGCGTATGCAGCGACCGGCGCTCTGCAGCGTCTTGTTAAACGCCGGATATATGTAGCCATAGTCCCAGCCCTGCTCAAACTTATCCTGGTAATACTGTATCAGCTCTTTTGTTTCCAGGTCTGGCTTCTGCAGCGGTAGGCCGACAATAATCACTCCTTTCAGCAGATCACCTGGCAAATCTATGCCTTCTGCAAAATTGGCAGAGATTGCTGCAAAAAGAACTCCGCCCTGCTTCTTTGCTTCTTTGAATTTTTCAAGGAGCTCATGCTTCTCCTCTTTTATGAGAAGCTGGCTTTCCTTGAACAATTTTCTTTTTGATTTTTCCCTGAAAAATCCAAATACCTTGTCGAGGATGAAATAACTCGGGAAAAATATTAAAGTATTAGCGTTAATCGCCTCGACGATCTCATGACAGTAATGAGCAATTGTTTCAAACTGCTTGTCGTTTCTTTGCGTATATTTTGTCGTTGTCTTGGGAACAATAAGTGAGAGCCTGTTTTTTTCAGGAAAAGGGTTTTTGTATTTAAGGCAGAGGGTGTTCTTTGGAAATCCCAGCAGGTCCTTGTACATCTCAGTGGGCAATAATGTTCCTGACATCATCATCGTGCAATAGCTTTCATCAATCGTCTCTTTTGTAAGAATTGAAGGGTCTAGGCAACGATAAGAAAGCTCTATTATCGGCTCCATTGTAGTTTCCTTCAGCGAGATTATTCTTGCAAAGCCCGTGTCAGGGCCCTGCCAGCTATCAAGAAACCTTGCTATTGAACCAACGTAGCTCTTCTTCTGCTTCTCCCTTATCTCATCTCCTATGAATTCAAAATCAGACACAATTTCGTCATACTCATCCTCTGTGCCAACCTTTTTCTTGAAATCATCTTTCCTGACGAGGTTTTCCTCTTCATTCCTTAAGCTTTTTGAGAAATGAAGAATCGCGTCCTGAATCCTGACAATGGATTCTATCCTGTCAGAATACCCCAGCTTCTTCGCCTCCTTAACTGCGCGCTTCAATGTTAGATTGGAAAGCTTCACAGAGCCGAGTTCCCTTATTCTCTGCGGCAGGTTATGCGCTTCATCGACTATTATGATGCATTCCTCAAGCTTCTTTCCTGTCCTCGCAAAGAAGCTGTTCATGACATTTGGATTGAAGAGATAGTAATAATCGGTTATGATGACATTCGAAACAGAGGCAAGGGCGCATGACATTTCATATGGGCAAAATGAATCATTATGGCATAGCTCTACAAGCCTTTGGGGAGTGATTGGAGAAATATTTTTTAATTCCTCGAGAAGCTTCTGCGCTTTCGGCTTTAGCTTTCCTGTCTTTGCCTTCACATTCTCATAGTACTCGCACTTTCCGTCTTCCTTCATGACCTTGCAGAATTCGTTAAAATCGTGGCTCGATAACCCTTCAATTCCGGGAAAGAGACAAAGCCATCTCTTGCCTATGATGTTTGTTGCAACGAGCTCAGGAGAATGCTCTTTTTTTATTTCCTGTATCGTTTCGATTGCAATCTTGTGCTGGGTGTGGCGGGAGGTAAGGAAAAAAATGGTAAGATTCTTCTTTTTTGCAAAAGCGATTGCAGGCGCCAAAGTTGAAACAGTCTTTCCAAGACCTGTCGGAGCATGGAGAACTAGATGATTCTTTTTATTCAGCGCATCCTCCACGTCGAGAATTAATTTATCCTGCACGTCCCTTACCTTGGAATAAGGAAACATCAATTCCCTTAGTCTTTCTTCTGAAAGCATGAATGGCGGATAGAACTGAGTTTTATATGTGTTGCGGTAATTATTTTTTTAGCAGAAACATCAACCCGTGGTATTTGCCTTTATTTGTTCTAAACGACTTTTTAGTCATGCAATGCCTTTCCCTGGCCGTGATTTTGAGAGGAATCATCTTCTCAATTTTGAAGTTGTGCTTTGCCATTAGTTCGATGTGTTCCTGCACAGGCCTCATAATTATGACATTTTTTCCTTTCTTCATAAACTTTGCGATAGGATGCTTGTGCCTGCCGTCAAAGGGAAGTATAGCATTACCCATAACATCGTCGTACAAGAATTTTCCGCCGGGCTTTAGAACCCTTCGCACTTCCCTGAAAAGGGGGCTGAGATCCATTACGTGGTCGACAACAAGAATGCAGAGCACTTTGTCGAATGTGTTTGCCCTGAAGGGAAGCTTCTTGGTTATGTCTGCATTGATGAACTCGGTGTTTCTCAAGCAGGCTGACCTTCTTCTTGCAACATCAAGCATCTCATCAGAGAAGTCAACTCCAACAATCTTTCTGCATCTCTTCGCCAGAGGAATTGTAAATCTTCCTGTGCCGCAACCGATGTCAAGAATTGTGTCTGACTTTTTCGGTGCGAGCAATGGAACAACCGCACGCTCATTAATTGCTGTAGCAAGGTAGCGCTTTGAATCAGAGTCATAATCTTTTGCCCATTCTCTGTAGAGCATCTTGATGTTCTTTTTCATTATGCAAAATAGGTTTACTGAAGTTTTTATGCTTTGTGGAAAAAGATTTATAAAACTAGTTAGGTTCACTGTGAGTATGTCAAAGGAAATCAGAACTGGAGAAGAAGATTATGTCAGCAACTTTGTTCAAAACCCTGCGGGTGGAGAAGTTGCTGCGATAATCGATAATAATCTGGTAAAACCTGTCGGCGGCAAGATTGAAGAAGGAGAAACTCCCGAAACAGCTAATGCGAGAGAAACCAAAGAAGAGATCGGGCTTGACATTACAGTGGAAAATATTAGAGTGGAACGAAGAAATGTGCGGTCGACTGATCAGGGCGGCAGGGTTTATGAATTTGATACATATGTCCCGAATATGAGCATAAATGCTCTTAATTCACAATGCGCTGAAGGAGACGGGGTTGTTGGATTGAGAGAAGATAATTTCAATGACTATAGATATCAGTACGGCGGTGGAAGAAACTTTAAACATGTTCTCGAACATCATGAGCCCGTTGAATACAGAAAAGCTGCATAGTATTTTTTAACATATATTTTCCAATATATAAATCTTTAAATAAGCAACCAGATTCGTTATTTCAGAAAAGATAATACAAAATGGGGGAAATTGATGACCGACGAGAAAATCTTCAATATTTTTTTTAGAGAGAAACCGGCAATGATGCTAGTTAAGCTCTATACTGCAAAGGGCGAGATTTATGCTTCATCCCTTGCAAAGATGATTGATTGCACCTATTCCCATGTTGTGAAGATTCTTCAGGAGATGGAAAAAGCAGGATTAATCAATTTTGACAAGCAGGGAAGATTAAAGCTGCTTACTCTGACAAAGAAAGGCAACGATGTTGCTGCACATATAGAGTCGACAAGGCAGCTTCTTTAATTATTTCTTCTGTATCAGCATACAACCTAAAAAGAAATCAATCCTGTTTTTTGTGCAGAACTCAATTGCTTCACTGCTCTCGCTTCCGGGCTGGAACCAGACTTTATCTATCCGGGTCTTAAGGCACTCTTTAAGGACTTCAAGAGTGACTTCTGGCTTAACGACGAAGATTACAACATCGGCCTTTTTCACTTCGCTTATGGATCTGTATGCCCTTAAACCAAGAATCTCTTTTTCTTTTGGATTAACTGGCACAACGGAGTAACCTTTCCCGCTTAACTCCTTTAGAACCTTGTAGCCGTATTTATCTTGATTGTTGGAAGCGCCAACAACCGCATAGGTGAATTTTTTTGATATGAACTCAGTCATCGTTATGACCTTCAAAACTTCTTATCAACGCTTCTTCAACTTCTTTTATCTTCTTTTGTTTCAGTGAGCCTCCTTTTTTCAGAGTTTCTTCCATGCCTTGTCCTCTTCCTTGCTGTCCCAGTCCTTAGCAAGAACCTTTTCACTGCCAATTGCTGCTGCAATCCTTTCGCTGACTAGTTTCATTGGCCTTAATTCAACATGATTGTTATAGGCAAGAATTGTTACTTTTGACCCTATCTCGAACCAACCCTGCCTTCTGACGCTCTTTGGAATTGCCGCTTGGCCTTTGTCAGTTATTGTTGCGCTTCTTATTTCCATCAACGTCACGATATTACATTACATGTAAGAAAAGTAAGAAATATTCATAGTTTTCGTTTCTGTTGACAAAGTCTAAAAAAGAATAAAAATAAAATATTTACTCAATATACATGCTTGCCTTCGCCGGGTCATATTTCCAGTCCAGCTGAAGCCTTTTTGTTCTTTTGTAGTACTTTACAAGCCTGTTTATTTTAGAGACTGTTAGCTGAAGCCCCCTTAATGAGCTTAGGTCCTGCTTGTTCGCCTCAAGGTGCTTCCTGAGCAGGATTTCCTTCTTTATCAATGCCTTGAGGTTTTCCGGAACCTTTGGCAGAAGCTTTTTCTCCTCCAGGATCTTGGTGATCTTCTTCTTTGTAAGTGACCTTACGCTGACAACTCCGTAAGTGTCTCGAAGCATTGTCCCGATTAGTGAAGCGGAATAGCCGTCCTTCGCAAGCTTCATAACAAGCAACTCGATTTCCTTCGGCTTGTATCTCGACCAGGAAGGCATGCTTTTCCTCAAAGGTTTTTTGCTTCCTGATTTTCCTTTCTTTCTTGAATGCATCTTTGCCATGTTATTCACCCAGGAGAAGTCGAATTATAACTGTCGTGCTGGTCTAAGTTAGCTTTCACCGACTTATCCTAAAAGAAAGAAACTGGCAGTGATTTATAAATATTTCCCTTTCAAAGCCATTGCCCCGAATGCGACAATGCCGCCAGCTGTTGCAGTATAGAGCTGGAACAAGCCCATCGTCGTCAAGAATATTGCTGGAAGAACTCCAACACTTACAAAAATAAACGCAACTGTAAAGAGAAATACTGATTTCAATACTGCGCCTGTCCCCAGTGAAAGCCATTTGTTCCTGTTCATCTTAACAGATAACGCCCTTACCGCAAAAACCAAGATTGCGTTGCCAAGCCAGATGAACGGAATCATGTAAACAAGCAAAGGAGTATATGGTCCGAATACAAGGCCGCGGCAAAGAACACCGAGGCTTGGCACTACCATTAACGGAAGAAGCCTTGCCTCATTCATGCTCATCGCTGCAAGAACCAATGCGGCATTGACAATTGTCCCCACAAAAAACTGCGGGTGTCCCATTAAGAACGGGACAAAGAAGCATACTGCCGAACACAAAACCAACTCGATATTCTCATTTGCAAACAGGTTTTGACTTTTGTAAAGATGCATAGGAACAAAATAAGAATGGGGTGTTTAAATATTTTTTGGTAATTAACAGATGATTCACTATTTGATGTGGTAATTAACATTTATAAGTTAATTTTGTGGTAATTAAATTGTGAATATTGAAAAGCTTTAAATAGAGGTGGTAGTTAAACAGGGTTATGCCGTACCTTAGAAAAGTAAAAATAAAGAACAACGAATATTATTATCTCTTCCACACAACAAGGGACGGTGACAAGTTCAGGAAATATAGCAAATACCTTGGAAAGGATAAACCCGAAAGGGAACGGCTCCAGATTATGAAGGATGAATTTCTTAACGAGATTAAAACAAAGAAGCCTGAAGACATAAAGCCGAATGTTGTAGAAGCTCTCCAGAAAATCCAGAGTGAGAACGGCTTTCTTCCGAAGGAGGAATTGATAAGGATAAGCCATGAACTCGATATTCCCGGAACAGACATATACGGTGTTGCCACATTCTATGGTCAGTTCAAACTCGCGGAGAGGGGAAAATACATAGTTTCTGTTTGCACAGGAACAGCCTGTCATGTCAAGGGCAGCAATAACCTGCTGGATTTCCTAGAAAAATACCTAAAAATAAAAGCAGGAGAAACAACTGCAGACAGGAAGATAACTCTTGAGGCTGTCAATTGCATAGGTGCTTGTGCTAGAGCGCCCGCAATTATGATCAATGATAATGTCTATGGTGAATTGGACGAGGAAAAGGTAAAAAAGATAATAGCGGGACTAAAATGAGAAATCTGCTGAAAGAAGCTGAAAAAGAACTCAACGGCGACATCATAACGGTCGGTTTAGCAACCTGCGGGATGTCTGCGGGTGGATTACCGGTCTATGAAAAGCTTGAGAAAGCAGGAATCCTTCCTGTCGAGAAAGTTGGTTGCATAGGTATGTGCTATGCTGAGCCAATCGTAACGGTCATAAAGAACAGGAAGAAGAGCATATATGGCGGCATTAACGAGAATAATGTTAATGATCTCATCGAATGCATAAAGGAAGACAAAGTCATGAAGAAGAATTTTCTATGCAATGATATCAGCGAACTGGAATTCTACAAAAAGCAGAAAAGACTGGTTATGCGGAACAGCGGTGAAATAAACCCCTTGAAGCTCGGGCATTACCTTTATCAGGGTGGCCTCGAAGGGTTAAAAAAAGCCCTCGCGATGGAACCGGCAAAGGTTGTCGAGGCAATAAAAAAATCAGGGCTTCGCGGAAGAGGCGGAGCAGGATTCCCAACAGGGATGAAATGGGAATTCATTGCCAAAAGAACAGGGAAGAAATATCTAATATGCAACGGCGATGAGGGCGATCCAGGCGCATTCATGAACAGGACAGTAATGGAGTCTGACCCGTTTGCACTTATTGAGGGAATGGTCATAGCCGCTCACGCGACCGGCTGCGACGAGGGAATAATCTACACGCGTGCAGAATATCCCCTGGCAATAAAAACACTCGAGCACGCAATTAAAACCTGCTATGAAAATAACATTCTCGGTGAGAAAATTCTTGGGAGCGGCCTGAAGTTTGACTTGGCCATAAAAAAAGGAGCCGGCGCATTTGTTTGCGGAGAGGAAACTGCGCTAATTAGTTCGATAGAAGGCAAAAGAGGTATGCCAAGGCCGAGACCGCCGTATCCTGCTGAATCAGGATTGTACGAAAGGCCTACAAACGTAAACAATGTTGGAACATTTGCGAATGTCGCGACAATAATGAGGATTGGCGTTGAGGAATACACAAAGATAGGAACAGAGAAAACCAAAGGCACAATGATCCTTTGCCTCGTAGGAAAAATAAAACGATCCGGTGTTGTTGAAGTTCCAATGGGCATGAAGCTAAGCGAGATAATCCTTGATATCGGAGGCGGACCACCTGCTGGAAAGCTCAAGGCAGTTCTTTCAGGAGGGCCGGCAGGAGGCTGCATCCCGAAGGAGCACCTGGACATAAAGCTCGATTATGAAACACTCGCGTCAATCGGCGCAATAATGGGCTCTGGCGGAATGGTTGTTATAAACGACGAAAGTTCAATGGTTGAGGTTGCAAGGTATTTTATGAGATTCACCCAAGAAGAAAGCTGCGGAAAATGCACGCCGTGCAGGGAAGGCACAAAAAGACTCCTCGAAATGCTGGTAAACGTTTCAAGAGGGGTTGGCAAAGAAGAAGACCTTGACAAGATCGAAGCATTGTCAAAATTCATACAGGAAAATTCATTATGCGGGCTTGGACAAAATGCGCCGAATCCTGTTCTCTCAACGCTAAAGTTCTTCAGGAATGAATACATTATGCACCTGCAGGGAAAGAATCCTGGAAAAACATACAATGACATGAAACAGTTCATAATCACTCAAAAATGTGTTGGCTGCGGCAACTGTGAAAGAAACTGCCCTGTCAAGGCAATAAGCGGGGAGCTAAAGAAGAAGTTCAAAATCAATCAGGACATCTGCATAAAATGCGGAAAATGCTATGATGTCTGCGCATTTAAAGCGATAGAACGAAAATGATAATAAAAATCAACGGAAAGGAAATGGAAGCGAAGGAAAGCGAGATGATAATTGATGTCGCCAAAAGAAACGGAATAGATATTCCGAGATTTTGCTGGACAGAACGATTGAAGAGAATAGGTGCGTGCAGGCTGTGTGTTGTTGAAGTGAAAGGACAAAACAAACTCGCTGCTAGCTGTTGCACACCTGCACGAGAAGGGATGGAAATCACAACTCATTCGCCAAAGGTTCTCGAGGCAAGAAGGATAAACATGGAGCTTCTTTTGGCAAACCACGACTTGAACTGCGTAAAATGTCCTGCAAACCTGAAATGCAAATTACAAAGATATGCTGATGAGCTGATGATACAGGATATAAGGTTTGAAGGAGAGAAAAGGCACGAGGAGCCTGATGAAAGCAGCGTGTCAATCAGAAGGGACAATGACAAATGCATACTTTGCGAACAATGCGTCAGAGTTTGCAATGATATCCAGAAGGTTTATGCAATCGGGCTTCAGAATCGCGGCTTTAAGACAAAGGTTGCTCCTCCCTTTGACCAAAACATTAACGAGAGTGCGTGTGTCAACTGCGGACAATGTGTTATCGCCTGTCCAACAGGAGCACTGACTGAGAAGACAGACATTAACCCCGTCATCAATGCGTTGAACTCCGGAAAATACCTAATTGTCCAGACTGCGCCTTCGATAAGGGCTGCACTGGGCGAATGCTTCGGCATGCCCGCGGGAACAGCTGTCACAGGAAAGATGGTCACTGCGTTGAAGCAGATTGGATTTGACAAGGTATTCGACACAGACATTGCAGCAGACATCACTATTCTCGAAGAAGCCACTGAGTTTGTGAAGAGGTTCAAGGAAAAGAAAGACCTTCCATTAATCACTACGTGCTGTCCTGCATGGATAAAATTCGGAGAACAATATTATTACGAGCAATTAAACCACATGTCAAGTTGCAGAAGCCCGCAGGCAATTCTCGCAAGCCTAGTTAAAACATACTATGCTGAAAAGATTGGAAAAAATCCTGAAGACATAATCCTTGTAGACATCATGCCTTGCACTGCAAAGAAGTTTGAAATACTGAGGCCCGAGTTCAAGGGTGAAGCTGATTATGTCCTGACAACTGTTGAACTTGGAAAGCTTCTGAAACAACTCAACGTTGACTTTGTCAATCTCGAAGACAGCGAATTCGATAATCCTTTTGGCGAGAGCACAGGCGCTGCAGTCATCTTCGGAAGGACAGGAGGAGTTATGGAGGCTGCACTAAGGACTGCTGCAGACTGGCTGAGTGGAAAGGATTTAAAAGCGTTCGAGTACAAAAAGATACGGGGCTTTGAAACAAAAAAAGAGGCAGAATTGGATATCAACGGAGAGAAGATAAGGGTTTGCGTCGTTCACACCCTTGGCGAAGCAAGGGAGATAATGGAGCAGATAAAGAGAAATGAATGCAATTATCATTTTGTTGAAATAATGGCCTGCTATGGTGGCTGCATTGGCGGCGGAGGCCAGCCATTGCCAACAAACAAACAAAATCTCAGGAAGAGGGCCAAAGCCATTGC
>JAFGPE010000112.1 GCA_016926055.1 Candidatus Woesearchaeota archaeon | reverse complement strand
TTGGAAAAACACCAAAGAAACTGGAGATAAAGATGGTCAGCGAGGAAGAGCTGAATGCTGACCTTGCAAAAGCGAAGGCGGAGCGGGCTAAGCTGGAGAAGAAAGCAGGAGCTGAAAAGAAAGAAGCGGCAATTCCTGTTCAAACAGAGAAAAAACAAGAGCCTGTCCAGCAAAAGACAGCTGCAGAACCAAGGCAAAATATTGAAACAGTCATTGGTGAAGCAGAAAAAGCCATGGCCTCGAAAGACAAGGCAAAGGCAATTGAGCTATACAAAAAGATTGCAGAGCTGTACAAGAGTGCAAGCCCTGAAGACAAGAAGAAGTTTGGAGCAAAGGCGGTTGAAATACATAAGAAGATTAGTGAGATGAATCAATAAGTCATTTATTAGCTTTCTTTTGTTTGCTCTTCCTGCATGTTCAGTAACCTGTTGTCTACTTTATCTCCTTCTCCCTGTAGACGTTTAGAATTAACCTTGTCCGAGTATATTCAACAGACTGGTCGTGCTGGAGTTTCTTTATAAACTCATCAAGCTGCCTTTTTGTGTGGAACCTTGCAAGGATTTCAGCATCATAGTCGCCTGTTATGTCCATGACAAGGAAAACATTCTGGTCAGATACAAGCCTTTGTGCAATGTCGTAAAAGCCGCCTTTTCTTATCTTCAATGCTATCAGGACATCTATCATGTAGCCGAGCTTCTCGTAATCAAGCAGGATAGTTTTCTTTTTTATTATGCCTGACAGATAGAGCTTTTTTATTCGGTTGTTGGCTGTGCCGAGGGCAATATTGCATCTTTTGGCAATCTCCCTGTTAGTTATGTCTGCGTCAAAAAGCAGAAGGTTGATTATCTTCTTGTCAATATCATCCACAATTTCGTTCATTTTACCTGCCATATGTCCTGAAATAATGAACAGATTTATAAATTTTTCTATTCTTTGAGTTTTTTGTTCAGGAATATATGAGAAAGTTATTTAAAATGAATAATTTTCCCGTTAGTTATGTCAATAGCGAGAAGAATAATCGAAGAGCACTTAGTGAAAGGAAAGGTAAACGAAGGGAATGAGATAGCCGTTCGAATAGACCAGACTCTCACTCAGGATGCCACGGGAACAATGGCATATCTGCAGTTCGAAGCGCTCGGCATTCCGAAGGTAAAGACGAAGCTGTCTCTAAGCTACGCTGACCACAACATCAGTGAGTCAGGAAAAGAGAACATTGAATTCCTAGAGAGCTTTGCAAAAAAATATAGAATTGTTTTTTCAAAGCCCGGAAACGGAATCTGCCACCAGCTTCACCTAGAACGGTTTGCAACTCCTGGAACGACTCTCCTTGGCTCGGATTCCCATACGCCAACGGCAGGAGGCATCGGAAGCCTTGCAATAGGAGCAGGTGGCCTAGACGTTGCCGCCGCGATGGCAGGCCAACCCTTTTATCTGAAGATGCCAAGAATTATTGGAATAAGATTAACAGGAAGGCTAAATGAATGGGTCTCTGCAAAGGACATCGTATTGTTCCTTCTGAAAAAATACAGTGTAAAAGGCGGTGTTGGAAGGATATTCGAGTTTTTTGGGGATGGGGTAAAAAGCCTCAGTGTTCCTGAAAGGGCAACAATAACCAACATGTGTACAGAGCTTGGCGCAACAACTTCGATATTTCCATCTGACGAGGCGACAAAGAAATTCCTGGACCTGCAGGGAAGGGGGAATGATTTTGCCGAATTGAAGTCAGATGAAGAATACAATGAGGTAGTTGAGATACATCTCGAGGACATTGTTCCACTAATTGCGAAGCCGAGCTCCCCTGACAATGTTGCTGAAGTCAAAGATTTGGAAGGAACAACCGTCGGACAAGTGATTATTGGCTCATGCACAAACTCAAGCTACAAGGATTTGGCAATTGTAAGTTCTGCTCTGAAGGATAAAAAGATCAAGACGAAGTTGAATATCAATCCCGGCTCAATAAATGTAATTAACAGCCTTAAAAAGAACGGATTGCTGGAAAACATAACTGGTTCAGGAGCAGAAATATGCGAAGCGGCATGCCTGGGCTGCATCGGTATAGGGCAGGAGCCAGAGGAAGGAATTGTTTCGCTGAGAACATTCAACAGGAACTTTCCGGGTAGGAGCGGAACGAGAAACGACAAAGTATATCTGTGCTCTGCAGAAACAGCAGTGGCTTCTGTAGTTTTTGGAAAGATTACAGACCCAAGAAAGCTTGGAGAATGTCCTAGAATCGCTTTTCCGGAAAAATACTTGCACGATGATTGCTTATTTGTTTTTCCAACGGAAGAAGATATTGAGATAAAAAGAGGAGGCAGCATAAAGCCGTTGCCGTTAAAAGAGCCGTTAGAAAATGCAATTAAGGCGTATGTTCTGATTAAAGTAAAAGACAACATAACAACTGACGACATAATGCCCGCGGGCTCAAAGATCCTGCCTTTAAGGTCAAACATCCCTGCAATCAGCGAGTATGTCTTTCATAATCTGGATTCTTCCTTTGCCAAAAGAGCAAAAGAAAAATCAGGTGGAATAATTGTCGCGGGGGAGAACTATGGACAGGGCTCTTCAAGAGAACATGCTGCGCTTGCTCCAATGTACCTTGGAATAAAAGCAGTCATTGCAAAGTCATTCTCAAGAATCCACAAAGCAAATCTTGTTAACTTTGGAATCCTGCCACTGGAGTTTGCTGACAAGGAGGATTATGAAAGGATAGAACAGAGTGATGAGATTGAAATGGATGGTGTAATTGGATTGTTGAATGAGAATAAGAATCTTGTTGTAAAAAACAGCAACATAAAACTAAAATATGAGCTCAGCAAGAGGGAACGGGAAATTCTGATTGCAGGCGGAAAGCTAAACTACATCAAGAGAGCGATGAAAGATGAAGCATAAAATAACATTAATTCCTGGAGATGGAACAGGCCCTGAAATCTCTGAAGCAATGAAGAGGTGCGTTGAGGCAACAGGAGTTGAGATAGAATGGGATTATCAGGAAGCGGGCTCTGATGTGATGGACAAGCATGGAAAGCCGTTGCCTGACAAGGTCATTGAATCGATAAAGAAGAACGGGGTTGCAATAAAAGGGCCAATTACAACCCCTATTGGAACAGGTTTTAGAAGCGTTAACGTTGCACTGAGACAGGTGCTTGACTTGTTTGCGTGCGTGCGCCCTTGCAAATACATCCCGGGAGTTAAATCCCCTCTTAAAAATCCAAAGGCCGTTGATATTGTTATTGTAAGGGAAAACGTCGAGGATTTGTATGCAGGGATTGAGTTCGATGAAGGAAAAGATGACACAGGCAAGATAATAAATGTTATCAGGAGCCTCTCCGGGAAGAAAATCAGGGAAGACTCTGCTATATCGATAAAGCCAATTTCAAATTATAATTCTGAAAGGATTATAAGATACGCTTTTGATTATGCGGTTAAGAACAAAAGAAGGAAGGTTACTGCCGTTACAAAATCGAACATAATGAAATTCTCAGACGGATTATTCCAACGAACTGCAGAAAGGGTTGCCAAGGAATTTCAAGGCATTGAGTTTGAGCACAGATTGGTTGATGACATGTGCATGCAGCTTGTCCAGAAGCCAGAACTGTACGATGTATTGGTTCTGCCGAACCTCTACGGAGACATCGTCTCTGATTTGTGCGCTGGATTGATTGGCGGACTGGGAGTTGCGCCGGGAGCAAACATCGGCGAGAAATGCGCTGTCTTTGAAGCGACACATGGTTCTGCGCCAAAGTACAAGGGAATGAACAAGGTCAATCCGACGGGATTGATTTTGAGCGCAGTCATGATGCTCAAGCACATAGGTGAAATAGAGGCTGCTGAAAGATTGGAAAAAGCTGTAGCCGGTGTGATAATTGAAGGAAAAGATGTTACCTATGACCTGAACAAAGAAAACCCTGTCGGCACAAAAGAGATGGCCGATGCAATTGTTCAAAAAATAAGAGGCAATTGAAATGAACGATGAAATGCTAAAAAAACTCTCCAAGATGGCTGAGGAATCAAGCCTGATTCAGGAGGAGCTTTATGATTTGTACAATGTAAAGCGCGGATTACGAAACAAGGATCATACCGGAGTTCTTGTTGGCTTGACACATATTGGCGACGTTCAGGGCTATGACAAAAGCAACGGCGATGTAAAGCCAAGGCACGGGAGATTGCTATACAGGGGAATCGATATAAAAGACATTGTGAAAGGATTTCTGGATGAAAAGAGATTCGGATTTGATGAAACAGTATTTTTGCTCTTGTTTGGAAAGCTTCCTGCAAAAGAGGAGCTTGATGTTTTTTCAAATGCACTTGCAGAGATGAGGGACCTGCCCGAGAATTTTATCGAGGACATGATACTCAAGATAAAAGGAAAGGATATCATGAACATGCTTGCAAGATGCGTCCTTGCACTATATCCGATTGATGAGAATGCTGATGACACAACAACCCTTAACATCCTGAAGCAAAGCATGAACCTGATTGCAAAATTCCCGTCGATAATTGCATATTCATATCAGTCCATGAGGCACATGTACAAAAGAGAGACCCTTGCCATAAGGCATCCGGGGAAAGAGCTGTCAACAGCAGAGAATTTTCTTTACATGCTGAAGGGCAAGGACAGATATACTGCACTTGAGGCGGAGCTGCTCGACCTTTGCCTTGTGCTGCACGCAGAGCATGGAGGAGGAAACAACTCTTCATTCACAATGCATGTCGTCAGCTCATCTGGAACAGACACATATTCAGCAGTTGCTGCAGCGCTTGGGTCGCTCAAAGGACCACTGCACGGCGGAGCCAACATCAGGGTAATGGAGATGATGGAAAATATAAAGAGCAATGTGAAGGACTGGAAGAACGATGATGAAATAAAGGAATACCTGCTTAGGATACTAGGAAAAAATGCTTTTGATGGAAGCGGAAAGATTTATGGGTTCGGGCATGCTGTCTACACCCGTTCTGACCCGAGAGCCGTGCTTCTGAAGGAGAGGGCTGCAGAGCTTGCAGAGGAGAAGAACAAGATTGAAGAGTTTGAGCTATATGAACGCATTGAAAAGATTGCACCGGCAATCTTTTCCGAATTCAAAAAAGATACAAAGATAATCTCTGCAAACGTTGACTACTACTCCGGATTTGTCTATTCCTGCCTTGACATACCAAAAGAAGTCTATACTCCGCTATTTGCAATGGCAAGGATAGCCGGCTGGTGCGCTCATCGTCTCGAAGAGCTGATAAGCGCCAGAAGAATCATAAGGCCAGCATACAAAAACGTGGTGAATCAGACAGAGTATATTGAAATAGGTGAAAGACAATGAATGGAAACAATACGGCGTTAGTGGATTCTGTTGAATTAACTAAAACTGTGTCTGAAGAAGAAAATAAAAGCTTAGTGAATATCATTGCATTGGAAAGCCTTGAAGCTTTTGAAAAGGGGGAGTTTAATTTACACCTTTCCAGTCTGGAAGCCGTAGACCAAGTCAAGAGTCTAGGCTACACGCCACAACATTATCTTTTATTCGATTTAATCCCCATCGTTATTAAATCTCAAAACATCTTTTATGTTGGAGAAAAACATATAGTTTCCTACCATTCGTGTGGAGCACAAAAAGCCATACGGGACTATGTGGTTACCAACGTTGCTATGGCGAGAAAGAAATTGTATGACCCAGATAGCTCTGGATCTCATGGGACTACCTACAACGAACCAGGCAGTAACATGGACAGATTAGCACAGAACTTAGGATCTATGTTTGGCGATAACGGGAAACATAAACCGAAAGACAAAAAACTACCTTCAAATGGTCCCTACACCATAATATGCTGCAAGAACGATGTTGAGCAGATTACTGGAATATTAAGGGACTTGGGGTACGAGAAAAGATACGGTAAACCAGGTATAGACTCATATGGACCGAAGCCGGCTCTAAGAACTTAATCTTTCTTTTTATTCTTTCTAATTCCTCCTCGGCAAACCTTATATTTCACTGGTTAATTAATTACTTAACTATATGCATTTTAGTAGCGTAAAATGTATATTAATATAGGATTTTGCGAAAGATTTAAATACTAGTATCGCTAAAATAGTATTAAGATATGAAAGCGTATACCAATTTTTGAAAGGGTATACGAATAGTGGTTAGTGATTTGACATGGATATCGAAAGCTTATTCACATCCGGGAAATGGGAGATAATAAAGGAGCTTGCAAAAGAGAAGTATTCTCCAATAGAGCTCGCCCAGAAATACAACACCACAATTGGAAATATCTGCCAGCAGCTGAGGCTGCTTGAGGCGTATGGCCTAATAACCAAGGAGAAGGTTTCTAACCGGGACAAAGGAAAGCCAAGGGCCCTTTTTTCATTAACAAAGGATTCATTGTACCTTGTTTCTGCGATGAATGACTTTGCAGAGAAGAAGCTGATTGAGGCGACAGATTATCACAAGATAATAACGAGAATATGGTTTATAGACAACAAGGAGATGCACTACTATGTTGAAAAACTATTCTGGAACCTGGAGCCATATCTCGACCAGATAGATGCCCTTGCAGTAAGTACTAACGATGATGAAATAAATGCCATGATAATAACCCAAAAGCCTGGTGAGATGGAGAAGAGGATAAAGATAGAATCAATAAAGAAAAGAAGCCATGCTGAAAAAAAGGTCAGGATTAACTTCCTGAGCGCGGAAGGGATAAAAAAGAAGCTGAATGATGACCTTTTTGTCCAGGGGCTTCTGAACAACTACACTGTAATTCATGACCCGAAAGAACTGTTAAGCGTAATGATAAATGTTTGCAATTAGGAGAATCTAGAGCGGTTAGTGTTTTGACATAATAAACTAGATGTCTCTCTAGCGAAAGCGTAAGTGAAAGTGTGCGAGAATGAAAGATAATAAACTAGCGGTAGCTTTAGCTTTAGTAATGCTTCTGATTTTTGCTACAAGGAATGCTGTTTCAGACCCTGAAGACAGTGAACAAACAGTCGCGGCCGGTGCAGGGAATGTTACAGAGCTCGAGATAGGCGGCTCCCAGTATTCGAACAGGTGGTCGGGCGTCTATGGCAATGTAAGCGGCAGTATAGTGCTAAAGGATGCGAACAATTATACAATGTATTCATGGGACGAGCTTCTAAATCCGAAGGGCGAAATTTATGCCTCAAACTCAACTGTAAGCAGCTGGAGCAAAGTAAAATGCATGAACCTAAGTACTGCGCTGAGAGGATTCAACTGTACAGGGCAGGAAGAGGATTGCATCAACATAACAGAGATTGAGGGGTTTTTTGGGATGGGGGCAAACGATCCTGATGGCGTTGATGAAACATTCAACCAGAGCAAGGACATAAATGTAGGCAGCATCAACCTAACTAACTGCCCAGCGACAAACCTTTACGTGAACGAAACGGCTCAGTATACTCTGTGGAACCAAACACTGCTTACAATAAACAACACAGAGTATATAATCTTTGCGACCCAGCTCGAGAACGATGAGTTTGGATATGACGAGAAGCAGTGGGATTATCAGCTTTTGGTTGGCGATAACGGCGATGATGAGCTAACAACAACGTATTATATATATACAGAGATAGCTTAGGAAAATAATATAAACAACTTCCTCGTTTTAAATTGCATGAACCTTGTAAATAACCTTATCGAGTGGACAAAGACAACATTCTCGCCGCTTGGGCCGCTTGGATTGTTTATCCTTGCATTCATGGAATCATCGTTTTTTCCTGTGCCTCCTGACCTGTTGCTGATTGTTCTTTGCTTAAACAAACCAGAGTCATCATTGCTATATGCGCTGATATGCACAGTCGGCTCAGTTATTGGAGCATTGCTTGGCTACCTAATCGGGTATCTGGGCGAGATTGCAATTCTCAGAAAGCTTTTCTCAGAGAAGAAGATAAAAAAAGTCCACAACCTGTTCAACAAATACGAAGCATGGGCAATATTCATTGCAGGATTTACTCCAATACCTTACAAAATATTTACAATTGCAGGAGGGGTCTTCTATATTGATTTGAAGAAGTTTGTTCTGGCCTCAATCGCGAGCAGGGGCTTAAGGTTCTTTATAGAAGCTATACTATTGATGCTATTCGGCAAGATTGTTGTCTCTTTCATCAACGATTACTTTGATGTACTGTCGCTGGCAGGAGTAGCTATTGCAGTGCTGATATTCATCTGGTACAAGAGAAGGAAGAAGAAGAGAAGGAAATAAGTGGTTACCGATGATTCTTCATCGCTTACTACTCCGCATCCTATTTGTCCCTTAGTATTGAACAAAGCATTCAGGAACCACTCTTGTTCTGGTTGTGTAGGAGCCGAACTGATTTTTCTCACTTCCATAAGGCCCCCGAGGAATTAATTCCATCGGAGACTCGGCTCTCTGAGTGAAATTCAAGAACATTTTTCCAACATGCCTAGACTCATCACCTTCAACTACGTTCTTATTTGCTTCAACCTCCAGCAGGGTAATTGAGTTTGAAAATTTCATCCTTTTAATGAACTCACCAGGCTTAACCGAATATTTAGTTGAGTATCCTTCCCCAAACCCACCATTGTCCTTATCTCGAATAAATTCATCAACTAACAGAGTTCCATTTTGCGAATCATAGGTTATGTCGTCAGCAATCTGAAACATCTCATCATCGCGAGATGAAAAATAATCTAACTGCAGCGTCAGATTTTCATGCTGAATAAATTCCTGGATAAGCGAATTAACAGCTTCTTCCAATGTTGCTCCAACTAGGCGTGTGCCGGAATTTCCATTTAGAAACTCGCCAAATATTGTTCGCAGTTTACTAGAGTCTTCTCTCTGCATTCCCAAAAGGAATTGAAATATCATTTATAAAATTTGGTTTTCTGTTATGTGAATTTTTTCAGTATTACTTAATATGCACTAGTATGATAAAATACATAATTAATATACATTTTTCTATATTTGTATCTAAAAAACGTAATCTTTAAATAGTACATAGTATGTAGTGGTGTGACATGGAAGAAGAATGAAGGAAAGAATCACAATAACGATTGAACACGATTTAGTTGAGTGGCTGGACTCTCATGTAGAGAAAAGAATATTCGCTAACAGAAGCCATGGCTTTGAATTTCTGATAAAAAGAAAAATGGATGAGGAAGGATGAAAGACAGAATCACGATAACAATCGACAGGGAACTACTGGAGTGGATTGACAAGAAAGTGGGAGAGAAATTTTTCGCTTCAAGGAGCCATGGCTTTGAATCGCTTGTCAGCGAAAAAAAATCAACAAGAGTGGAGATAATATATGGATAAGGAAATGGAAAACAGGGAGAACGCTGTATATTTCATAGTATTTATACTGCTCATAGTTGTTGGACTTAGCGGCATGATTATGGTCCAGAGCTTCATAGGAAACATAACCATAGAGGCAGTTGGTGGCTCAATCACAGAGGTTAATCTCGAGGAGACTGCTCCCACAATACTGTATCAGGGGTTCTTCGGATTTGCACTCTCGGTTGCGTCAATAAATGTGACAACATATTATGAGGATGCTGTTGCAGGCCAGATTACAAGAAAGGATCTTGTATTCGATTGTCTTGACAGGGCAGGATCTGAGATTTATGCAAGCATAGTCCCTAAAGAGTCGATTAATATTGTAAACGTGACTGCTGCAACAACTGCCGACATAGATGCTTTCCTTAATATAACAAACCCTGACTGGGACAGACCAAATAACACGTTCACAGAGAGCATCTCGATAAAATGGGGCAATAGCACAATAAATACAATCGGCTTATACACATACAAGAATGATGCTGCCGGCTCTACCGATTTTCCCCTTGCTGTCCTGAAGGATGACTTAGGACACCTGATATTCGGAGCAGACATAGCAACATATACATCAGGGTACAACACCGAAACAGTTAACTGGCAGATGATTGTTCCTGTGCCGACAAATGTAAGCTCAATAAGATACTATTTCTACCAGGATCCGTTTGATGAATGTCCTTATGGACCTGCAGCATATTTGTACAATGGAACAATAAAAGGAACTGTCCTCGACTCAAACAACCTGACCCCTGTCGAAGGAGTTGTAGTTAGCATTGATTCAGCACTCCTGGTAACAAACTCATCAGGAGAGTATGAAGGAGGGGCTTCTGAAGGCACATGGATGCTGATAGGAGTTAAAGAAGGTTATGAATCCCATATTGCACACAACATCACGATAACTACATCGAACACCACTGAATATAATTTCACAATGGAACCTATAGGTGCAGGAGAGATGATTTCCAACGCGACAATATGGGGCTATGTGAAGGAAAACATAACTGGGCTTGTGATACCAAATGCCACTGTTGCCGCAAACGGGATGGTCGCAACAACAAACGAAAGCGGATACTATTCGTTAATAACGCAGGCAGGAAGAACAACAATTGTTTCCTATAGGGATGGCTATACATCTCATGTGGGAAACTTTACGTTAGCAAATAATGAAGTAAAAAGATATGACATCAACCTAACAAAATTAGAACTGCCTGGGGCAGGACCTGGTGCAGGCATTGGGCTGGGAGTCGGCCTCGGGGCAGGCCTCGGGGCAGGAATGGGGCCTGGCCAAGGAGCAGGAAAAGGTCCTGGTCTGGGAGTTGGAACAGGAAAAAAGGTAATAGTTGAAAAACCCGGCTACATGGACTATTTCCTGAATATTGCTGCAATAAAAAAGAAAGTCACACAGGGAAGCTTTGCTGAAGAAACGCTTATGGTGCATAACTTCAAAGAAAATACGATTGAGGTTGAGGTTGATGTTGATGGAGCTGTAAGACCGATGGTCAAGATTGACAAAAGCAATATTGTTGTTGCGTCAAACGAGACCGAAACATTTACTGTGACATTACTTGGAATAAATGAAACAGGAATTTATACAGGAAACCTTATTTTTACAGGAGACATCAATACAACTGTTCCAATAGAACTTACAATCCTTCCCAAGGAAAAGCTTCCTATCAATGCGCTAATACTGAAGGTTACGACAAAAGACAACATTGTGTACAGGGGAAGCCTGTTTACATACAGAGTCGATTTAAGGAATCTTCTGACCGACAAGATTTACGATGTGGATTTAAGGTATAAGGTAATAAGCCTGAACAGCACAAAAATAACAGAAATAGGCCAAACAAAAACAAGGCTTCATACATTCACATCATTAACAGAAAGCTACAGGATTCCTGACGACTTCGAGCTTGGAAAATATACTCTGCTTGCCGAAGCATATTACCTAAACATGACTGCCAGCAACACTGTTGACTTCGAAGTGAGGCAAAGGTTCTATAATTACTCTGTTCTTGGCATAATGCCCCTCTGGCTGCTCGCACTGATATTGCTTGTAATTGCAATCATTGTTTTCCTGTTCTTCTTCATAAAACGCTATCTTGAGTCGAAGAAGAGGTTCCATGTGAAGGTAGAGTATGACCTGCTGCCGAAAGAAGGAACGAGGAGCATCTTTGTCGGGAAGATTGC
>JAFGPE010000011.1 GCA_016926055.1 Candidatus Woesearchaeota archaeon | reverse complement strand
TGTTTCTATAGGCAATAAAAAGAAAAAGTTTTCGCTAGTTCGTGTCAAGCCCACCAGTCACAGACTGGTGGAACTGCTGGATTAGAAAAATCCAGAAAAGCCCACTACCACAATCAGGCTCCATACTAGTCATAATTCACCATACTATTTTTTGTAATATCTCTCAATCCACGAATCTGAGTTTTCCTCAGGTATCGCAAAAGCATTTTCAATAGTAAAATATAAAAACTTCTGCAATTTCGACATTAGTGGGGTGAAAAGATGGCATTTTCTTTAAAAGACTATGACGTGGAAATTGCAGAGGCAATGGAGCGGGAGCTTAGAAGACAGCAAACAGGCCTGGAAATGATTCCTTCTGAAAATTTTGTAAGCGAAGCGGTGCTTAAGGCAATGGGCTCTATTCTTACGAATAAATACTCTGAAGGCTATTCACACAAAAGATACTACGGCGGAAATGAATTCATAGACCAGGTAGAGGACATTGCAATTGAAAGAGCGAAGAAGGCATTCAATGTGGAGCATGTCAATGTCCAGCCCTACTCAGGAAGCCCTGCAAACCTTGCTGTCTACATGGCGACCTGCAAGCCCGGCGACACAATAATGGGATTAAATCTGACAGATGGCGGCCACCTTACTCACGGCTGGAAGGTCAGCGCATCTGCAATATTCTATAGAAGCGTTCCATATCATGCAAAGCCAGACGGATATGTTGACTTTGAGGAATTAAGAAAGCTTGCCCTTGAGCACAAGCCCAAGCTAATCTGGTGCGGGGCGACAGCGTATCCAAGGGAAATTGAATTTGATAAGTTTGCAGAAATTGCAGACGAGGTCGGAGCCTATCTTGCAGCAGACATTGCACACATCTCCGGGCTAATCATTGGTGGAGCGCACAAAAGCCCGGCAGAATATGCCCATATCATAACTACAACCACGCACAAGACACTAAGAGGGCCCCGCGGCGGCATAATAATGGTGACAAGGAAGGGCGTTGAAAAAGATCCTGAGCTTGCAACTAAGATAAATAAGGCGGTGTTCCCGGGACTGCAGGGTGGCCCACATGACCACACGACAGCCGCAATTGCCATTGCACTTGGCGAAGCACTTAAGCCAGAGTTCAGGGAGTATACTGCACAGATTGTGAAGAACTCAAGGGCTCTTGCTGAGTCGCTGAAGAACAATGGAATAAAACTGGTGACAGATGGAACTGACAACCACCTGTTGTTGATTGATTTAACTCCATTCGGAAAAGGCAAAGGGCTCTTTGTGCAGGATGCGCTTGATTTGGCAGGAATAACTGTAAACAAGAACACTATTCCTGCAGAACCATCCTCGCCGTTCTATCCTTCAGGGATAAGGCTTGGAACTCCTGCCCTTACAACCAGGGGAATGAAAGAAGCAGAGATGGAAACAATAGGTTCATGGATTGCAGAAATAATCAAGAATGTAACGAAGTATGAAATGCCTGACGACAAGGAGCAGAGAAGAGCGGCCATTGATAGATTCAAAACCGAGATAAAGGACAACAAGAAAGTGCAGAGGATAAGAAAGAAGGTCGGAAGACTTTGTAAAAGCTTTCCACTGTACAAAAAGATGAAATTATGACTGCAACAATAATTGACGGAAAGAAGACTGCTGAAAAAATCCGCTCCGAGATAAAAGAATATGTTTCGGGTCTGAAGAAGAAGCCCGGGCTCGCGGTGATACAGGTTGGAAAGAACCCTGCCTCGACTTCATATGTGAATCTTAAGGAGAAGGACTGCAAAGAGGTTGGAATTTACTCAAAAATCATAAGACTCGTGGAAGAAATTTCAGAAGAAGAGCTTGTTGAAAAGATAATTGAGCTTAACAAAGACAACAGCATTCATGGTATCCTTGTCCAGCTACCCCTGCCAAAACATGTCAATGAGGAGGTTGCCATCGACATGATCAATCCATTAAAGGATGTTGATGGTTTTCACCCGGTCAATGCAGGAAATTTTTTCATCGGAAAAGCAGGGTTTGTACCGTGCACGCCAAAAGGAGTGATAAGATTGCTCAAGGAATATGATATTCCGATTGAAGGAAAGAATGCTGTGGTTGTTGGAAGAAGCAACATTGTTGGGAAGCCAATTGCAATGCTGTTGATGATGAACAATGCAACTGTCACAATCTGCCACAGCAAGACAAAAAATCTTGCAGAATACACGAAAAATGCCGATATCCTTGTTGTTGCTGTCGGCAAGCCCGGCTTGATAAAGGCAGAGATGGTCAAGGAGGATGCTGCCATAATTGACGTCGGAATTACCAGAACAGGAAACTTATTGAAGGGGGATGTTGACTTTGACAGCGTTAGCAAGAAGGCATCTTATATTGCACCGGTACCGGGTGGAGTTGGACCGATGACAAGAGCGATGCTGCTTGAGAATACAATTGAGGCATACAATAATATCGAAAGAGGATAGAATAATTATTTCTTCTCAGCAGACTGCTTCTCTTCCGTCTTCTCCGCGGGGGCTTCTTTAGGAGATTCTTCCTTTTTCTCTGCTTCCTTGGTTTCCTTCTTTTCATCTTGTTTAGGGGATTCCTTCTTCTCCTCAAGAGGAGCCGCACCATGTTTTAGAATGACCATGTTAAGCTGGGCAATGTCTGAGTCAATCTTTGTCCCGACAACAGTCCTTCTCTGCCTTATGCCCTTGTCCTTGGTCTTTATTCCTGTGCCACCGACAGCAAGAATCTTTCTCATGCCAATGCCGCGAGCATCCTTTCTCATAGGGAAGCCTGCTGTGTTGCTGCCTCCCCGGATTTCAAGCTCATAACCTGCAAGGCTGATGGTCTCGCCCTTAACCTTATCTCCAATTCTCAAGTTCATCAGCTGCTTGGCATCTTCTTCCTTCACTATCTTCTGATAGCTCTTCCCTGTCTTCATGTCGTTTAAAACAACCTTTAATTCGACCATATCCATTCCAGAAACTAGCGTCCCTTTAAATAGTTTACTGAGAAAATGTGAAATTGCGTTTTGCACTTAGTTAAGCTGGCACCAACAGAAAATCAAATTCAAGGAATATAAACCCATATGGTCCTAAAAGAATACTGCGCATTTGGGTCCCGCAGGTTTTGTTGGATTGCCAACAGGTTTGCATATTGCCATCTATTCTTCCATTATAAACCCATGCGGAATCCTCCGCGAGGAAGACTCCGCAAGGGAAAAAGAGGTGATCAT
>JAFGPE010000111.1 GCA_016926055.1 Candidatus Woesearchaeota archaeon | reverse complement strand
TTTCAGAGCTTTAAAGGAGCAAGAGCTTTCTTCGGGTTGTGGTTCTACCACCACAACCAGCTCAAGACATCATACTTGACTTAACCGGATGCACTGGTTAAGTAAACTTGAGTGTCTTGAAATCACCTACGTGTTCTGCCTAGCCTGGCTGCCGTCGCACATTCGGTGCTCATCTGACAGCCCTACGGGCCCAACCCCAGTCCGACCGGTGCCGAAGCAGGCAGAACTATTTTGGCACTTAACTTGACAATGCCAAGAAAAGGAGATATTTAAAAACAATGGTCCGTTCTCTACTGGAAAATGAATACTACAAGAAGATTTAATTTGCCATCACCTGGCGAATTCGATTTACTAATTCCGATTAAATACGAATTATCATCGCCTGTCAAATTTGGACCTGCACTTCCCTCCAAATCATATTTGCAACCAAGAGTCCCTATTTCGCGCCCTAGCAAAGGGAGAATCAAAAGAAGAGACCTTGAAAAGGTTCAATAAGAGATTACTTGGAGAAGAGGAGCTCGAAAAAGCAAAGAAATATCTTTCTTCTGAAAGACAAAAAAGCATAACATGGAACGAAACAATAAAGGACTTCCGCAACAAATACAGGATGGGCATAAGTGAAGGATATGCCAGAAAACTTGTGAATTCTCAGAATCTATAACTACTTTTAAATTAACAATAAAATATAAATACTGCACCTTTGTTGTGAATTTAAAAAGGGGGTGTATCAATTGAAAAAAAAGGGTTCCGTTCGTAAAGATGTTGCTCCGGAAAAATACTTCATGGTGATAGATGGCTCAACAATAAGAAGTATCGAGGAATTGGCAGATGCCTTTGACAGAATGAGCGACGATTCCTTCTTCTACCATGTCAACGAGTACAAGAATGATTTTGAGACATGGGTGAGGCAGGCATGCGAGGATAATGGGCTTGCAGATGAGCTGCACCTTGCAAGAAACCCGGATAAGGCGCAGATAGTTGTGCTAAGGCATATGATAAAAAAACTAAAAAAATAACATGGCAGTCGACTTAACGCTAAAAAAGGTTCATGAAATATTGTCTGACGTACCTCCTGAAAAAGCATTCTATCTAAAGTCAGGAAAATATTTTAGAAATCTTCACGAGCTTCTGGATGCACTGACATTCATGGAGGATGACGTTTTTAGTCATCATGTAAACAGCGAAAAGAACGATTTCAACAACTGGATTCGTGGCGCAGTAAATGACGAGATGCTTGCTGACAGAATAGGAAATGAAACAGAGAGAGCCAGAATTGTTGAGATTATTGAGAACAGGATTGAGGAGCTTGAGAATGTTGAACGTGCTTTTTCAGGCGAGAGGAAAAAAGAGGCAGAGCCTAAGGAGCCAGCAAGGGTGGAGCCTCCTAACAGCGAAGTGGAGAAGGAAATCAGCCAGGCAATAGAGCAGGTAAAGGAGCCAAAGGTAAGGAAAAAAGGATGCTTAGGGATTTTCCTGACTGGATTAGTTGCAGGGATAATCATTGGAATGATTGGCGCAAAGCTGCTACTTGAGTATGTATTGTAGAATTTCCCTTAGGTCTTTTTTCTTTATCACGACATCAACTGCCAGGTTAAGCTGTTTTGATTTGGAGTTAAATGCTATCGAGAAGCCGGCAGCTTTTGCTATCTCAACATCGTTGTCGTGGTCGCCGACAAATGCCGTTTCTTTCAGCGAAATATTCTCCTTTTTTGCAATATCCCTTAATGCAGTTGCCTTGTGCTCATAATCGTGCCATGTTGGAATGGAGCCTGTCACTAGCCCTTTTTTGTCAAAAATGAGCTTTGTTATGAAAACGTAATCGAATATTTCCCTGTAGTCTGGAATGGTCTTCTCAAGAAGAACATCGAGGCTGCCGGATATTATCGCCATCTTTATTCCCTTCTTCCTCAGAGCAAGCAGCGTTTCCCTTGCACCTGGCATCAGCCTTATCTTTCCAATCGCTTCGAGTATCTTCTTCTTGGTTATTCTTTTCTCAACCCACATACCTACATCATGGTGAGCCCAATCAGTATAGCTGATTTCGCCATCAAAGAATCTTCTCTTTGCCTCTGCCCTTCTCCCTGAATCGACCTTGAAATAATCGTGAATAGTTTCCCACGCTGTGACGTTCTCGACAACCGTTCCATCTAAGTCGAAGCAGATGAGTTTTATTCTCATTTCTTCAATATAAGCCAGCGGTTTCTTATTTATTTCGATTTTGCATCTTTGTCAGATAAATTACCATTCTCAAGTGGTATAATAGCGAAATATTTATAAATCAATAATCACTCACCAGTAGTTATGATATCAATCAGAGGTGTTGTATTATTAGTAATTGTGTTTGCAGCTGGCTTTGTTTCTGCTAGTGTCGCCAATGTCAACGTGGAGAATGTACAAAAGCCGCTTGCATCAATAATACCTTTCGGCACAGCTCCTGAAATAGATTCACCTTCCGATTGGATAACAGAAGACCAGATACGTGTTTACGATGACAGAGTCATTATTGATATCGAGAATCCAGAATGGGCTCGCTTCACAGATACAAATTCAATGGACCCTGTCTTTGATTATGGAAGCAACGCAATAGAAATTGTCCCTGAGAAACCTGAGCAGATTCATGTTGGAGACATTGTAAGCTATAAATCAAAATACGCTTCTGGAACAATAATCCACCGAGTCATTGAGATTGGCAATGATGAGGATGGATGGTATGCCCGGATGAAAGGCGACAATAATCCAATTGAAGACCCTGAAAAAATAAGATTTGGCCAGATACAACGAGTTGTTGTGGCAATAATATACTAAACCTTTAAATAATAACACAGTTTCTTTTTCTGTTAATGGAAGACTACTCTGAGTGGAGAGAAGCTGGCAGAATTGCAGGAGAAGCCCTGAAGTACGGCAAAGCACTAATCAAGCCCGGGGCAAGAATAACTGAAGTGTTGGATAAGATTGAGGAAAAGATTTATTCCCTGGGCGGAAAGTGCGCGTTTCCACCGCAGATTTCCATGAATGATGTTGCCGCGCATTATTGTCCTGAGCCGGGAGATGAATTTTGTTTCAAGGACGAGCTTTGCTCTCTTGACCTGGGGGTTCATGTCAATGGCGCAATAGGTGACACTGCCTGCACTGTTGACCTGTCGGGGAATAATCAGAGATTAGTTGAAGCAGCAGAAAAAGCAATTGATGCTGCAATTGAAAAAGCGGCAATTGGAGTAAAGCTCTCTGAGATTGGAGCAGCGATTCAGGAAACAATATCCGACCATGGCTTTGCTCCAGTAAGGAATCTCTCTGGCCACGGCCTTGGCAGGTTCAAGATTCACGATGAGCCGTCTGTACCCAATTACAACGACAAGGGCAATACTGTCCTTAAGAAGGGAATGACCGTTGCAATTGAGCCCTTTGCAACCACCGGGCAAGGCCTTATCCACGAAGCAGATGATGCAACAATATTCTCCTTGATTAACAAGAAACCTGTGAGAAACATTTTCACGAGGCAGATACTGAAGGAGATTGAAAGCTACAACGACCTGCCGTTCACCACGAGGTGGCTTGCAAGAAAGTTTCCGATGATAAAGGTCAATTTTGCATTAAAAGAACTGCTCCAGAACAACATAATAAAGGCATACCCTCCCCTTGTCGAGGTAGCGCATGGACTTGTAAGTCAGGCCGAGCATTCCTTGCTTATTGATGACAAGGTTGAAGTGCTGACGAGAGTTTAGCGTTTTATTTGAAATTCAATTTAATTCTTAGAGATTTACAAAATCCTGAATCTTTTATGTCATTAGTGAAATTATTGTAATTCAATTCTTTCTTTTCTTTCATTGACGAAATAAGGCTCAGAAGATTTATACAATCTTCTAACCTTCCGGAAAGATTAACTAACGCGTAGTTTTTAGTAGTCGATTTAGATATTTGTGACCTCCTCCCCGCACTAAAGTGCGGGGCTTCAGACGCCTAAGCGAACAAAACATTGTGGTGCTTTTCTTGGTTTTGGATGTATGCTTCACATGCTGCTAGGTCGTTTACACCGACTGTGGCCGAATAGCTGCTCGGTGCCCAAAAGTGTCTTTTGGGATAGCGCAGAGCAACATGCTCACGATTTCGAAAGATAAGATAGCTTGAACGACCTTTAAGAAGACCGAGTGCACGCGAATCAGTCATATCATTCGGCAGGTTCGCTATGGCGTGGACATGTTCAGGCAGCACTTTCAATATACGAAAGGCAATCCCATTCTCATGGGCAGCCTTTCTGATGGTTGCTTCCACAAGATTTTTAACCTCAAGTCTCCTCATCATTCTGTACCTATACTTAGTACACCACTCAAAGTGCCAGAAATTCATCGTCACCTTGTGGCTTAAACGTCGCATATCATTCATTTTCTCGTCCTCCGTGGACGAGAACTACCGCTACCAAAACGCAAGGTAGATTCAAGCGCAGCTTCGTCCGCAGTTTTATACTGCGGCGAAGCCGCACAAAAACTTTTCTATAAAAGAATTCGACCTGAAGGTCGGGGGTTTAAACCCTAGCTCGCTACGCTCGCTCTAAAATCGGAAAATTTACGGATTTAGTGAAACTCGCCTTTTCGTTTTTTCTTCTTCCAGTTGATTAGGAATAAAACCCCGACAAGGAAAGCAGGTCCCGATATCTGCAGCATCCAAAGCAGCATGTACCATTGAAAGTCCTGGCTTGTTGCCGCAAGCACAATATAAAGCAGCCCTGCAAGAATAAAGGCTATTCCTCCAACTATTTCATATCTCCACGAAATAATGAGAATTACGGTTAAGAAAAGCGACGGAATGTTGTGGATGAACAACCCAAGCACGGTTCCCCAGAAGCCAAGCTTCATTTCAAAGATGTCAAGAGAGAATAATGCTAAAAAAAGTATCAGCAAAATTGACAGTATTCTTGGTGTCCAATAAACAAACTTGCTTGGTTTCTTTTTCATCAGATTTCACCTCCTATCAAAGTAAATATGGCTAATGTAACACCCGTCAGAATAACTGCATAATAATAAAGCCATGGCTGTTTTGTGCGATAAAAATAATAAAGTGTAGCTAGGCATAGCAGCCCTCCAAGAGAATAGCTTATGACTGGCCATTGATAAAGAAACATTCCAACAGTCACCAAAACGACAGCCACTGGAACAACAAGGTAGATTGCCTTGTAAAGAACTTTTAATCTTGATCTGAAGATAAAAAATGAAATAATGCCCATGACGATAACAAACGAGACATGAAATAACGGCGGAAGCCATCTGTTACTCATTTCCGGGCCAAGAGGAATAAAAAAGCCGATGACGCCTCTTATCGCGCTCCAGTATAGAAAGTCAAGAAGGAATGTAAGATTCAAAAGTATGTAGCCGAAGAATGCTACAGCAAGAGCTGACAGAATGTTTTTAGCCATGGGTTTCTTGAGGATTTTTCTCATTTTTTATTCCTACTGAACAATTCTTCTGCAGGGCATCCAATCTCCCTTTGTTTGCAGAATCTACAGGCCAAATGGCCTCGGACAAAACCATTTCCGGCAGACGTCAGGATTGCCAAGGTCACGACTGATGCCAGGATTAACCAACTGAAGCGCAATACAAGCAGCACTATTCCTGCAACAATGGGAATTATCGAGACTAGAAAATCCGGAAGAATGCTCTTCCAGGTGATTCTCTTCATAAATGCCTTCGGGCTTCCTTTTTTAAAAAACAAAGAACTCAGTTTTCCCTTGCCAAAAGCGCAAAACTTTCCATAATAGTAGCAATTAACACAGCTTCCTTTCATCAGCCGGACTTCCAGCCACAATATGTATAGCAAATATGGGACTAGCCAGAGTGTCGCGAATTGAAAAATAATATATGCGCCAATCAGATATACTGTGACTGAAACAAGATTGGAAATAATAACAGTCCGACAAGGATAATCCTCGTGGGTTTTTGATTGTTCCATGGTTGCATCATATCAATTGTAACCTACATCCCCAGAAGCCTTAATGCTCCGTAGACGAGGAATGCCGGCCATACAATCGCTTTAAGGAATCCCAATATCCCCATCCAGAAGCCCGTGGCAGTTGAGATATAATACACTGCAGCGCCTATGAATCCAAAAAAGTAGAGAGCCCCTTCCTTGCATCCGGCATTGAAATTACAACGTTTTGTTTTTTTCACGTTAAATCACCTCCAACAGCTTCCGCATTCTGCTTTCTTATCAACTAGCTTCAATAATTTAACAATTTCTTTTTCATCAATCTCCTCTGCATCTTTAAACTTCAGGTGCCTCATAAAATCTCCGGTTCCCTTGAATCTGTCCTTGTCCTTTTTTGACAACCCTTTGACTGAAAAACCAAGATTGACACTGTCCCTTAAGCCAACAATATAATACTTTCCATACCAGGCAACACCCAGTTTAACTTTCTCATCAAGCTTGGGGAATGTCTTAAGGATTATCTTTCTTAGTTTTCTGCAAATCTCTTTCTGAGGAGACTTTTGCTTTTCTATGTATTCTGAAACTTCCCTGCTCATCATCCTGTCTCCGCGAGTATGACGACGTAGTTCTTGCCATACTTCTTTGCACATTTCGGACAAGTAGTGTACCACATGTACATCTTTTTAACGGTTAGCTTTTTTCTTTTTGCATATTCCTCAAAATCCTTGCACCATTTACCAGTATCCTTGAATGGACCTTCATAAACCTTGCTTAAGAATTTACCGCTCAAGGTCACGTTCTCTGCATCAGGAATTTCCTTGTCAACCGCAACATAGATGTCCATGTTCCATTTGGAAGTATGGTCTGAAAGACCCATCCAGTCAGGGGTTTTGGCTTTTGCAGACTCAATCTTCTTCATAAGCTTTCTGATAACTGTGCCGAAATTCACCGGCATATGGAAGATTGTGAATACCTTGTCCTTTATGAATCTCTTGTTCTTCCAACTAAAAGTTTTCCCATTCCATGGCCCGGGATTAAATCGTGGGCAGCATTCCTCCTTGTTCATGTTTTCACCTCTGGTAATTATTAAATAGTTGAAAGGTTGTATTTAATTATTTCTATTGATTTCATGAAAAAGGGTTTAATTCCTTGGCTTCTTTGACTCCACAAAGTAATGTTGGAAGACATAACAAAATTTTCGATAATACTTTGAAAATCAAAATACTTCAAAGTGGTAACAAAACCAAAAGATTTATATTTAATTCGTTATGAACGCGAGTCATGGACGTACCTGATATCAACTATTTTGACAGACTCGTAAAGCTATACTGTGTTCCAAATCGAATAAGAAATCACAATCTAGCGGTTGCTGCAACTTCTTCCCTTTTATCAAAGGAAGATCCGCTTGCTGTCGCATTAGGATTGTTTCATGATGTTTTTAAAACTGCATCATTGGATTTTAAGGGATTGGTAAGAGACACCAGTGATTCAAATAGACTCATCATTCCAACGTCCAGAGAATTAGTTAAGTGGTATTTACTGAAAACGAAGTATAATGGAATGCATGAAGTGGATATTGCTGCAGAGATAATTGGAAAAGAAAAAGAGTTTTCAGAGTTTGCCAAGGTATTGAAAGAGGTGGGATCCACAAATAACCCTGCTTATTTAAAATCAAAATATCATCAGGCAAGAATTGCGCACTATGCAGACTGGAGAGTTCGGGGAACCACCATAGTTCCTTTACAAGAGAGATTAGATTATTTGCATAAAAGGTATTTCACTGGAAGAGATGATGAATGGAAGAAGCGAAAACGTGCTGAACTCGAATTAGAAAATGCTGTTCTAGAAAGAGCAGGCATTCGCGCTGATGATTTAAGTGACCGTATTAATTCGTACCTTGAACATCACACAGAGTTTACAACAAGGATGAAATAGTATCCGAAGCCGTTTCTTTCTTGCTGGCCGCAATTCAAATTGAACATAATCGCTGTTTGTCAGAACTCCGTGTAAAGACGATGACCTTGCTTTTGTGCTTGCTTCTTCGTCTTATTTTTTGCTCATTTGGTTGGGAACCAACAAGCTAATGAGTTTATAGATGTCAACCTTATTAAATGTTTCGAAGGTCTTGGGTGTTATGCGATTTAATGAACGAAAATCAAATTATTAGAAAGTGACTAAATTACTAAATAATAAAAAAATACAAATTAAAATTTTTATGTTGTTTACTTAAATATTTTTACAAGTTCCACAATAGCTGCAATTGCCACTAAAGCATAAACTATGTTCGCAATTGCTGTTACTCCAAAACTAATTATTTCTACCAGGTTTATTCCGAAAATGAATAAGCCCCAGTTCAAACCGCCAACAATCAATAACATCTTGGCGATTAGATCCACAGCATCTTTTTCTGCCATAAGATCACCCCCTTTGAAGAATATATATACTGGACTATATAAATCTTTTGTTTATATGGATCAATATGGCTTTTGGGATTAATCAGCTTTTTTGAGAAGTATTTGTATATTTGAGTATATATAACCCACTTATAATGAAGAAAATCTGGAAATCAATCATATCGATCTTATTGCCTTTTATAGCAAGCGCTATGGGGGGAGTATTTACTGCCAATTCTGTCTCAACATGATATGTTGAACTTACTAAACCACGCTTTAATCCACCAAGTTGGATATTTGGTCCTGTTTGGACATTGCTTTATTTGATGATGGGAATCTCCCTCTATCTAGTCTGGATAAAAAAATACAACAAGCCTGCCTTCATATTTTTTGGTGTTCAATTGGTTCTTAATGTATTATGGTCTATTCTTTTCTTTGAAATAAAATCTCCATTATTTGCTTTCACAGAAATCATCTTTTTGCGGATTGCAATACTTATGACTATAA
>JAFGPE010000110.1 GCA_016926055.1 Candidatus Woesearchaeota archaeon | reverse complement strand
GTCATTGTTTCCAGACATTTTCCCATAGAAGTTGGGAAAATTCTTTCAACAAAGATTCGTCTGCTAAAACCAATGCTTCGCCCTAAAGAGGTCTCGCATACGTTTTTTCTCTCAATCCTTGAGAGAACCGCAGACCACCCCGCCTAAAAAGACTTTACGCCATTGCCTTGCGGACTCTGCTTTGCATGGCAGAGTCGCCCCTTCGGGAAAGGGGGACAGAAGCCTGACGGCACGAGGCATTGATGGTCATTCCTGCTGTTTATTTTACTGCTTGAACGGTTTATAGATTTTGCAAGTATGGTATAATTAATGAATTATGAACGAAAAAAGAGATATAAAAAATTTGGGGGTTTCACCAGAGCAAGTTTATCATTCAATTCAGTGCTTGTGCAGTAAGGGTGATTGGGATAATGCTGTGTTGATTTATGAGAATTATATTGAGATGTTGCCTAAGGAAAAAGTGACTGCCGTTATGTATTCTGAAATTGCGGGTTGCTGTATTCGAGGGCATGATTTTGATAAGGCTTTAAATTATATCAAGCAGGGTGAGAAGAACTTCTCAGGGTACTGGGAGTTTGCTTATAAAAGGGCATTGATTTCGGGTCTTAATGGAAATATTCTGAAGGCAGTTAAAGCCCTTGATTTACTCAGGAAACAGCATCCTGATAAAGATTTAATCCATTATTTGTATTCTGTTTATTTGGCGAAGTATAAATACAAGAATGGTGATTTGACAAAGGCAATATCTGCACAGGAAAAATCTGTTGAGTTTGCTCCTGATGAGGAACTGAAAGATTGCTGCAAAGATATGGTAATGCTTTTTAAGTTGGAGAAGCTCTTAAAGGATGCGATTAATAAGGCCAAATCGTTTAAGACATTAGATGAGGATTTAAGGGCGATTTTTGTTCCAGCCTTCAATCTTGACGAAGAAGTTGCTTTACAGGAGGGAAGGCTTGTTGCTGCTGATATTATTCAAGCGATACTCATTAGCCTTAAAGGGGGCGTGATAGATAAGGCAGAGTTGATGCGACAAAAATCTTTATATGATGAGATTGGACATATAGAAAACGGGAAGCTTTTAGAAACTATTATCAAGTTTAACGATTATGTGCGTGATATTTTCCGTAAATTTCCGAAAAAGATTCCTGCTGAACATGAAAAGAAAGCATTGACGATTCTTTCGTCGCTATCTGACTTTAATTTGTCAGAATATTCTTTAGTAGAACCAGATAAGGTTGCGGAGGCAGTTGACGCTAGAAATTATCTTGCCTCATTTATGGGCAGTACTTCGCTTATAACAGAAGATGATGTAGAAAATTTTAAGGAGACGGGATTGTTGCTGGATAAGGATGCTTCTGCTGTGTATTGGATGGGGCATTTTATACCAGCGTTTCAGTCGCAGGAACAGCCGTATAGGATGCTTATTTTGTTGTTGGAACATAGCTGTAATGTTTCATTATCAAAAATGATTAATGGGTTCTATGAGGAAGAAAAATTTCGTAAGGATGCTCGTAATAGGCAAAGAAAAAATATCTCAAGGATAAAGTCAAGACTTAACAATATACTAAAAGAAAACCAAATCGGGTCTCTTGAATGGCACTCAGACAGGATTTATCTCAGAGATTTTGATGAAAACTATGAACTGTTTGAGAACTACGTCGTTGTCAGTAGGAAAAAATAATCCCCTAGAACTCTTCGCAAAATCAAGTCAATAATTTTACAAAAAAATATCTAATTTTTTTGCTTCACTTAACCTCTTGTGTTTCAGGAACATAAGAGGTTTTTTCTTTATTTGTGTCTCCCATGTTTCCTCCCTGTCTCTATCTGTGGAAATTGCGTGTCAAAATTTAGGCAAAAGGAGGATGTCATGAAAATAGTTATTCTGCTGATTCTTCTATTCGCTTCAGGCTGTGCTTCCATCGCTCCATATCTGAACACTTCTCAGGATTTGCGTTCAGGTGAAGCTGTGGTTCTTGCTGGGCTTCTTGAGTCTTCTCATCCTCTTGATAATTTTACTGCTGTTCGGGAGGTGGCTTTTCGGAATAGTGCTGAACTTAATGTCTTGGCTTTGGATATTATCGCTTATCACAGGGGGCTTGGTTCTCTTGACCGTGCGCCTGTGTCGTCTGCTTCAGGTGTTCTTTCCGGCGATTATGTTTCATCTGCCATGAACATCCTTTCCTATGCTTCTGAACTTGTTAGAAAAGCCCGTCCTGAGAGCGACCCCCGGCTTTCCGTGATGATTGCGAGGTTTGAGAAATTGAAGCTTGAGATTTCCCAGAAGATCTCAAGAGAGCTTTCGTCTCTTGAATCTGTGAACAAAGAAATCTCAGCTCTTAAGACTGTCAGCGATGGGGATTCTGTTGAAAAGAAAGTTTCTGATTATTTCGAGAAGCTTGGTTTTTCCATGCCTGAGGATGATGAGGGTAAAAAGCCGGATGATACCGCTTCAAAGCTTGAGAAGAAGATTTCTGATAAGGAAAAAATCTTAAGGTCAATCTATGAGCTGTGCGGGCTCGTAAAACTTCAAGGGGGGCAGAGATGATTAATGATAAATATTCAGCTCTTTCAGGCAGGGATGAGGATGTAAAAAAGCTTCGCAGGATTGCAGCGAAATTCATCAATGTTGTTATTTCCGGCATTGAGAAAGTCGGAAAATCTTTTGTTGCCAGGCGAACCAGAGAGGCTTTTGTAAATGCAAAGTCCTGTGATTCAAAAATTGTCTCAGTTAAGGCGCAGGGCAATAAGCGGGATTATGAGCAGATTGCCTGTGTGATGAGTGTTAAGTATAAGGACATCAGGGATGACTTGGGAAACGTGCAGTCTTTTTCCGAATGTTCAAAAGCCAGTATCCCTGTCCTTGAGAGACGCATCCTTGCGGGAGTTAAGAATTCTGATAAGCCTTACATTATTTTTATTGAAGAATTGAAGAAGCTTCCTGAGGCGATGAGGATATTTCTTTCAGCACTTCTGAAGACAGGCAAGGTTTCAATCGTTGCAGAAGCAAAAGAACTTAAGGATTCAAAGACGAGAAGCTTTTATCAGGGCTTTGATAAGTTTGTCGTTTCTCCTGTCAGCGATTCAAAGATGTCTTCTGTTTATGATGAGATTGTTAAGGATAGTTCTGTGAAGATTGACGAGAAGGATTATTCAGAGATTAAGCAGAAGATTCTGAGTGAGGTGAGAGGAAATGTCGGAAGGCTTAAAGAGATTATAGACCGCTCAGGCAGAGAGCGGTCTTTGAAGCGTGAAGATATTCTTGAGAAATTTGTCAATGCTTTTCGGAATGAGTATTCAGTGGGTTTCTCTGTCATGTTTGTCGTCGTGTTTTTCATGGCGTATCGTTTCTTTTTACGTGGGCTTGGCACTGTTACAGACATGGTCTGTGGCGGTGTCATTTTTGCTTTTGCGATTCTTCTGTATCGCTTGAGCAGTAAATTCAAGTAAAGGAGGTTTTATTATGACTGCTCCTACTCATATTGCCGGTTCAATTAGTCTTCTTCTGATGTCCGCTGTTGTGCTCAGGTGCTTTAGCGTGGAGTGGATTTATGTCTTGTTTACGATGCTTTCCAGCCTCGTGTGCGACTTTGATAATCCGAAGTCTTATGCGGGATGGTTATTCCGCAATTTTATACTCATGATTACTTTTGGAAAGGTTGATGTGTCGAGAATACTTGAGCATAGGGGATTTTTTCATTCTCTCCCGTTCTGTCTGATGGTGTGCGGAATTGTTTATGCCGTCGCTCCTACGTTCGCTCCGTATGTGTTTATCGGAATAATGTCGCATATCATTCTTGATACTTTTCAGAGCAGAGGAGTGAGGCTTCTTGGGTTTGGCAATTCCTGGGCAAGATTTTCTACTAACTGGGCAATTCCTCTCAGGTCTGCCGGTGAGTATTCATTTCTCGCTTCCTGCATCCTTGTGATTCTTGTCTGCTCTTTGATTCTTCATAAGGGCGGGACTAATCATCTGATTCGAAAGGCTCTCGGCACGCTGAAAGCATCTTCCGAGGATATTAATGATTTGCAGGAGTTTGAAAAGTTTCTTGTTGTTGCTGATGGCAATTCAGCTAAGGAATATTTTGTCTTGGATTCTCTTGGTAATGATTCAATCATTGTAAGGGATGGGAATGTTCCGCTCGCTTACGGATATAAGAAGGATTGTCATATTAAGGCGAGCGGGAAATCCTTTGTGAAAAAAGGCGGAAAGGTTTCTGTCCTGAATTACAGGTTTGTCATGAGAGATGTTCCGCTTAGGCATCTTTACAGCAGGATTGATTTGTCTTATTTCTATTACTTTTCAGGCAAGGCCCTTCTTTACTCCCCAATCGAAATTCCTTCTTTTCATAACAGGTATAACACAATTTCAGGTTCAGGCAGGAAGTATTCATTTGAGTTTGCGAGCCTTGATGACTTGAAGATTTACGGCATTGAGGATTCTGTTGTTGAGGTCGGCGACTTTGAAGTTGTTTATCGTGTTTATGAAGGGCAGCATCCTCCTTCGCTTGAGCAGAAGATTGAGAGCAAAGTATCTGATGATGTCTTGTCCTGCGAAAAAAGGATTAGTGAACTTAAGCGTTTGATTGATGGCGGGGATGCTAAAACTGAAGCAGTAAAAATATTCAGGGTCTCTTCTGATGAGGCTGAAACATATTCAAAGGTTCTGATTAAACAGGCAAAGGAGCTTCTCAGAAGAGAGGAAGAAAATCTTTTGAGGCTTCGCAACATGAGGAATTAGGCCATGGATAAATATATTGAAGAATTTAAAAGGCAGATGAAGATCGGCAGAAAACAGCCGACCACTGTCTATCAGTATGCCAATGATGTGAAGCTTTTTTCCAGCATTGCGGGAAAAGATTGTGCTTCATGCAAAAGCTCTGATGTCGATTTGTTCATTGAAGAACTTATTGATAGGGGCTATCAGAATTCTTCAATTGTGAGAAAGATTGCCTCGCTCAAAAGCTTCTTTGTTTTTCTTTCTGCTAAGGGCGTTGTGAAAGTTAACCCGTTTGCTTCTGCTCCTAAGCTTAGGGTGGCAAGAAAAGATTTGAAGGTTCTGACTCAGGCTGAGGTTGATAAGGTTCTATCCTGCCTTGGAGATTATCCTAATACGCTGTCAGGCAAGCAGTCTGATTGTATTTTTAACGTGATGTATTTTCTTGGCATGAGGGTTTTTGAGGTTGCATCTCTTGATGTTTCCAGCGTCACAGATTCCCCTGAGAAGATAATCAGGTTTACCGGCAAGGGCGGTAAGGAGCGGATTCTCCCTGTTGTAAGCGATAAGCTCATCTGCTCACTTGATGAATGGATGGATTTCAGAAAAAGGTTTTCTGGTGATGAAGCACTGTTTCTCAGCAGGAATCTTACAAGGGTTTCAGTGAGGACTATTCAGCGTTGGATAAAGAAGATTGGAATTGATTCCGGCATCGGCTCTGACTTGACCCCCCATGTTTTGAGAAGGTCATTTGCTACCCATCTTCTTGAACGAGGCTCAGATTTGCTGACAGTTTGTGATCTTTTAGGGCATGAAAATATTTCTACAACAAGGCTTTATGCAAAGGTTACACAGACAAAGCGAAAGGAGAGTTTACGTTTACTATGAATTATTTACTTATATTAATTGGACATTTTGATTTCTTTAATTTGACCAGCCAAAAAACGGATTTTCTTCTGTTTCTGTCTGGTTATGTCATGAAATGGTTCATTTCACGTCATTTTTTTGTCCTGTTCATCTGCCCTTGTTATGCGGTCAGAATATCCGTTTTTTTGGCGGACAGATTTTTGTCTGCTCAATTTAAGGAGGTGATTTTATGTTGAATAAATTGTTTTCCAAGCTGAAGAGCATTTTTGACAAGGGGCTTGTTTCAGATTCTGATGATGGCTTCTTTGATGAAGGCCCGCTGGTTTCTGATGAGGGAAAAGCAAGGGTTTGCGGTCTTGAATACTTCGGCTGTATGAGGGGTATCTATGCTGAGTATCTTTCAAGGAATGGGTATTCTTATTTTCTCACTGGCTCAGCTGATGAATTTCTTTCTGAGGTCTCAGCTGCATCTGCTGTAATCCTTGATGACCGCCAGCCTGAAATTCACGGCTTTGCTCTTGCAAGAAAACTGAAAGAGGACAATGCCTCGCTTCCTGCCCTTATCATCACTGCTGACTGCTCTGTTGAATCTGAAGCCGAATTTTGCGCCAGCGGTGCTGATGCAATCCTTTACAAGCCTGTATCAGAAGCGGAGTTTATCGAATGCCTGAATAGGCTTCTTGTCAAAGGTTCTGCTGAGCCTGTTGTTCCTGAAAAAGTTGTGGAGAAAAAGCGTGGCAGGAAGCCGTTCAGTTTTCTTGATGTCATAGAACGGAATGTTAAAGAGCTTTCTGAAAGCGGGCTATCAAAGGCTGAGTTTGCAAGGAAGAAAAAGATGAGCCTTTCATCGCTTAAGAACGAGGTTCGCATCGCTGAGATGCCGGAGGCATCAAAGAAGATTATCAGGGATAACATCGACTGCTTCAAGAAGAGCTTTTTTGAGCACATCACCAAGCTGAAAGAAGAAAAGAATATTTCCGCTCTTTGCTCTGAGATTGCAGAGCGTGGGAAGTCGGGGTCATATTATGATCTCTCTGCCCTGAAGCAGAGAGTTAACGGATATCTGACTTTGGAGAAAAATGATGAGGTTTGAAGAACGGATTAAGACAAGCAGGGATTTCATCGAAGGAGTTGTGAGGAGTGTTTTTCCTTCCGCTTCTGTCAGGAATTTCTCTGCGTCTTCCAATGGCAAGGTGTCAAGCGTCTATAAGGTGGAGATGTCCTGCCCTGACAGGATTCTTGGTCTGAGGATTTCAAGAAACGGCGAGGCGAAAAAAGAATCCGATGTGTCTGCTCTTCTCAAGGGCGTTGTCCCTGTTCCTCCTGTGATTAGTTCAGGAGATAAGTTCATGCTTACTGAATGGCTTCCGGGCATGACTTTGGAAGATGCTTTGAAAGTTGTTGATTCTGATGACAGGAGGCTTCTTGCTTTTTCTGCCGGTGAAGTCCTTGCGGGAATCCACTCGGTTGCCCTTGAATCGTTTGGTTTTGTTTTTGATGATGATGTTGCTTTCCCTTCTGCAAGGTCTTTTCTTCTGACAAAACTGGACACGCTTCTTTCCACTCCTCTTGTGAGAGAGGCTTTCGGGATTATCCTGCTTGAAGAGCTCAAAGCGTTCTGCTCTAAGCACATCGTTCTCTTTGAAGGAAAACCATGTCTTCTCGCAGGGGACTACAAAGCAAACAACATCAACGTCATTAACGAGCCTCCCTGGAGGATTAACGGCGTTTATGATTTCGGCGGAGCTTTTGCAGGTGTGGGTGAATGGGATTTTTCAAAGTTTTTCAGGCATGTGACAGATGTTTATCCTGACATGAAAAGGCCGTTTCTTAATGGTTATAAGCAGAAGGGTTTGATTAAAGACGGCTATGAAAAAAGAGTCAGGGTTTTTGATGTTTTCTGGATACTTCTC
>JAFGPE010000109.1 GCA_016926055.1 Candidatus Woesearchaeota archaeon | reverse complement strand
TTGTTTGAAACAGTGAGAGTTATGGCTTCCGGAGATGGTTCCTTGCTTGAATCAACTATGATGCTTGCATTGTTTTCGGTACCGGTGCTGCTGGTCACAGCAGTCTTTGTCGCTGTCGAGGATTTTACTTCTCCGCTCACCGTGAACTTTTTATGGAGCTCGCTACTCAGGCTTGAACCCCATTTTGAGGAATACCTTATCCCAATGTCAACATAATGCTCTGTCTTGTTTCCGCTGGCAGGCACAGTGAACTCTTTTATCACTGCATTAAATGTTTTTTCTGCTTCGATCAAAGGTATTGTTTTTTCCTCCCTCAGCTCTTCGATGTCGGATTCGACTGAAAGCAATATGTTCTCGTACTGAACAAGCCCAGGATTTAATATATCCACAACAAGTCTTGTGTTCTCATTTGCGGCATAGGAGCTCTGCAGATTTGTTTTCATGATTAGTTCTGAGAACGTGCTGTTTATTGCCTGCTCATCCTCAGATATTCTGTCTGTAGCGTCCACCTTGTAGGTCATTGACTCCTTTATCAGAAATAATCCTGGCCTGTATGCCTCGATTTCTGCGGAAAAGTTCTTGGAGCTTTGCTCATTTATTGTCCCGTCCCATATGAAAAAATTGCCTGACCTTCTGAGGTAGCGGTCATCGCTCCTTATCATCAGGCCGTCCGGAACAGTTACCTTAAATTCATGTATCCTGGCAGCAGTTGCATAGTTGTTTGTTATGGAAAAAACCGCGTTAACCTTTTCTCCCACACTGACATTTGTTTTGTTTATGACTAGTTTGAAGAACACCTCATCCTTCTTGACTGTGAATGTTGCAGTGGATGTTACTTTTTTGGCCACCCCGTTGTCAAGAAAATCTGCTGTCGCAACTGACGGGTATTCGATTATCTTAAGGCCCCTGACCTGATATTTGCAAACGACGCTGGTCGAAACTCCCAGGTCACCTTTCCACATCATGGATGAGTTGTCATAGTAGCAACCCTTGAAATCTGAAATGAAACGGAAGCTTTCAGATGGAAAATAGTCTTTGAAAACCAGTTTTTCCGCCTCAAGATCCCCTCTGTTCTCAATTGTCGTAGTCACAAGAAAAACATCACCTATGACAACGCTCGAAGGCTCTATTGTTCTGCTTACGGTTATGCTGGGGCCGGACTTCTCTGCAGTTATGTGGGACTTGTAGGTCCTAAGTTCCCCTTCCACCACCTTGTCGCCCTCTTCTGTCCCTATGAAGCATGTGAAAACATTGTTCTCTTCGTGACATTCTTCTAGTTCAAGTATTGTTCTTGTTGAATCAGAAACAAGATAAACAGATGACGGTGGATTTATTCCATTTGCCCCCACGTATGTAACCTTAAATGTAACCCCGTCAATTACGATATCTTCATTCTCGTAAACCCATTTGTCAAATATGGATGTTGCTCCAAGAGCAGAGTGTGTGACAAAAAGCAATCCGAACAGCAGAATCACACTCTTTTTTATCATAGTTATGTTCTGGAAGAAGAAGTTTATAAATTATCTTCACAACTTGTGAGAAGTGATTTGTCTAGCCTTGAAAACCCAAAAACTTATAAATCCCCGGTGTTTTAACAGAATAAACAAAACTATAATCCTATCGAGAGGTGTTAAAATGGCAGGAGAAAAGGGATATTGCGTGAAGTGCAGGAAGATGCAGGACATGGCTGATGCAAAGCAGGTTACAATGAAGAACGGCAGGAAAGCCCTGAAGGGAAGTTGCTCAAAGTGCGGCACAGGCATGTACAAGATTCTTGGAAAATAGTGCTTTAATTTTTTTATTTTTGTATGATGGTGCATATTGTATTTTCTAATATATATCTTTTAGTACAACAATATTTATATACTCTGGCGTGTTAGAAAACGGATGGGGGGTTAAATAGCTTGTATTCAAGGAACACTCATATTCAAGTTCCTTCCAGTCAGCAAAGGTTCTGTTATCACCTCTTACCCTTTGCCTGACTAGGAGGACTTTAAGGTCATGCACATGAGAGCAACAAAAAAACGAACAGATGAGTTGATTGCAAGGTTGATAGGAGATGATGCTGTGCCTGTTGTAGGTATCATAGGTGACAGGAAGCACGTTTCAGAGTTTGAGATTTCTTCAAAGATAAAGCAGGATATTCAGGTAACAAGGAACATCCTTTACAGGCTTCACAGCAAGAATCTTGTTTCCTACAAAAGGGTAAAGGACAGGAAAAAAGGATGGTATGTGAGCTACTGGACTGTTGACAAGAAGAGAGTGAAGGACTTAATTGATGACTTCAAGACAAAGGAGCTTGAAAAATACCAGGAAAGGCTCAAGGCAGAAGAGGAGTATCTTAATAATTATTATATTTGCAAGAACATCTGCGTTAGGATGAACTTTGACGATGCTGCTGAGTTCTCCTTCAAGTGCCCAGAGTGCGGCCAGGTCCTTGACCATCAGAACAACGAAAGGACAATTGAGGTTCTTAAGGAGAAGATAAAGGAATTGAGGGCGTAAGAATTTTTGGATTAGACCAATTAACCACTCATGCATTTTTTTATTATTTGATAAATTTCTTGATTTGCTTTATTTTTTGGATCAAGTCTTAATGCCTTCTCGCAATCTTCCTTTGCTTTAGAAACATTTCCAGAAAGAAAGTTTGAAGCAGCACGAGTCATATATGTTTTTTGGATAAGGCATGATACATGTAACTCTTTCTCACGATCGGGTTCAGGATAAATAGCACCATCGAAACAACGATGATCGATATGTTCAGTATCATACACCTTTCCACCTTCTCTTAATCTGGTCCGAACGTGTCCATGCCCATTTTCACCTCTGCTTGCGAGTATCGAGAGGTCTAAACCATCTCTTAATCCAAGCACCACGTATAGAGATGTTAGACCGAGACAGTTTCCTACTTCTTTGTTTATATCAGGATTTAATTGAGCATCAACAACGTCTGATAACTGATAATGTGCTGGTTGAGTAGGTGTATTTGAATCAACAACTCTTTTAGGTTTGCTTTCCCAAAAATAATCGAATAATAGTTTACCCTTGGGCACATTACCAATATCTTTTTTTAATTCCACGTTTGCTCTGAATCCTCTTTGAATTTCATCAATTTTTTTTTGGTAATCTCCAACTGCAGATTCATTATCTAACCCGGAAGCAATAAGTAACGCTCTTTCTAATTGAACGTTTTTTCCTCTTTCGAATGATTGAATCATTTGTTCTTCGATGTCTGACATTTTTTATAAAAATATGTGTGACTTTATAAATCTTTTGTTTTTGTAATATCTATATAGTGGTAACACATTTGCAGAATTGCATTTTAGCCACATATTTTCCAGAAATAGGCATATTGAAGTTAAATTTAATGCTGAAAGAAGCGATTTTATTTCCTTTCCATCATTATGGTTATCTCGTCGTCGTCATCGAGGCAGACTCGTTTATAATCGGCATGATAGTTGTCAGCAGTAACCTCGATTTCATAGCAGTCCTCTTCAAGGTTGTAGAAAGTCACTTCGCCGTCATCATCAGTGTGTCTTGTCTTTGATTCTCCATCCTCGATGTGGACTCTTGCATCTTTGATTCTTCCACCGGAATCATCATCTTTTACAGTGATTTCGAGGTCGTATTCCTCATCCCTGTAAGTGTATCCGGAGTAGTGTTCTATGTATCTTTGGGTGTAGTATTCTGTGCTTCTTTGATTAAAAGAGCGCTCCAATGATTCAATCTTCTGAACAAGAAGCTCCATCTCAGGATTCTTCTTCTCAATGACAAAGGTTGCAGGCTGGGAATATCTCTGCACAATCACAACTTCATTATGCTGTGCCGGCTTTGTTTCGACAACATACACTGTAAGAAGGCTTGTGCCGATTATCAGAATAGACACAATCAAAACAACAGCAATTATTGTTTCAGATCTCATGTCCTGACAATTCAGTATCGTTACTTTAATAGTTTTCTATTCCAAAAACATATACACCAAAAAATCTATAAACAACAATAATTTTCATTTTCCCATGAACATCTCCTCTATTAAATCCAAAATCCCTGAAGCGGTGTATTTTGCTCTTTCGTCACGGTTTACAGAGCTAAGGCCGTCGCAAGAGAAGGCGATTAATGCAGGATTGCTTGAAGGAAAGAATCTTCTTGTGTGCACGCCTACAGCATCTGGAAAAACTGTAATTGCTGAAATGGCATTTATGAAGGCAATTCTGGAAAAGGAGGCAAAGGCGGTTTACATTGTCCCTTTGAAAGCGCTTGCTACAGAGAAGCACAAGGAGTTCAAGGAGAAATACGGAAAGACAATAAAGATTGCGCTTTCTATTGGCGATTTTGATTCTGCTGAGCCAAGATTGGAACATTATGACTTAATCATCTGCACCGCTGAGAAGCTCGATTCGCTTATAAGGCATTATGTGCCCTGGCTTTCGAAAGTAAAATGCGTCATTGTTGATGAGGTGCATTTGCTTAATGACCCTGGAAGAGGCCCTACCTTGGAGATTCTCATTACGATACTTCGGCAGCTTCTCAAGGAAATGCAATTAATCGCTCTTTCTGCAACAATAGGCAATCCAGAGGAACTGGCAGAATGGCTTGGCGCTGAGCTCGTTATTGATGACTGGAGGCCTGTGCGGCTGGATAAAGGAATATATTACGATGGGGAAGTGGAGTTTGACTAAGCTTTTGCTTCAATAACCAGATTTGTTCCATCCGGATGGATGAAAACATCCCTGCCTTCTTCAAGTTTCAGGAAATCGGCAACGTCTTTCGGTATTCTTACCGCAAGGGAATTTCCTGTCCTCGATACTTTCGTCTTCTTTCCAAGACCCCAGATGCCTTTCTTCTTGGCAGTCTCTTCAATCTTCTTTGTTGTTTCAGAATCAGTAAAAGATTCCCCGCAGGCAGAGCAAATCTCTGCAGGAAATTCCCCTAAATAAACACCATACATTGTTTCTTTTACCTTTCCTTTCTTCAGCTCTCCTTTCTCACAGATAGGGCATCTCATGTTCTCACCTTGGTTTTATTGTAATGATGAATATTTTATCGTCAATCTTTTTGTACACGACGCAAAAATATGTGTAATTTGAAAGTATGACATCGGGCTTTTGCAGCTCCTTTGAGCCTTTTTTTATCGCATCCTCAACCTCCGGCTGAGATATGCCTCTTAAAACCATCCTTTCTCTTGCATGCTTGCTGTACAAAACCTGCACAAGTAACACCTGTAAGTACAGTAAGTACAAGTAGTATTTAAAGATTTCTAAATTGAGGATGGAGAAGTGGAGTTTGAGTAGATGACAACTCATATTTCAATATTGCACATTAATTTTTGAACATTGAAATTATCAGGGGTGTCCCCTTATTTCATGAGAAAATTTGGTGAATTTGTCAGGTCAACAAAGAAAAAGAACATGATTGAGGAGGCGAGAAGGAAATTTGTGCTCTACGAAAGGATGTTAAGTTACATGGAAGCTTAAAGTTTGGTTGCATGAAAAGAACTGGAGTAATTGTGCAACCAAACAGGTTTTTCCATTTCTTTATAAATCTTTTCCAATACTACTTTACAGTAGCATCAAAATCGAAAGATTTATATACTAGTTATTACTTAACAGTAGCATACAATTGGGGAGTGTTATGATAAAAGCGATACTCAGAAAATTGATTGCAAGAAAGCTGAAGGAATTGCAGAATGACCATGGTTTGTTTAGCGCTTCGCCTAACAAGCTAACAGGCTACGATAAGGTGTGGATACGAGACAATATATATGAGGCTCTTGGTCTGGAGGCTGTAAACGACCACGACGCTGTTGTGAAAACCTACAGGGCTCTTCTTGACCTCCTCAGGAAGCACGAATCAAAGATTGATGGCGCAATAGCAAAAAGGCCAAATCATGCTGACCATTATATTCATCCAAGATATTGTCCTCTCACCTTATGCGAGATCCCCGGCACATGGGGAAATAAGCAGAATGACGCAATAGGGGCTCTTTTGTTCAAGATGGCTGATCTTGAGAGGAAAGGAGTTAAGATAATAAGGAATGGCATTGATTTGATGATAATAAGGAAGCTTGTCGATTATCTTGCTGCAATTGAATACTGGCACGATAAGGACAACGGGATGTGGGAGGAGAACGATGAGGTTCATGCAAGTTCTGTCGGCGCATGTGTTGCAGGCTTAAAGGCAATAGACGGCATTGTTCCTGTAAAAAAGGAGTTGATTGCAAAAGGAGAGCATGCCCTTAACGCATTGCTACCAAGGGAATCTGAGACGAAGATTGTCGACCTTGCTCTATTGTCGTTAATCTATCCTTACGATGTCATATCCAGGGAACAGGCATTAAAAATTCTCGAGAATGTTGAATCAATTCTTGTGAGGGGAAAGGGCGTTATAAGATACGTCGGAGACAAATATTACAACAACGGCTCAGAAGCAGAATGGACATTCGGCTTTCCGTGGCTTGCAAAGATATGCAAGGACCTCGGGATGAAGAAGAAGTACAGGCATTACATGCTCAAGACATATTCGGCTCTAAACTTAAGAGGAGAATTGCCAGAGTTGTATTTTGGCAATACAAATATCCATAACGAGAACACTCCGCTTGGCTGGAGCCATGCAATGGCGATATGCGCCCTAACATAGGTGAAGAAATGCTGAAAGACAACGATACGGAAGTGCTTGAAGAGATTAACAGGATTAAGAACAGGAAATCCTTCAAGGATATTGTTAACGGAAAGCGCTTTAATGGTCAAGAACTTGATGATGTAATGGTAGACTGATCACAATCATCAGGGCATGAAGGGAAAATTGAGTTCTATTAACTCCCCTCAAACTTTCTCTTCATGTTCCTATGATATTTCTAATAAAATGCGAGAAGCAGCAAAGGGGTAAGTCTGTGCCAAGCGGATGACATGCTTTCCCTCATCTTTTGCTGCTTCTCTTGCTGCAGCATCCTCCGATTGAAGGATGCATTCTTCAGTGTGTTTCCAGGATATTAAAATTTCACTAAGAAAACAGGATAAATTCCTGGAGAACGGGATAAACAGCAAAATCCACAACAAAGTATTTAAATCATTCCCGATTATCGTCGTGATATGGCTGAGGAAAATAAGGTTTTGGTGACAAGTGCATTGCCTTATGCAAATGGTTCTATACATGTCGGGCATCTTGTCGAGTATATACAGACCGATGTATTTGTAAGATTCCTGAAGCTTATAGGGAAGAAAGCAATCTACTGCTGCGCAGACGATACACATGGTGCTCCGATAGAGATTAATGCAAGAAAACAAGGAATCAAGCCAGAGCAGCTGATTGCAAAATATTTTACAGAGCACCAGAGGGATTTTAAGAATTTTCTTATAGAGTTTGACAATTACTACACGACCAATTCTCCTGAGAACAAGAAGTATTCTGACTTAATCTTCACCAGACTAAAAGAGAAAGGCTATATCTACCAGAAGGATGTGGAGCAGACCTATTGCGAGCACTGTAAGCGCTTTCTGCCGGACAGGTATGTCAAGGGAAAATGCCCCAAGTGCGGTGCAGAGGACCAATACGGGGACGTGTGCGAGAAATGCAACTCTGCCTATAAGACAACCGACCTTGTCGAGCCCTATTGCACGATATGCAGCAATCCTCCTGTGCGAAAGACATCAAAGCACTACTTCTTTAAGCTGAGCGATTTCTCGGAAAAGCTAAGGAAATATATTACAGGCAACAAGAACCTGCAGGAGGAAGTAAAGAACCATGTCCTGAAATGGGTGAATGACGGCCTAGAGGACTGGTGCATCTCAAGGGACGGCCCCTATTTTGGCTTTTTGATTCCCGGCGAGACAGATAAATATTATTATGTCTGGCTTGATGCCCCGATTGGATACATAGCTTCTGCACAGAACTATTGCGACAAGCACAATGAGAATGTTGACGACTACTGGAAGAATGGCGAGATAATCCATTTTATCGGCAAGGATATTATTTACTTTCATCTTCTTTTCTGGCCAGCAATGCTGATGGGTGCAGAATTCACATTGCCTTCGAACATTGTTGTGCATGGCTTCCTGACTGTTAACAAGGAGAAGATGTCAAAAAGCCGAGGCACATTATTCACTGCAGAGGAATTCCTGGATATTGCAGAGCCCGAACTGCTCAGGTTTTATTATGCTGCAAATCTCACGCACAGCCTGTCTGACATTGACCTCGACCTTCATGATTTTGCGGAAAGGGTAAACTCTGAGCTGGTTTCAAACATTGCAAACTTCTTTTACAGGGTATTGTCTTTTGCAAACAAGAACTTCGATTCAAAGCTGTCAACTGTTGAAGATGAGGCGTTTGTGAAGCAGACTCTTCCCTATTTTGATAAAATAAAAGAATACTATCAAACGTTTGAGTTCAGGGAAGCTGTAAAAGCGATTCTTCAGGTAAGTTCTCTGGGCAACAAGTATTTCCAGGACAATGAGCCATGGAAACTGATTAAAGACGATAGGGAGAAAGCGCATAAGGTGATAACCCTTTGCGCTAATCTTGTAAAAAATATCAATATTTCACTGAAGCCGATAATGCCTGCCTTTACAAAAAAGATTGAGG
>JAFGPE010000108.1 GCA_016926055.1 Candidatus Woesearchaeota archaeon | reverse complement strand
GTCGCATATCTCACATGACCTATGCCCTTATTTGCAGCATATCTTGCAAATATCTTGCTGGCAAGAATCGGGAAGCTCGTCTTGAAAACCTCATTTACAGTACCTAGGTTCTTGTACGTATCTATGAGCTGGTCCCTGCCAGAATCATAAGTCGTTATTCCGGCGGAAAGCTGGCCCCTGTGCTGGAGGTTCAGAAGAATCCTGTAGAGGAAATGGACAGCCCTTCCCCGCTCCTTGGACTCGTCCTCAATGCAAACTGCAGCAACGCCGCACTCCTCTTTTAGTTCGTCCATAGTTCAATTGAATTGATGTTAGTATATAAATATTTCCATGCTTGTTTTTAAGTCGAAAATCTTACGGATTAAAGTAAGATGAAGTAAGAAATATAAACATCTGTCTGTTTCCCACGCGACGATGCTGGAAAAACCATATGAAACTGTACTAAAAGAAATGGAAGCGATGGCATATGCGAAGTCAGAACGTCTGCTGCAGCTAGTGAGAAGAGCTGAACAAGTGGGAAAAGACCAGAGATGATTTTGCTTAGACGGTGCATTGTATGCTGCCGGCAGAGTCATGAATTTGAATCCAAAAATAGGAGTAGCATGTTTGAAAGGTCGCAGAATGCACTTTTTTTGCCCGTTTGAATACAAAAGACAATATGGTGTTCTTTTTCAATCGGCTGTGATAACTAACAAGGATACTCCATTAGCTATGACGCTAGAAGCGGCAGTAGTTAACCACCTTTCAGGTTTCATGCAAGTATATCCAGTCGAAAGTTGGGGTGTTCTGAATCTCTGTGATTTGCCACGGGGATGGGATGGAGCCGGATATTTTAACAGTCATGATGTTGATCTGACAAGGCAGATTAGCTTGTCTAAGACAACAAACCACTGGTAACAATAAGTTTTCCAAAAACTATTTAAAACAACAATCCTATCATCAGTAAGAGGGGTGGTGTTATGGTCAAGGTCTTGCTAGTTGGAAATGGGGCAAGAGAGCATGCTCTTGCTGAAGCTATAAAAAGCAGCAATAAGAATCCAGAATTAATAAGCTTTATTTCTGCAAAGAATCCCGGAATTGTGAAGCTTAGCTCAAAGTACATTATTGCGAAGCTTGGCGACTTCAGTGCGCTCGGAAATTTTGTCGATGAGGAAAAACCTGATTTTGCGGTAATCGGCCCTGAAGCGCCTCTCGAAGCAGGGATTGTTGACTTTCTCGCAACGAAGAAGATTCCTGCAATTGGCCCGACAAAGGAGCTTGCACAACTCGAGACAAGCAAGTCGTTCACACGAGAAGTGATGAGGAAGTACGGCGTGCCTGGCAGCCCAAGGTATGACTCGTTCAAGACAGTAGACGGAATCTCTGAATTCATGGACACTCTGTCAGGGATTGTAATCAAACCAGATGGATTAACAGGGGGCAAGGGAGTAAGGGTTCAAGGTGACCATTTCCAGACAAAAGAGGAAGCGCTGAAGTATTGCAAAGAGGTATTGAATGAACACAACATAGTTGTTGTTGAGGACAAATTAATCGGAGAGGAATTTTCTCTCCAGTCATTCTGCGACGGAAGATTTGTTGTTGATTGCCCTGTTGCGCAGGACCACAAAAGAGCATACGATGGTGACAAGGGACCAAACACAGGAGGTATGGGAAGCTACAGCTCAGAGGACCATCTGCTGCCGTTCCTGAAGCCAGAGCATGTGAGGGAAGCGCACAGGATAACTGAGAAAATGGCCCAAGCACTCTACAGGCACACAGGACATTATTTCAAGGGCATAATGTACGGCGGTTTCATTCTGACGAAGGAGGGGGTCAAGCTGATTGAATACAACTGCAGGTTCGGAGATCCTGAAGCGATGAATGTGTTGCCGTTGCTGAAAACAGACTTCATAGATGTGTGCATGGCCTTGATAAATGGAACGCTTAGCAAAACAAATGTAGAGTTTGAGAAAAAAGCAACAGTGTGCAAATATGCTGTTCCCAAGGGCTATCCTGAAAAGCCTGTAAAAAATGAGAAGATTGAGATCGGTAACATTGATTCTGCAAAGGTTTATTTTGCTTCAGTGGATGAAAGAGAAGATGGCTTATATATGCTCGGCTCGAGGGCGGTTGCCTTTGTCGGCACAGGAAACAATCTTAAGGAAGCAGAGCAGGCCGCCCAGAGCGCTCTAGATTCTGTAAAGGGGCCTGTTGAGTTCAGAAAGGACATAGGGACAGAAGCACTAATACAGAACAGAATAAACCATATCAAAGAGATTACAGGAAAATAATTGAGTCCAGAATAAAATGAAGAGCGCAATAAGAAAGCAGCTCCTTGAGAGAAGAAATTCTATTTCTTCTGAAGGAATATTAAGAAAAAGTAAAAAGATAAAAAGATTATTATTTCGCCTTCCGGAATACAAAAAAGCAAAGTCTGTTCTCTTCTATGTCTCGAAGAGCAAAGAGGTCTGTACAATTGAAATGATTAAAGAGGCACTAAAGGAAAAAACAGTTGCTGTGCCGAAGACAGATAAAAAGAACAAGAAACTTATTCTGTCGAAGATAAAATCCCTTGGCGAATTGAAGGAAGGATGTTTTGGAATCTTGGAGCCGGTGAAGATAAATAAAATTGAAATGTATGAAATCGACTTAATCATTGTGCCCGGGGTTGCCTTCGACAGAGAATGCAGAAGGATTGGACATGGACATGGCTATTACGATAGGCTACTGAGCAAAGCAAAAGCTCCGAAGATTGGACTTGCTCTTGAATCGCAGATTGTGGACAGAATTCCGGCTGAGCCGCATGATGTCGAAGTAAACAAGGTTGTGACAGAGGAAAGAATTATTGAGTGCTAAGAGTATCCAAAGAGGGCAATTCATATTTTCTCATTCTAGGCGGAGTGACTTCCAGCACGGGCGTTAGCTTTCTGGATTCTTTTGCAAGTTCAAACACAGCAGCTACAAAATAATTGCTATGATTGTAACGATAGACGTTGGCCCAGTTTGAATACTTTTTCCTCAATGCTCTACCATCGACATCAGTGAAGTTCCAAACGCCGTTGTCATCTTTTTTGCTGTCGAGCTCAGCAATAAGCTCATCGGTCTGTTCTTTAATCCAGGGCCTTGTTCCATTGGCATGACTCAGGAAATAACCTATTGAATAGATTGCATCCTCAATATCTTCAGGATTCGCATCTCCTGAGTCACCATCTTTTCCGCAAAAATATTCGTTAAGGTCCTCTGGACTAAACTGCCCTGCACCAATGCAACAGGCGCGCGATGATTTAAAGCGAAGAGGGTGATGATTGTTGTTCTTGCAGAAACTAAGATATTCTATGAATTGTTTTCTATATTTTTCAGCAAATTCATTGTCATTGCTTATTGAATTATAAACCAACATACAGAATGCATTATACTTCCCAAGATTATTTCCCCACCCGCTTTCAATACCCAGCAGGCCATTTATGACTCTTGCATCAACGCCATGTCTTTTCTCTGCATCAAGGAGGGCTTTCCCGAATCTTTCAAATTTCCCTGGTGCGAGCCTCAGGTTTCCGGAAAGCGTTCTGCCTTCCGTGTTGAAATGGTCAGTCAGCCATGCCATGACTCTATATGCTGCATAAGAAATCTTTCCTGACTTTGCTTTTGTTTCTGGATTCTCCCTGAAGTTCTTTGTTGAGCCACGGTATTTTTCAATATTCCTAAATAACTCGAATCTTTCATCGTCAAATAATTCGTCAATCTTCTCGGCAGAATACTTCACTCTAGGATTTTGCTTTAGCCATTGCTTGACTTCATTCACTCTTTTCTCGAGAGATTTTTCTTGAGAAAGTGCAGCTCCGCCGGTAAGAAAATGGGGTGCACTGAATCCAAGTAGCTTGCTAAATTCTCTTCTATTCATGTTGCTCATCAGCCGCCTTTTTCAGAAATAAAATACAATAAAATAAAACTAAAGCATCTTCTTCAGGACATCAATCATCCTGCAGCTGTAACCCCACTCATTGTCATACCAACCCATTACCTTTATGAACTTGCCGTATGACTTTGTGAGTTTTGAGTCAAAAATACAGGAATGTTTGTTGCCGATTATGTCAGTGGACACCAAATCATCTGCGCTGTACTCAAGGAAGTTCTTCAGCTTTCCCTCTGCCGCCTTTTTAAATGCCTCATTAATCTGCTCTACAGTTGCTTCCTTTTCAAGCTCGCAGCAGAAATCTGTAGCTGAACCATCTGTCACGGGAACTCTCATTGCATAGCCATCCAGTTTTCCCTTAAGCGCAGGCACCACTTCTCCAACCGCCTTTGCAGCTCCGGTTGTCGTTGGAATTATCGACATCATGCAGCTTCTTGCCCTCCTCAAGTCCTTATGGGCAACATCAATCACGACCTGGTCATTTGTAACAGCATGCACTGTTGTCATCAGCCCCTGCTTCACCCCGAAGTTCTCGTGCAATACCTTGACCATCGGAGCAAGACAGTTTGTTGTACATGAGGCATTTGAGATGACATTGTGCTTTGCCTTGTCATAAACATCATCATTAACTCCCATAACTATTGTTGCGTCAACATTCTTCCCGGGAGCAGAAATCAGAACTTTCTTTGCGCCTGCTGCAAGATGCTTTGACGCACCTTCCTTATCGGTAAAAACACCAGTCGACTCGACAACTATGTCAACAGCCAGCTCTTTCCAAGGCAGCTTTGCTGGATCTCTCTCAGCAGCGAACTTTATTCTCTTGCCATTCACAACAAGAAAATCACCGTCAAGAGAAACATCACCCTCAAAAGTGCCGTGAATCGAATCGTGCTTGAAGAGATGTTGCGCGACTTTTTTATCTCCGAGATCGTTTATCGCTACAAAATTCAGACCAGGGTCGTTAATCCCTGCCCTTAAAACCAGTCTTCCAATCCTTCCAAAACCATTTATTGCAACATTGACCATGTGCATCACCGATAGTGACCAGGAAAGAGGTTATATTTAAAGATTATTGTACATCAACCAGCTTTATCTTGAAATTCAATGTTTTGCCTGCAAGAGGATGGTTCATGTCAAGTGTAACTTCTTTCTCATCCACTGCGGTGACTCTAGCAGGAAACTGCATTCCGTTGGGAGCTGCAATCATCAGCATCATTCCCGCTTTTATCTCCTTGTCCTTTGGAAGGACATCCTTGGGAATCTTTCTTACCATATCTGGCTTTGCATCACCATACGCATCTTTTGGCAGAATCTTAATCTGCTTCTCTTCTCCTTTCTCCATGCCGTAGACTGCATTTTCAAAGCCTGGAATAACCTTCCCCTCACCCATTACAAATTCAATAGGATGAGAATGGTCGCCGTGTGTTGAGCTATCAAACACTGTGCCATCATCCAGTGTTCCTGTGTAATCAATCTTCACCTTGTCTCCTTTTTTTGCCGGCATGATAAGAACCTCCAATCAAACAGATTATTCTGAACGATAATGCAATCATTTATAAGTGTTTGGGTGAATGAATTAATCTAAAAAGTAAAGAATTAACAATTATCATAAATAATCTTATTTTCCTAATTGTTTCTCTGTCTCTGAAATCTTCAGTGTTGTCTTGATTACTGTGTCAGGATTCAAGGACATTGAATTGATGCCTGCTTCGACGAGGAAGATGGCAAAGTCCTCGTAGTCAGAAGGGGCCTGCCCACAAATGCCAATGTATTTTCCTCTCCTGTTCGAGACATCTATCACCTGCCGTATCAATCTCTTCACTGCCTCGTCCCGTTCAGAATAGATGTGAGCGACAAGCTCTGAATCACGGTCAAGGCCAAGAGTCAATTGCGTCAAATCATTTGAGCCGATGGAAAATCCGTCAATAATGTTCAGGAACTCATCTGCAAGGATGACATTTGCGGGAATTTCACACATCGCATAAACCTTTAGTCCATTCTCTCCTTTCCTAAGGCCGTTTGATTCCATCTCCGCAAGGCATTTCTTTGCCTCAGTGATTGTCCTGCAGAACGGAATCATGACAATGACATTTTTTAGTCCCATCTCATCCCTTACCCTCTTCAGGGCCCTGCATTCAAGGGCAAAGCCCTTCCTGTACTTGGGGTCATAATATCTCGAGGCCCCCCTCCAGCCAATCATCGGATTATCCTCTTTTGGCTCAAAGCTCTTGCCACCAATAAGATTTGCATATTCGTTGCTCTTGAAATCGCTCAACCGGACAATTACGTCCTTCGGATAGAACGCTGCACCAATCATTGCAACGCCTTCTGCGAGCTTGTCGACAAAATAATCGGCCTTGTTTACATAACCAAAAGTCAACTCCTCAATTATGCGTCTTGCTTCAGCATCCTGAACTTTGTCGAATTCCATTAGCGCCAGAGGATGTACCTTTATTGCGTTGTTGATTATAAATTCCTCCCTTGCCAACCCGACGCCCTGGTTCGGTATAAATGAAAGTTCAAATGCCTGCTCAGGATTGCCAACATTCATCATGATTTTTGTGTTTGGCTTCGGAAGACTAGTTAAGTCTGTCTCATCCACCTTGTATTTAAGCAAGCCCTCGTAAACTGTTCCCTCATCGCCTTTCGAGCAGTCAACTGTGATGTCCTTTCCACTTGGAATCTTCTGTGTGCCATCGATTGTCCCGACAACGCAAGGGATTCCAAGCTCCCTGCTGATTATTGCAGCATGGCATGTCCTTCCTCCCCTATTAGTCACAATGGCAGAGGCAATCTTCATTATTGGTTCCCAGTCCGGATCAGTCATCTCTGTCACAAGAACTTCTCCCTTGTTGAACTGGGAGATGCCTTTTACGTCCTTTATGATGTGGGACCTGCCCTGGCCTATCTTCGAGCCAACGCTGTGCCCAACTACAAGGGTATTTCCTTTTTCAAGAAGAACATATTCCTTTAATTTCGACACATCCTTCCTCGACTGGACTGTCTCAGGTCTTGCCTGCACGATAAAAAGCTGGGTTGAAATACCATCTTTTGCCCATTCCATGTCCATGGGCTTAAAGTGATTTGCCTTGCAACTATAATGGTCTTCAATAGAACACGCCCACCTCGCAAGAGTAAGAATCTCTTCATCATTAAGAACAAAGCGTTTCCTGTCATCAGGGTCAACAGGAACATTCTTTGTGTGCTTGTTGCCATGCTCGTCATAAATCATCTTTATCTCTTTCGAACCCACTTTCTTTGAGATTATCGAACGGTAGCCTTCCCTTAATGTCGGCTTGAATATATAATACTCATCTGGGTTGACTGCACCCTGAACAACATTCTCGCCCAAGCCATATGAGCCAGTAAGGAAGACTGCATCCTTAAAGCCAGACTCGGTGTCGATTGAGAACATCACGCCGGAACATGCAAGGTCAGACCTGACCATTTTCTGGACTCCGATCGAAAGTGCTATTGAAAACTGGTCAAACCCCTTGTCTGCACGGTAGGATATCGCCCTGTTCGTGAACAAGGAAGCGAAGCATTTCTTGCATGCATCAATCAATGAAAGTTCTCCCCGTATGTTAAGGTAGGTTTCCTGCTGCCCTGCAAAGGAGGCATCGGGCAGGTCTTCTGCTGTTGCAGAACTCCTTACAGCCACATCTGTGTTTTCCCCGTACTGCTTACACAGATGACCATATGCCTCAACGATGGCATTCTTCAATTCAGGAGGAAACTCTGCATTCCTTATAATCTGCCTTACCTTTCTTCCACGCTCTGCAAGATTGTTCATATCTGATGTATTCAGGCCGTTAAGTGCATCAGCAATCTGTCCCCTCAGGTTTGCCTTGTCAAGAAGGTAGCGGTATGCTGCCGCTGTGACTGCGAAGCCGTTTGGAACATTAACTCCTTTTTTCGAAAGATTGGAATACATCTCGCCCAGTGAAGCGTTCTTGCCACCGACAAGAGGAACATCCTCGATACAAAGCTGGTCGAACCAGAGAATAAATTGCTCTGCTTTGTTCATGATTGCACCTCTTTTTTACAAATATAACTATTACACAATTTTAAAAGAATCAATGTATATAAAGGTTTGTTATTATCACAAAGGAAGAAAGATTTATAAGAGAGTGACTACTAAGATGAATGATAAAACTTCATAAAAATATCATTCCAATCCCAAATTCTT
>JAFGPE010000107.1 GCA_016926055.1 Candidatus Woesearchaeota archaeon | reverse complement strand
GTCAACAGATGTGATGATTCAGTTATCAAGGTAATCAGCAACAAGCCTTTTTTCCTGAGGAGAAGCAGGGGCTTTACGCCAATGCCTCTTGAGCTGCAAACGTGCTTCAGGGAAACTATCGCACTGGGTGCAGAGCTCAACAATGCAATCTGCGGAGCAAAGAAGAACAGATGCTTCCTTTCCCAATACATAGGCAATACTGCAAAATTTGAGACATCTAATTTCCTGAAGGAATCGGCAGAGCGAATGATTAAATTAACAAGGCTGAAGCCGGAGATTGTTGTCTGCGATTTGCATCCGGAATACAATTCAACCCTTTTTGCGAGAGAGCTTGCAGAAAAATACAATGCAAGGCTTGTTCAACTGCAGCACCACAAAGCACATGTCGCAAGTGTTGCAGCAGAGCATGGTTTAAGGGATTACGTTGGCATTGCGATGGATGGCCTTGGCTATGGCGAGGACGGAAATATATGGGGCGGAGAGGTTTTTGACATCTGCAATGGAAATAAATTTGAAAGGCTTGGACACCTTGAAGAGCAGCCTCAGCTCGGCGGGGATTCTGCAACATTCTACCCGAAAAAGATGCTGTTCGGGATATTATCAGGATTCATGGATGAGAAAGAGCTATTGAGAATGGAAATATTTGATGAAAAGCAAACTAACCTGCATCTTAACCAATTAAAACAGAACTTTAACATTCCAGTCACCACAAGCGCCGGAAGAATACTTGACGCTGTTTCTGCGTTGCTCGGATTCTGCGATTACAGGAGCTATGACGGCAGGCCGGCGATGGTTCTTGAGGGCAGGGCGACACTGCCCTATGATTTTGAGCCCCTCATAAAAAACAACGTATTGATGACAACGCCTCTAATCGAATTCATTCTTAGCAACATCGATAAGGACAAGGGAAGACTTGCAGCAACAGCGCAACAGTACCTGGCCGAGGGCTTATTCAACATAGCGAAAACAAGGAACAAGGCAATAGTCCTTTCAGGAGGAGTTGCTTATAACAGGATGATTTCAGGCTTTATGCTGGAGAGAGAGGTTCTTGTGAACAAATACATTCCTTCAGGCGACGGCGGCATTTGCCTTGGCCAGGCATACCTAGCAAATATCAGTCAGAATTAATTTGGCGTGCTTTACGCCCTTTTCAGCAGCCATCTCGTCTGAAAGACTCCTGATGTCTTTTACCGTTCCCTCGAGAATCAATACCTCCAGGCAATTGTCATTGTCCATGTGGACATGAAGTGAGCTCCTTATCAGGCCATGATGATGGTGTTGAATGTGGGTGAGATTGTGCTGAACGTCATGGTTATGGTGGTTGTAAACCATTGTCAGAGTGGCAGTCATTCTGCTTTCAGGATTAAGCTTCTTTTCCTCGACAAGAGCGTCAGTTATCAGCTTTCTTATTGCGTCTGAGCGGTTCTTAAAACCCTTTCTTTTTATGAAGGAATCAAACTCCTCAAGCTGCTTCCTGTTAAATGCAATCCCTTTTCTCGTTACCTTCTCCATAGGCGGCGTTATGTTTCTCTTATATAAAAGGATTACGCAATATTTATAAAATTGGCGCCCATCCATTGCTGCAATGAATAAGCTAGAAAAACTTAAGAGCATAATCAAGGGGATGAATGATGTGGCAGTTGCCTTTTCAGGAGGACAGGACAGCACCCTCCTTTTGGCAATCGCTGCGAGAGAGGCAAGAATAGCGGTTGCAATAACCATTGATTCCTGTTCATTTCCAAGAAAGGAGCTCAGGGAGTCAAAAAGACTTGCAAAAAAGCTTGGTGTGAAGCACATCGTAATAAAGGCAAATGCTCTCGAGGACGATATATTTTCAAGCAATCCTGCTGACAGGTGCTATTATTGTAAGAAGTCCGAGTTTAGCGCAGTCAAGAGGGCAGCAGAGAAACTAAGGATAAAGAACGTTCTTGACGGCTCAAACAAGGATGATCTGTTAGATTATCGGCCGGGCAGGAAGGCAGTTGTTGAGCTTGGATTAAGAAGCCCGTTTATTGAGGCCGGAATTGGAAAAAAGGAGATAGAGAAATATTCAAAGCTACTCAACCTTCCAACATGGAATAAGCCTGCGATGGCATGCCTTGCCTCAAGAATCCCCTACGGCGAGAGGATTACGCCCGTCAAGTTAAAGATTGTTGAGCAGGGAGAGGATTTCCTGAGGGGACTTGGCTTGACTCAGGTGAGATTAAGGCATCACGGAGTTATTGCAAGAATAGAAACTCTTAATAATGAGATGGGCATTGTCCTTAAAAACTCAGAAATAATATCAGAAAAGCTAAAGCGACTAGGCTTCAGATATGTGGCTCTTGATATTCAGGGGTACAGGACAGGAAGCCTCAATGCCGGAATAAAATGAAACATTATCAGGATTTGGGATTTGCCAAGCTTGACCACGGAAGAGCAAGAAGAAGGGGATTTCCAGAGGTGGTTTTCTGCGAAAACAAGACAACAGAGCAGATAGGAAAGATATTTCTTGCAATGAGGCAAAGGAAAGACACCGTATTGTTGACTAGGATGAGCAAGGGGCAGTTTGAAGGAATAAAACATCTTGATAAAAAGATAAAGTATTCTGACTCAGGAAGGATTGCCTGGTTTAACAAAAGAAAGACAAAGAGCAAAGGAAAGATACTTGTCATAACTGGAGGTACTTCTGACATTCCTGTCGCAGAGGAAGCCGCAATAACTGCAGAGGTGATGGGCAACTCTGTTCAACGATTATACGATGTGGGTGTGGCAGGAATACACAGGCTTCTTGCAAACACAGATAAACTAAATGATGCGAAAGTGATAATTGTTGTTGCAGGGATGGAAGGGGCTCTCGGCTCTGTCGTTTCAGGGCTTTCGAGTGCACCTGTTGTCGCTGTTCCAACTTCTGTTGGCTATGGCTCAAGCTTCAAGGGATTGTCTGCCCTGTTGACAATGCTAAACAGCTGCTCTCCCGGGATTGCGGTTGTAAATATAGATAATGGATTTGGAGCAGGATACTTTGCTTCGATGATAAATAAAAAATGAAAGCACTCTACTTTAACTGCCATTCTGGAATAAGCGGGAACATGGTTGTAGGGGCACTGCTTGATTTGGGAATCAGGAAGGATTTTCTTCTAAATGAACTTTCTAAATTGAGTCTGGAAAATTATAGCGTAAAGATAAAATCTGGAAAACACGGAACAACCTTCATTGTAAACGCAGGGGAGGAGCAGGAGCACAGGCACATTTCTGACATCTACAGAATAATTGATGACAGCAAACTCTGTCTTAATGCAAAGGAGCTTGGCAAAAGAATATTCCTCAACCTTGCAAAGGCAGAGGCAAAGGTCCATCGCTGCGGAGTTGAAAATATACATTTCCATGAGGTTGGGGCAATAGACTCAATAATCGACATTGTTTCTGCTGCAATACTTCTCGACAGGATTTCTCCTGAAAGGGTTTTCTGCGGAAGGGTAAGTGATGGAAAAGGAAAGACGAGGTGTGCTCATGGCGTTCTAGAGCTTCCGGTCCCTGCTGTCAGGGAATTGTTGAAGGATTTTCCAATGGAGCAGATTGACATTAATTCAGAGCTTGTAACTCCGACAGGAGCAGCAATACTAAAAACAATAGTTGATGATTTTATTCCTATTGAACTGATAAAGCCAAGGAAAAGAGGATTTGGCAACGGGACAAAGAAGCTGCCAATAAGAAACGCCCTTGAAATTATCGAGTGCGACACGATGCTTGATGAAAGAATTCTGCTGGAGACAAATATAGATGACATGAATACAGAGGTCTATCCCTATGTTATCGAAAGACTGATTAAAGCAGGAGCGACAGATGCATTTATTCAGCCAGTGGTTATGAAAAAGAACAGGATAGGAATGCTGCTTTCAGTAACCTGCAGGAGAGACAACATGCATAAGCTCATCGAGCTTATGTTCGAGGAAACAACAACCTTCGGGATAAGGATAAATAAAGTCAATCGAGTTGTTCTTGACAGGGAGCTAAAGCAAGTGAGAACAAAGCACGGTCTGCTGAAGATAAAGGTAGGAAAGAGGAATGATAAGACAGTTACTGTTTCTCCAGAATACGAGTCTGCAAAGAAGCTTGCGAAAAAGAAAAACATTCCGTTGAAATATTTCTACACAAATATAAACGCGTAGCACTTCAGAATATTAGAAGTGTTACGTTTTTTTAAAAAGTAGCAAGATTTAAATATAGGCATTTCCTTCAGCCTGTTGAGGTGATATTATGCACATACCTGACGGGTTTTTGAGTTTGCCTGTATCATTGATTTTGTATGCTGTTGTTTTTGTTTTTTGGGTTCTTGCTTTCAGGAAATCAAGGAAGGTTATCGGGGAGAAGCATGTGCCGTTTCTTGCTGTTCTTGCAGCGGCAATATTCGGGGCACAGATGCTCAACTTTTCTTTGATAGGCATAGGGGGAACATCCGGGCATCTTCTTGGAGCAGTCCTCGCTGCAGTTATCTTCGGGCCATACGGAGCATTGATAATAATGACTTTGGTGCTGGTTATACAGGCGCTGTTTTTTGCTGACGGCGGAATTGTCGTTTTCGGGGCGAACGTGTTCAACATGGGAATTATTGGAGCTTTCACAGGATACTACATTTATCTTTTGCTGAAAAAAGTCATGAAGAAGAATATTGCAATCCCTGTTTTTATAAGTGCCTGGCTTAGTGTTGTTGTGGCTTCGTTTGTTTGTTCATTGCTGCTCGCTTTGAGCGGAACTGTGAGTCTTGGCAGAGCAATAATTGCAATGGTGCCAATCCATGCAGTAATCGGGATAGGCGAGGGCATAATAACCCTTGGTGTTATCCTGTTCATTAAAAAGACAAGGCCTGATTTACTTGAGCTGGAGAAAATCTCTCCAGGGGGTGAGGCAAGATGAAGGCAATATACAAATACTCTCTCCTGTTTCTGATTGCGTCAATGCTTATTGTATCTCTGCTTCTGCCGATAGCCTCGGAGCATCCGGATGGTCTTGAAAGGGTTGCAGAGAATCTTGGATTCATTGAGCGTGCAGAGGAGCTGTACACCGCTTCCCCTATGCCTGATTACTCCGCTTTCGGCATTGAAGGATACCTGGGAAGTTTTATCTCTGAGGCTGCAGGGATGGCCCTTGTACTTGGCCTCGGGCTTGGAATAGGCCATCTTGCAATGAGGAAGAGCAAGAATGCATCATGAATACATAGACAAATACAGCAGGCTTGATTCGGTGGTTCACAAAATAGATTCCAGAACGAAGATGATTCTTTCTTTTTTATTGATTTTGATAATAACTGCATTTAATAATTTTTATCCAGTGCTTATAATTATGCCGCTTATCGTTATTGCAATCCTTCTTTCAAAGGTTCCAGTCATGTTCTTTCTCAGAAGAATTGCAATCTGCCTTCCATTCCTCTTATTTCTTTTTTTTCTCCCCTTTTCAAAGGCAGTACTGCTCTTCTCGAAATCAGCATCATCCATCACAATAATAACTCTTTTGATGAGCACAACAACATTTTCAGGCTTTCTTGAAGCTTTAAAATTCTTTAAAACCCCGAAAATATTCATACTGATGCTGTCTTTCTTCTACAGATACCTCTTCCTTTTTATTGACAACATACACCGGATGCGGCATGCCTGCGATTCAAGATGCTTTTCAAAGAAACAGAGCTTTAAGCCAGCGACAGTTTCAGGCATGATTGGAAACCTCGTCGTGAGAAGCTATGAGCAGTCCGAAAGAGTATATCTGGCAATGCTTGCGAGGGGTTATAATGATTCAGGTTAGGAACCTCCATCATTGCTATCCTGATGGAACAAAATCGCTGAACGGGGCAAGCCTCAGGATAAAAGAGAACGAATTTGTTGCCCTCATAGGAAGAAATGGCTCCGGGAAAACAACATTGCTTCTTCACCTTAATGGAATTCTTGAGCCGAAGAGGGGTTCTGTTGTTGTAGGTGGCCTTGAGCTGAAAAAAAAGAATCTGGGGGAAATAAGAAACAAGGTCGGGATTGTTTTTCAAAATCCGGATGACATGCTCTTTTCTGCGACAGTGTTTGAAGATGCTGCATTTGGCCCGAGAAATCAGGGGTTGAGCGAAAAAGAAACTGATGAACGAGTAAAATCTGCGCTAAATCGTGTCGGAGTTTTTCATCTGAAGGACAAAAATCCCCACCACCTTAGTCTTGGGCAGAAGAAAAGAGTTTCAATCGCGGCAGTCCTTTCGATGGAGCCTAGTGTAATTGTTTTCGATGAGCCGACAAGCCATCTTGACCCGAGGGGAAGAAAGGAGATCATGGAGCTGATATGTTCGCTCAACTGCACAAAGATCATAGCGACCCACGAACTCGAGCTTTTGAAGTATTGCAACAGCGTACATGTCATAGACGGAGGCAGAATTGTTCACTCTGGAAGTGGTGTGGGCAACGAAATTCTGAAGAAATATGAAATAATCTAATGGAAGGAACAACCAGATGGCTGCATCACGTCATCTGGCGATTCTTTTTGATTTCTCATTCAATGTTCGTGCTCTCTTTCGAGAAGATGCTTCCGTTCATGCTCTATAAAATGAGCCATTTCAGTGAAGGATTCTGAATCTTTAGAAGATGTTTTTATTATTCTTGCCCTTCCGTTTATCTTGACGATGTCATCAACATATCCTTTCTCGTTAAAATCAACAGCATCTTTTAAGTCATACTTTGATATCACGATAAGCCTAGAATCCATAAAGACAAGGGGATATTTCTTTGGCTTGTCAGAGCCCTCTGTTGTAGAACTGATGACAATGTTTATGTGCTGACCCATCTTCACTCCGGCCGGGCAGACAAGGTTTCCGACATTCTCAATGAAAAGATATTTCTTTCCATCAAGATTCATTCCGGAAATTGCGCTCTCAATCATATCTGCATTAAGATGACATCCGCTGTGAGTGTTTATCTGGAATGTCTCGATATTCATCTTTTCAAGTCTCTTTTTGTCAACATCAGACTCTAGGTCACCCTGGATAACGGCAATCTCTTTTCTGGGAATCAAATCTGCTATCCCTTCAATTACAGTTGTTTTTCCGCTGCCAGGAGCCCCCATTATGTTGATACAGAGTATGGATTTTTCTTTTAGAAAAATCCTTGTCTTATCAGCAATAGAATCATTAAGTTCTGTTACAGATTTATCTAGAAAAATCATTTTATCTTTCTGCTTCTCCCCATTACAGCCGCACTCCTCACACATTTTATTTGCCTGAAATATTCAGGATTTTAAAGTCTTTTCCTTTCACTATTCCAACATTATATGATTCACATTCCGGGCAGAAAATCATATATGGCTCTTCTATCGTGCTTTCTTCTCCACAGGATTCGCATTTTAACCTTCCTTTTATTTCATTTACTATTAATTTTGTCTTTTTTATAAGCGCAGATTCTTTTTTCAGTGCATCAAAATAAAAGGACAAAGGTTCTTTCTTGTAGGAGGTAAGGCTCCCAAGCTCGACAGTAACAGAGGTGATTGTTTTTATTTTATTTTGCTTAGCTTCCTTTTCTATCATTTCAATAAGCTTTTTTGTTATTGACAGCTCGTGCATTTTCAGCATATCCTCGGCACAATCCTTCCAGATGGCATTGATAAGATTCTTTTTCCAAGGATCGTTTGCAGGATTACCTTGTTGTCATCAGTAATCTCCCCGACGATTCCAGCATCCTTGTTGAATTGTTTTAGCTTTTTTTCAACAATCCCGGCGTTTTCCTTACTTGCGATACAAACAAACCTTCCCTCGCAGGCGAGTTCATAAGGGTCTATGCCAAGCATCTCAGAAACATTCTTCACTTCTTCTTTCATCGGGATTTTTTCTTCCTCAATTAGAATTCCGACATTATGCTTTTCAGAGATATCGTTGAGTATTGCAGCAATGCCTCCTCTGGTGGGATCCTTTGCAACCTTAATCATGCATTTAACTGAATTAATCTCCTCAACTAATGGTTTCGAATCAGTGATGAGAGTTGTTTCATAATTAAATCGTTTTGACAGCAGCGCAATCGCATGCTCTCCTATTCCGCCAGAAATAATGATTTTATCGCCAGGAATTGGCTTTTCTGCCAATAATCTTTTCGCTATGCCTATTCCTGATGTGTTTATTATTATCTTGTCGAGTTTTCCCTTTTCCATTACCTTTGTGTCTCCAGTCACAATGGGGATTTTTGTTTTTTCTGAAATCGCCTTTATTGTCCCGATAATTTCCTGCAACTCCTCTTTTGGAAAGCCCTCCTCAATTACGATGCCAAGAGACAAGCCAAGCGGTTTTGCCCCCATCATCAGCAAGTCGTTTACAGTGCCGGAAAATGCAATGTGGCCAATGTTGCCGCCCGGGAAAAAGATTGGAGTCACTGTAAACGTGTCAGTTGTGAACACTAGCTGCTCATGCTTCTTTCCAATCTCAAATGTGGCGGAATCATCATCAAAGTTCTGCCATCTTCCCCTGTAAGAGAATCCAAGCTTCTTAATCAGCTCATTCATCTCCTTCCCACCAGAGCCATGTGCGAGTTTTATGATGTCCTTATCCATGAAGTCGGGGAAAGAAGGAGTGTTTATATATTTTGTTTGGCATATGCTGCTATATGCATCGTAAGATTTATCTCAGAGCAAAACGCCATTTCTTAAAAATTTTTGTTTGATAAAATTTCAACTAAAAAATATTTGATAGCATTTATAAACTTCCAATCATTATATTCATAAAATGGTAAGTTACAAGCCAATAGGATTAATACGCACTCCTAATAAGAAGTCAGAAGGCACACCCATACAGCCCAAAGCAGCTAAGGGAATAGAGGGGCAAGTAGAAATATATCCTGATTTTACGGAAGGGCTGAAAGACATTGAAGGATTCTCCCATATAATTCTACTCTACCACATGCACAAGTCAAAAAGAGGCAGCCTTTTGGTAAAGCCATACATGGACACTGAACAGCACGGCGTATTCTCAACAAGAGCTCCATCCAGACCGAATCCGATAGGTATGTCAGTAGTTCAATTAGTTAAAAGAGAAAAGAATGTGCTGCACATAAAAAATGTTGACATTATTGACGGCACTCCATTATTAGACATCAAACCTTATGTTCCAGAATTTGACTTCTTCAAAGCGAATAAAGTTGGATGGCTTTCAAAGAATCTGCACAAACTCAAAAAGTCAAGAGATGACGGAAGATTCAAGAAGTAAAATAAACTAAATCCTACGTTCCTGCTACCACTTTTTAATCACGCTGCATAAATCGTCTAATCCTTCTCCCGAGGAGCAGACTTTATATAGAACCTCATCCTACAGATGTATAAAGTTGTTGCATCCAACCTTATTCTTCAAAAAAGCAATAGAAACGGACGACAAGAAATTGAGAAAACAGCAGGAATGGTCGGAATAAACGGGATGCATAAACTCAATCAACAGGAATTTAACGGTTCGGAATAATTCACCGCATTATCTTCCATACTTATACGCAATCGCACAACTTCCTTCCGCACTGACCATGCATGCTCCTTTTGGATCTTCAGGAGTGCATGCTTTTTTGTAGAGAGGGCATTCTGCCGGTTCAATAAGCCCTTTCAGCACTTCTCCGCATCTGCATGCTGTCTTCTTTGGCGGGGGAACCTCTTTAATTATATTTTTATATTTTATTTTTGCATTTAAATTACCGTCCTTGACCTCTAGGCCTGACTTAGGTATTATTCCAAGGCCGCGCCAGCCGCTATCGACAACCTTGAAATATTCATTCAGCATTCTCTGCGCATTAGTATTACCTTCTTCCTTTACTGCTTCAGGATAGCCGTTTATTACAATGTCCTTATTCTCCGCGATTAATTCCACTAGGATGCTGACTGCCCGGAGGATTCTTTCTGCAGTGAAGCCTGCAACTACTTGAGGAATCTTTATCTTATGATATGGCTTTGTCCCTATTATTGTTGACACGTGCCCTGGCTCAATAAATCCATCTATCCTTACATCTCCGTCAAGAAGGGCAGTTAATGCCGGCGGAACAAGCTTGTGTGCAGAATAAACACAGATTTTCTTTTTCAGAAGGAATGCTGTCATCGGTGCTGTTGTTTCAAAGCCAATTCCAAAAAAAACAACAGAAGGATTATTCTTTTTCAGTTCTAGAACCTCTTCTGCAGAATAAACCTCAAATATCTTTGCTCCGTTCGCTTTTGCATCTTCAAGGCTAGAATTGCTTCCAGGAACCTTCATCATATCGCCATATGTTGCGACAGGAACATTTTTTGCAATCTCAATCATGCAGTCAATATCAAATTGCGTAGTTACGCAGACCGGACATCCGGGGCCCGAGATAAGCCTTATGTTTTTTGGAAGAAGATCCCTTATTCCATACTTCATTATTGTGTTTGTGTGGCCGCCACAAATCTCCATTATTGTGACGATTCTTCCTAGCTTTTTTGCATCACTTTTTATCTTCCCGATATATCTGTTCAGGATTATTTTTTCATCCATTCCTTTCCATCTCGGCGATTTGGTTCCTTATTATCTGCAATGATTCCTCTGCGCTTTTCCTGTCGAGCTTTTCTATTGCAAAGCCTGCATGTATGAGAACGAAATCACCAGCTTTCGCGTCTTCGATGAGGGAAACATTTACTTTCTTGATTACTCCGCCATAATCAACTTCAGCAGAATCTTCATTGATTTTTATTATCTTTGCAGGTATTGCATAGCACATTCTATCTCGAAGCCTCGATTATTCTTTCTATGACCTCTTCCTTGATTTCAGGCATTTTCTTCATTATCTCATCAGAGAGTTTGTCTGCGAATGCCCTGATCCTCTTTACATTTATGCCAATAATATTTACTGCTTTCAGGCCCGGTTTGAACATTCTTAGCACTTCCATTGTTTCTTCAATACCAAAGTCATGCTGAGATACAACCAACGGCTTTTTCAGGAGGTCTTCTTCCTTCAGGACAACGACCTTGCCAATGTCCTTTTCGGAGTGGACAGCATCAACAATTATGAGTCGGTCATCATCTTCCACATAAGATATCAGATCAAGACCTATTACACCAAGCTCCAGCATATCAAATCCCTTGAGCTTCGGATGCTTTTTCAATTCCTTAAAAAGATATGGCCCTATACCATCATCCCCGCCAAGAGGGTTGCCTATGAAAAATACTTTTCTTTTCATTACCTTGCTGGTAAAGCCAGCAGAATAAAAAGTTTTCTATAAAAAAGAGAAATAAAAAAGCTATTTCTTTTTTGGAGGTTCCTTGTTTGTCTTCAGGAACTTCAATGCGCCTACAAGCATTCCCATGGTGGTGCCAAGGTCCTCCACTTCGTCCTTTGTCTTTACAGCAGGAATCTCGGCGTTAAGGTCACCATCTGCAATCTTTTTTCCTGCAGCAGTCATCTTCCTTAATGGAGACGAAATTCTGTTGGCAAATATGAATGCCAGGAGCGTTCCTGCGATAATTGCAATTACAGCAACAGTCACAAGAATCTTTCTGACATTTCCCAGCGCACCTTCCCCTGCGAAATCATCATAATATGCGCTTGGGCCTATCACCCAGTCGAGTTCCTCAACATAAGACAGCCCTGCCACCTTCATCCTTGGTCTGGTTTCGCCTTTGTTTTGCCAGGGGTATCTTTGGACATCTGTGCCGCTGCCAGCAGCTTTTGCCTTCTTTACTGCCTCCTGAATAAATAGTACACCGTTGGCATCTTCTGACATGCTGATGTCTTCACCGTCCCTGAGCCTGTTTTTTGATACCTGATACACTCCTGCAGAATCTGTGACCCAGATGTATCCTGATCTTCCGATAACCTGCTGAGCCATCATGTCCTTTATGTGCTCAATTGTCCTTTGCCTGTATCCCATGTCAACAAGGTCATCGTAATAGGTTGATACTCCGACAACCCATTTTAATGTGGGGAAATGCAATAGTGAGGCAATCTTCTCCCTTGGCTCGGTTTCGCCCTTGTTTATCCAAGGATATGAATGGTAGCCAATCTCGCCCTGGGCCAATTCTCTGCCCTTTCCCACTAGATCCTGGATGACAAAGTTGCCGTCAGAATCCTGCTCTTCCCAGATGTACTCTCCGTCCCTTTGTCTTCCTTTTGAAAGCACATAGTAACCATCATAATCTATTATCCAGGTATAGCCGCTTGCACCAACAGTATTCCTGTTGAGCCTTGTGAATATGTCTTCTTTGGATGCCTTAGGAAGAACTCCTCCCTGTTCGTCCAGTGCTTCATCTATCAACTCATACACCATCTTTGCCTGAGCTGTGACAATGTTCTTCGCACTGTTCCTTACCCTTGCTTCCTGCATGTCGATTTCATTCATTTGGTTCGTTACAAGAAGTCTCCAGTCGTTTGAAATGTCCTGCAATCTGTCCTCTATTCCAGTATATACTGCTTTTTCAGCAGCCTTATAACCGACAATTCCCAGTATTATGCCGGGTACTGCCACAAGCAGAACGCACAAAGTAACTAATTTCATATTTATTCCAATTCTGACCATCGCTTTCACCTCTTTTTATTTTTGGAAAACTCAGATGTTGTCAAACTCCTTGGCTTTGTCTTCTCCAAGGAATGCTGCTACCTTTGCTCTGCATTTTTGCACAACTTCTTCTTCGCTCATACTATCAACAAGGTTTGCGGTAGCAGGACCAAAGAATTTTGCCATTATGGCTTTGCATTTCTCTTTTTTTGTAGGCATCTGATTATTTTTTGATAGGTTAAATATTTAAATACCAACTACATACTTGTGTAGTTATGAGAGACGTGGATAATTGCGAATTGCTAAAGCTGTATGGCTTCCTGGGAAAAAAATGGACAGTGCCTTTGCTCTATAATATTGACCATGTCCCAGTAAGCTTCAACAGATTAAATAATATTGCCCAGCACAGGATTAATCCAACATTGCTTTCCAGGACTCTTGCAGAGGCAATAAGACTCAGAATTGTTAAAAAGGAGAGAATCAACAACAAACTTCGCTATTCGATTACTTCAGAGGGAGAGATTTTAAAAAAGCTCCTTGGCAAATTAACAACATGGGCAATTCACCATAACTATGATATTCCTGAGGAATGCAGAAAAGGAAAGTCTACATGCGATGTAAGATTCTTGAGGGTGCTTTATCGGTAAGAACGAAGGCTACATTTTGTCCTTGAACCCTCTCTGAACAATAAGATTTATAAATTGCATGCTTCATTATAGGCATTTGGTTTGAGGAGCGGGTCTTAGCTTGGATAAAAAACATTTGTCAGGATGGGAGATTGCAGAGAAAACAGAGAAAATTAAGTCATCAATCAATGCACGCTTAAGACTGAATAAGGATGAGATTATTGCAGCGTTTCTTGTCTTTATTGTTTTGTGTGTTTTGTTCTTTGCTAGTTGCTGGCTGGCAGGAAACCCGTTTGAATTCAGCCAGAGGTTAAATTCAGACTTTACCGATGCCAAGGGTTGGGCAGGTACCAACGAGTGGAGTATAATCTGGTCTGTTGTGGTGCTTTCCCTCTTTTTCGGATTCATGGATGCTGCTGCAGGAATGGGGTTCGGAACAGCCATGACCCCTTTACTTCTCATTATCGGCTTTAATCTGAAGCAGATTGTTCCCGCACTGATGATTCAGCAGGCAATTGCAGGTTTGGCAGATGGCTTCCTAGATAAGAAATTCAAGAATGTGGACTGGAGATTCAAGCCAATGTCTGAGACTGTAAAACTTTGGTTAATAATTTCTGTGTCAGGCTCAATAACCATATTCTTTTCAGTCAATGCTGTATACTCTTGGCTGAGAATAAGTGAGGTCTGGATAAAGATTTATGTTGCTTTTTTGTTATTGGGCATGGGGATATTCTCGCTTTTCAAATTAAGAAAAAAGGTTCTCTATCGTCCCTGGAGAATGCTATTTTATTCTGTGTTGGCAAGTTTCAATAAGGGGGTTGGCGGGGGAGGTTATGGCTCAGTCATTACAATAGGTGGCATGTTATCAGGAGTGCAGGTTAAGAGCATGCTTGCTATTACTGCTCTTTCAGAAGGGACCATCAGTGCAATTGCCAGTGGCGTTTGGTTTTATCTGATGTTCTCAGGACTGACTCTGGATTTTATGCTATTGCCCTCGATGATGCTTGCAACAATTTTTTACGCCGTCGCTGCACCATACGCAATACGCGTTCTTCCTTCGAAGATGTGGAGATTCTTTGTACCTGTTTATTGCTGCATAGTTGCAGCAATCTGCTTCTGGAAAATAATGCCTGCCATTTTCTGAAAAAGAAAATAAAAAATCAACTTATCTTGTCGGCTCAACAAAAAGGCTTTTTCTTTTATTACCTATTGCATGGATTGAGCAGGAAATACACGGGTCAAAGCTCCTTACAACGTGGCCTGCTTCAAGCATACTGTTTTTGTCCCTGAGCTTTATACCTATTAAAGCCTGTTCAACAGCGCCTTTTTGCCCTTTTGAATCTATAGGTGAGCAGTTCCAGCTTGTAGGTGTAATTATCTGGTAACTGGTACACAATCCATCTTTGATATTGACCCAGTGGCCAACAGCTCCCCTTGGAGCTTCTGCCAAGCCAAAGCCACTTCCCTCCTTGATTTCAGGGAATTCATAGTAGAAGGGCTTTGCCGTGTCAATCTGGTCTACCCAATCTATCAGATTCGGCATTATCTGAAGGCATTCATGGAGCCTTGCTACAGTCCTTGTAAGGGTATTGACACCCAGGTTTTTTACAAGGTCTGTAATAAGAGGATCACCGTTAACAATCTGTCTGGCTAAGGGTCCTAGCTCGCACACATGGCCAAAATACCTTGGAGACTTAATCCATGAATATGCTCCTTCCTTCTTCGGAATTGGCTTTGTAACACCCTTGGCAGGGTTTCTCCATTCACTTTCAGTTTCGTAATATGAATGGCTTGTATCCTCTGATATGTGCTTGACATCCAGTTCATGGTATTTTCCGTTCTCGACATATCCAGGCTTAAAAAGCCACGAGCCGTCCTTTTTATGCCCAAACCCGTATGCAAGGAATTTGTTTGGTGTTCCCTCTCCAAGCTGGTGCAGTTTTTCATCCAATGCAAACTTCAGGAAGGCACCAACATCGCTATTGGCAAACTTCTCATTATTCATCAAGTCCATGACTTCCTTGGTTGATTTAACATTAAGCCAGTCTTCCACAGTTATTCCATTAAGAATTTCTGCCTCGATGAATTCCTTTACCTTCTTAAGAAGGGTGTTTGTCTTTATCAGCTCGATGTGCTTGGGGAAACAGCATACTCCCCCAGGTACTGCATGTCCAGGATGGGGAAATTTGCCACCGAATGTCGCAACCACGCTGTGAAGGGGAACCCTTGCCCTAAGCAGTATACTTTTAAGGTGAGGACTCTTAAGCGGGTCGAATCTCTTTAGTATTTCAGGATACAGCTTATTTCCCTTGTAAACCTCGTTAACCAAATCAGGGCCCCACATGAAATAAAAGTGCGTTGCATGGCTTACAATGATATTTGCCCCAAGCACAATATCCCTGACAAGTTCTGCGTTCTTAGGTATCTTGAAGTTATTTGCAGCACTCTCGATGGCGTACGCGCCCGCTGTTCCATGCGAAACTGGACAGACTCCGCAACTTCTCTGCGACATCCTCATGGCGTCAAAAGGCCTCTTTCCGATGAAGATATTCTCAAAGCCGCGGTAAACAAATCCCAGACAGCGAGCATCTTCTACAACATTGTTATTGTTGATGTTGAGTTCAATTGCAAGGTCTCCTTCAATCCTGTTAAGGGGATCAATTATTTTTTTATGGCTCATTGCGACTCACCTCCTTTAGCAACCTTCTCCCTTTCTTTTATTTGCTCTAGCAAGTCATCGGGGAGGTCAAGTGTTTCCTTGTTGAATGGCATCATCGATTCCGGGAAGCCAGGGTCACAGCAGCCTATGCAAGGTGCTCCGCTTCTTGTGCAGGAGCTTACGTTGTTCCAAAGCCTTATGTTGCAGTCAGCATCAGTGGTCCTTCCTTTGCATCCAAGTCGTGCAGCAAGGCATCCAAGCTCAGTGAAGTCATTTGCCCAAAGTCCTCGCTCATGAAACTCACATAATTTGCATCCGCGATGAACCTTTTCCTCAAAATAGTCTTTTGGGCGATTGTACTTGTCCAGCATGACAGGCCTTCCAAGCCTGAATGAGAGGATTGTGTTAATAACCCAGTCAGGATGTGTCGGGCACCCGGGAATATTGATAACGGGGAATCCCAGCCCTGATTTGTAATCTGCACCCAGAAATCCGCCTTTCTCGTGATGATGGAATTGAAGTCCTGTTGCACCTGATTCATTCGGCTGGGCAGAAGGAATGCCTCCAAATGCAGCGCATGTTCCAACGGCAATAGTCAGCATTGCTTTTGATGCAAAATCCTTTACCATTCCCTTGACATCCTTTCCCTCAAAATAATCACCAAATCCAGGTTTTGTCGGTACAGCACCTTCAAACACAAAAATATCTATTCTTTTCTTCCCTTCCAGACATTCCTTGAATAGTTTCTGGGCATCATCCCCGAAAATAGGGGACAGGGTGGGATGATAAAGAAGATTTATTTTATGCCTTTCAAGGAATCCCATGAAACTGGGATCTGTTGAGTCAACTACAGACATTGAATCTCCATCGCAGGTTTGACCTTGCATCCATATAAGATTGAGCTCTTGCATTTTTTCACCTCTCAAATGCTGTCAAACTCCTTGGCTTTGTCTTCTCCAAGGAATGCAGCAACCTTTTCCTTGCATTTTTGCACAACTTCCTCTTCAGTCATGCTATCCACAAGGTTTGCAGTAGCAGGACCAAAGAATTTTGACATAAGTTCTTTGCACTTCTCCTTCTTACCCAAGATTATCACCTCTCTCGATATTGAACATTGATTTCTCCTTGTTCATGGTTCATCCCTTTATTTCTCGATTTTTGTTTGTATTATCCTGCTCATTATTTCCTTTGAAACATCGTCCTTTGATTTCAAGCCATTAATCTTCTCTGCAAGGTCATCATCCTTCACAGTGTGCTTTATCCACTGGTAGAAATCATTCTTTTCCTCGTTCACAAACATCTTGAACTGCTCCTCACTCAGCCCTTTGATGTAGCCAAGAAGGTCTGCAACATTTTTCAATGGCTGCCCTTCATGGGTATTGAAATGAAAGCCATCTGGAACATCAGTTAATACTGGGTGCTCTTCCTTTTTCGTTTCCTGAGCTTTCTCTTCAGGCTTAGACTGCTCTTCTTTTTTGCTTTCCTCTGGTTTCTCCTCAGGTGTCATGGCAGTTTTTGCTATGTTTTCTACAATCTTGACCTCTTTTGCCTGGAGCACCTTTGAAAGATCAAGCAATATCAACAATCTGTCGCCAAGAATGCCAACCCCTTCAATGTAGTCTGCATTTATCCTCTGGGTTATTATTGCAGGAGCAGGTTGAATCTGGTCCGGCGACAGTCTTAAGACCTCTGTCGCAGAATCCACAATCATCCCCACAACATTGTTGCTTATTTCGATTACAATTATCCTTGTGTTGTTGTCAGTCTGCTTTGGAGAGAAGCCCAACTGCATGGCTAGATCAATAATCACAATAATTCCGCCCCTTAAGCTTATGACTCCCTTGATGTAGGCGGCAGTGTTTGGAATCTTTGTTATCTGCTCCATCCTTATGATTTCCCTGACTTCACCTATGTCGACTCCGAATTCCTCTTTTCCAAGATTAAAAACCACTATTTGCTTTTCAAAGATTGCCTTCTTCTGCTTTTCTTGCATCTTGCACCTACTTATTTAGCTTGAACCTTTCAAGAGAGCTTTTTAGGAGATGGGCTTCTGATGAGAGCTGCTGGATTGTTGTAACAACCTGCTGGGTCGAGGATGTAACTTCTTCCACAGATGCGCTGACTTCCTCTGCACCTGCCGCGTTCTCCTCTGCGATTGCACTTATCTCTCCTATAAACTTGTTCATCATTGAAGCGAGGACAGGAATCTCCTCGAAATGTGCCAAGGCTTCAGTTACAGCTTTTGTTCCTTCTCCGACTTTCTTTGTATTCTCCTCCATGCTTGCAACTGCCTTGTTTATTTCATCCTGGATGCTGTTCACGAGTTCGCTAATAAGCCCTGTCGCCTTGCCTGACTCCTCTGCCAGTTTTCTTACTTCGTCAGCAACAACTGCAAATCCTCTTCCTGCATCGCCTGCCCTTGCAGCCTCTATTGCAGCGTTCAGGGCAAGAAGGTTTGTCTGTTCTGATATGCTATTTATTGTTTCCACGATGCTTCCTATCTTTTTTGACTTGTCGCCAAGAGCTTTAATCTTTTCTGCGCCCGCAAGCGTAATCTGGCTAATCTCCTTCATCTTCTTGTCGACCATTATTGCCGACTCTGCCCCTTTTTTAGCACTGTCTTCTGTTAATTTGCTCTTCTGGGCAGCATTGCTAGCGTTTTTGCTTAAAGTCTGAGCACCTTTCGAAATCTCCTGTATGGTCGAAGAAACCTGCTCTAACGATGCATTGACCTCCTCTGATGAGGAAGAGAGCTTCTCTGTACTTGTGGTTGTCTCATTAACATTTTTTTTCACAACAGTCAGCAAATCAGTAAGGCTCTTAATCATTGAGTTCAGGTCACTAGACAACCCCCTGAGCTCCTTTACAGTTGTTCTTGAATCGACATTCTCAGTTAAATTTCCCTGACTAATTTTTTCAACAATCATTTCAATCTTGGTGATAGGTTTTGCAATATTGAGTGCGAAAAAGTATGCCACGCCCGAACCAATTAAAATCGCAATGAAACACACCAAAATTATGCTTGTTCTTATCTTCTTAAGCCCCGAGGTGAAATCATCAACATAGGCGCTTGCCCCGATAGTCCAGTCACTTCCTTCTTCATAGGTTATTGCAGCAAGCTTTGTTCTTGCTTTTTTTTCTCCTTGGTTTTGCCATGGATAATAAGTTACAAAAGATTCTCCTTCCCTTAGCGTTTTGGCTTTGTTGATTATTTCCTGTATGAACAGATTCCCGTCAGCATCCTTTGATTCCCATATATTTTCCCCATCCCTCTGCCTTTTCAGCGAGAGAACATAGTCGCCCTTGCTGTTTAAAATGTAAATGTAGCCAGTTTTTCCAACGACAGTTTCAGCTAGACTCTCGAATAATTCGCCCATGAATTTCTGCTCGGACTGCCCTACAAATAGTGCGCCGACAATCTTTCCTTCGGTATCCCGCAGCGGCTCATACGCTGTCATGAAATTCTGCCCGACAACAACTGCCCTGCCAAAATACTGCTGGCCGCTTACAATTGCCCGGTAAACAGGAGAGTCCATTGGAATAAATGTGGCAATTGCCCTTGTACCATCCTGCTTTGCAATAGTAGTGGATATCCTCAATAGACCTATGGGCGTTAGCTGGAATATCGTCGCTTCGCCATCAGTGGATTCCTTTATGTTGTCTACAAACATCGTATCGCCAAAAACCTTCAGGTTGTTAATCTTAAGAGTTGGTATAGTTATCCTAGTATTTTCCTGGGTATTCTGGTTTATCGCAATTATGTCAATCTGCTCCCTTTGGTCAAGGACAATCTTCCTATCAGCAAGGACACCTTTTGTGGCGATAAGCCTTGCTGCATTCAGGTCAGACCCTAGCTTTTTTTCGCCGATGGCGTTATATGAGCGGATGTTGTTTGCCGCAAGCAAAGAGTGTTGCATTGCGGAATCTTCAATCTGGAGAAATGTTTCCTTCTCTGTGTTCTGATAGCTTATTACGCCCAGAATAATAACCGGAATGGAAACAAGAAGCATGCATACAGCAATTAGCTGCCATTTTATGCTGATATCCTTGATTTTCATCTAGTCCACCTCTTTTTTAAGCGTTACTGAATCCAGGAAAAAATAGAACAAAGCATCTCTCGCTAACACTTTCGCTACCCTCTCTTTGTACTTCAAATTACGACCTCTTTTTTATTATAAAGTAACTAATGAGAAGATTATTTAAACATTTATAATCATTATAGAATGGTTAAGGCTTCTGGTAGATTCTTTCTGCTACATCCACTACCTTGAAGAGCTTTGCCGCATCGCCTGTTAAGGTTTCGGTCCTGCCCATCACAAAGAAGCCGCCCTGGTTAAGAGAATTATATATGTCCAGGTAGAGCTGGTTTTTTGTTTGTTGGGAAAAGTATATCACTGTATTTCTGCAGAGCACAAGGTCAAGGTTTTTTTGCTTAATGCCTTTGATGTCTCCAACATTGAAATTGACCATTTTCTTGATGTCTTCAGATATCTTGTAGATATTTTCGTCTTCTTCCTTTTTAAAATATTTTGCAACATAGTCTTTTTTTGTTTCCCTTAACTCATCCACTTCATACACCCCTTCCTTTGCCTTTTCTATTGCATTTGCATCAATGTCTGTGGCAAAAAGCATTATGTTGAAAGCGGACATTCTTTTTCCAAGAAATTCTTTGAGCAGAATTGCAACAGAATAGACTTCCTCGCCTGAGCAGCAGCCGGCGCTCCATATCTTCACAGTCTTATCATCATCCTTTGCCTTGGCATTCACTATAGCAGGCAGCACTTTACCGGATATTGCCTCAAAAACGCTTTTGTCCCGAAAGAAGTTTGAAACGTTTATTGCAAACTCATTGAAAAGTTTATCCTTCTCTTCATCATTGCCCTCAAGTATTCTAATATATTCCCAGTATGAATTTATTTTGTTTATTCTAAGCCGGGATTCAACCCTCCTCATGATAAAAGCATCACGGTAATCATCGACATCAAGTATGTTGAGATTCTTTATTCTTTTCTTTAGAAGAGGCCAGTGTTCAGGGTCAGATATATTAAAAACATGGTCAGTCATATATTCTTTTCGCCATCCTTTGTTTTTACACCAACTATCCCGGTTCCGACATCAAATCTCGCTGTTCTTCCAATATTGGAACCAACGTCACTGGCAACGACATTTATTCCGAGTTGCTTTAGCTTTCTCTCTACAGCATCGAGATTCCTTTTTCCTATCTGCATCTCTTCGCCAGTTATTGTTGAGAAAAGATGTGCGCCGCCAACAACCTTGGCAACAATGTCTCTTTGATTCGAACCCCTGTTCATCATCAGGGTTACAATGGCAGGGATTGCCCTGTCTGCAAACTTCAGGAGCTTTCTGTAAAGAATAAACTCCACAACCCCAACAACCTTCTGTTCAGTGAACGGATTTAGCAGGACCTCTTGGGCGCCGTTTGTCAGATAATTCAGTATGGTGTCTTTTTCAACAGGCGGACTCATAACAACAGCTTTTACTTGATTGTCCAGGTTCATCAGGGTTTTTATGGTGTCCAGGCCATCAGTGGGCGGCAGAAAGGCACTTACCAATGAAACACTGGGCTTTAATTTACTGTAATGGGCAAGGGTTTGTCCTTTCTCTTCAGTTTCCATAACGACCTCGAACTTGTTGCTTAAAAGAATATTCTTTATGACCTTTCTGGTTGAATGGTCTTTGTCCGCAATCATGACTTTTCTCTCAGGCATCTTAAATGTTGCTTCAATGCTGTCAGGCAACATTATGTGAGCAAGGCCCCCTATCTTTTTAACAGGGTCATGCAGAATAAGACCTATGCATGAGCCAAGCCCAAGCGCAATCAAGGTGTCATTCTCATACCCAATGCAAATGTCCCCTATTCCAACAACAGTTTCACTCATTTTTACCCGACAATGTGGCCGTATTTTTTGTGCAATGTCTTGAGCATCTTCTTCAGAGATGTTTCATCGAAAAGAACAAGAAACTCGCCATTGATTTTATGACCCTCGACATTAATTTTTGTTTTTACGCACAAAACTTCATCAGCGCACTTTCCTATCTTGGCAATCACAGAATCCAAAACGGACTGAGCCATATCTGTTGCGAAGTGAGGTATTGATGATAGTATTTTTACATCAAGCATCCTTGAAAGAGCATTCAGGAATGAGCCTGTGAGGATGTTTCCCATTTCTTTGAACGCTGACTCATCAAACTCATCCATTGTTTTTGTTGTTCCAAGTTTCTTTCCAAGAATGAGGTCGATTAGCTCGAGTGTGCTCTCTTTCGAGAATATGAACAGCGCTTCACCTTCCAGGTCGCCCAGAAGCTGGAGATATATCCCTGAGATGATTTTTTCGGGGCCGCCTACTTCATCTGCAAATTTGCGTATGGGGACAAACCTAGTTTCAGGGATGTTCATCTCTATGTTTTTGTTCAGAAGCTTAGATAGGGCAGTGGTGGCGTTTCCTGTGCTGATGTTGCCCATCTCCTGCAGAGCGTCCATCTCTTTTTCACTTAGTTTTGCGTCGTTCATGAAAATCACTTCTCGAAGTTTGTAACCGCTTTCAGGATGTCTTCCGGCTTGAATGGCTTGATGATGAAGTCAGACGCTCCTGCCTGTACAGCTTCGTCTATTATTTTCTGCTGGCCGCCAACAGATGTACACATTACAATCTTTGCGACAGGGTTAATGATTCTGATATCTTTCAGAATATCTATGCCGCTTTTTCCGGGAAGGACAACGTCAAGAAAAACAAGATTTGGTTTTGAATCCTTGTAAACCCTTAATGCCTCATCAGCGTTTCCCGCTTCAAATACTTCGTGCTTGTCCTTCAGTATGTTCTTAATCATCGCTCTCATGAAGGCAGAATCGTCAACAACCATTATTTTCATAGCATCCACCTCTATTTAGGAAGATTGTCGTTTAAAGCTTTGATTATATCTTCACTGCTGAACGGCTTAGTGATATAACCAACCGCTCCTGCTTTTCTCGCTCTTTCCTCCTGCTCTGTTTCCTTCAAGGCAGTGCACATCACCACCTTTGCTTTCGGATAAGACCCAAGTATCTTCTCCATTGCGGTTATGCCATCCATGCCTGGCATCCTTATGTCCATGAAAACCAAGTCCGGATTTTCTTTCTTGTACATCTCCACAGCCTGCTCGCCGCCGTCGGCAGTAATAATCTCAAAATCATTGTTCTTTTTCTTTATAAAATTAGCTATTACGCTCTTCATAAGGTTAGAATCCTCGACAATCATTATCTTAACCATGTTTACACCTCTCATTTTATGTTTCGAGTTTAAATTTATTCTTCATCATTCAAATTTTTAAAGTTATCGGTTTTTTGCGCTAAACAATTGTGCCGATATCAATGATCAACGACACTGTTCCATCGCCCAGGATTGTTGCCCCAGCAAAGCCTTTTGTTCCTTTTATCATGTCCTGGAATCCTTTGATGAGAATCTGCTGCTGGGCTACGATGCTGTCCACCACAAGACCTATTTTCTGGTCACCCTTGTTTGCTATGACGACAGTCAGCTTTTCTTTATTTTTGGGATCAGAATATCCTACGATTTCCTGTAGCCAGAACAAAGGAATTTCTGTATTTCTCAGGACGAACAATTCCTTTCCGCTAATTGTTTTTATCTGTGAAACGGTTATGTCAACTGTTTGGTCTATTGTGTTGAGCGGAATTGCATATGTCTCAGTCTTTACCTTGACAAGAAGAGCAGATATTATTGCAAGGGTCAGCGGAAGCTCCATCGTTACGGTTGTCCCTTTTCCTAGTTTTGATTCCATTTTGACATTCCCGCCAAGCTCCTTTACCTTTGTCATCACAACATCCATGCCTACGCCTCTTCCTGAGACATCAGTCACTATTTCGTTTGTGCTTGCGCCTGGCCTGAAGATAAGCATCTGGAGGTCCTTATCGCTAAGCTTATCCGCATCTTCTTTTGATATCATGCCTTTTCTGATACACGCTTCCTTGACCCTTTGAGGATCTATTCCTGCCCCGTCATCCTCGACTTCAATAACCGCGCTGCTTTTCTCCCTTCTTGCAATAAGTTTTATCGTGCCCTCTTCATTCTTTCCTGCCGCAACTCTCAGGGCAGGCTCCTCAATCCCGTGGTCAACACAGTTTCTAAGCAGATGGACTAACGGTTCGCCCATCTGGTCGAGAACTGTTCTGTCAAGTTCAATCTCTGAACCCTCTATTGCCAACTCAATCTTTTTTCCCTCTTTTCCTGCAAGGTCGCGAACCATCCTTGGAAACCTGTTGAAGATGTTTCCGATTGGAACCATTCTTACTTCCATCACTTCATCATGCAGGTCCATGATTAGTCTGTCAAGCCCGGCAATTATCGTCTTGATGCTTTCGTAATCCCGCTTTCTGTGAATCTCATTCAATCGAATGTTGCTTATCAAAAGCTCACCCATCAGGTTCATGAGCTTGTCAAGCTTCTTCATGTCAACCCTTATGCTTTGTATCTGTTTGACCACATCTGCATGATGCTGCTGGGCAATCTTAGCCTTCTCTATCTCTTTTTCATGCCTTGCCGTTTCGTCAGGCTTTACATATTCCTCATGCAGGCCAAGGACAAAGAGATGCTTTATTCCCGAAACCTTTCCTGCAGCTTTTTCAACATTCTCTTTTGGCTCCTTTGTCGCAACAACAATATCAATTTCAGTCTCAAACTTGCCTTCTCTTATGATCTCTTTTGACGGGATGGTCTTTATTATCTCTGATATTTCTGACAATGATTTCAGGATAAGCATCGACTTGGCACCATTTATGGGATTCTTCCGGTCGAACACAATCACCACGCGAAAAATGCTCATTTCCTTCTCCTTTTGAGATATGATTGCATCCTCCTCCTCGGTGAATGTTGCTTTCTGCTCTATCGAGACCTTCTCTGATTCTTTCTCGTGAAGCTTTTTCAGTCTCGAAATAAATCCTTCGGCATCTATGCTTTCAGAATTATCATTTTCTATCTGCTCAAGACCTTCTTCGATGATATCGCAGCCCTCAAAAAGCTCATCCATTATATTTTTTGTAACCTTGATTTTTTTCTCTTTTATCAGTGCCAAGACATCCTCAAGGGTATGAGCAAGTTCAGAAAACGTCATATATCCCATTGCAGCAGAGTTTCCTTTGAGTGTGTGAAATGCACGAAAGACAGCATTTATGTTTTCGGCATTTGAATAATCCTTCTCAATGGCAAGCAGGTTTTCATTAAGCTTCTCTAGATTCTCCCTTGCTTCTGAGAGAAACTCCTGCTTGTATGCAGACATGTCCATTTCCTTTTTACCCCTTTTTTATGTTTTTGTTAAATCAAATCTCAATTAGCTGGAGCATCGCTACAGCAATCTTTTCCAACGGCACAACCTCGTCGGCAAGTCCAGCCTTGATCACTTCCTTTGGCATCCCGAATATAACGCATGATTCTTCTGCTTCTGCAATTATGGTTCCTTTCATGTTTTTTATTGCTTTCGCTCCCTCACTTCCGTCGTTGCCCATTCCCGTGAGTATGATTCCTATGGTGTTCTCCTTGAATATGGCGGACGCTGACTTAAAGAGCTTGTTAACGTTCGGCCTTACGCCAAGTTCAGACGGCTCCATGTTTAGTGCCACAAAAACATCCCCGTCCGTCTCCTCCAGTTCCATGTGGAAGCCGCCTGGTGCGATGTAGGCAACACCGTCTTTTATTTTTTCGCCGTTAGTTGCCTCCTTTACTTCAATGTCGCAGATTGAATTCAGCCTTTCAGCAAACGGCTTCGTGAATCCAGGAGGCATGTGCTGCACAATAAGCAGGGGAGAAGGCATGTTGTCAGGAAGCTCAGTGAGAATTCTTTCAAGCGTCATTGGTCCTCCTGTCGATGTTCCGATTACAATAATCTTTTTTCTTGTCGGATTAAAAAAAGTCCTTCTTTCAACTTTCTCTTTCTTTGCCTTTACGATAAGATTCCTGATTTTTGCTTTTGATGCTGCCTTGATTTTCTCAATTAGCAAAGCATTTATCCTTTCAAACTCTGCAGGAGTACTTCCACTCGGCTTTTCGATGAAATCAATCGCACCAGCCCCCAGTGCTTCTATTGTATATGCTGAACCCTCCTTTGTGAACGCGCTGAGCATTATGACCGGGACAGGTTTTTCATTCATAATTTGTTTCAGGGCTTCGATACCGCTCATCTCAGGCATCTCAACGTCCATTATGATGACATCGGGATTTCTGCTCTTAGCCTTTTCCACGCCGAATTTTCCATTGATGGCAGTATCAACTACCTCAATCTCAGAATCTGATTTCAGGATATCTGAAATCATTCGCCTCATCAGCGCTGAATCGTCAACTATTAGGACTTTTATCATCATCTTTCCTCCCTAGTGCAATCTTTTTGTTTATCTCAGCAAGCCTCTTATTGTATGTTGAGAATGATTTCTCATATATCTTTTTATCTAAAATTTTCTGTATGAAATAGTCATTCTGGAGCTTTTTTATCAGTGCGAGAAGATCTTGCTTCTGAACCTCAAGAGTTTTTCCAGTAGCAGCGATCTTGAAGAATTTTACCTCGGTATTTTTAAGTTTTATGATTTCAT
>JAFGPE010000106.1 GCA_016926055.1 Candidatus Woesearchaeota archaeon | reverse complement strand
GATTTATATTCAGGGACAGTTGACAAGGATGGGGTCATTCATAAGACACCAGATATCGCAGAGATGAGGAAAAATCTTTATTCTGTCTCTATTAGCGATAAAAAAACTGTTAACACCATGAGAAATATTTATAAGAAATATAAAATATTATTGGAACCGCATGGTGCAGTCGGTGTCGCTGCACTTGAAATGTATCTGAAGAAAAACAAAAAAACAACTTCAATTTGCCTGGAGACAGCAGACCCTGCAAAGTTCCCCGAGATAATAATCAGGGAATTAGGAATAAGGCCGAAAGCGCCAACAAGCTTCAAGATAATGGAAAAAAGAAAATCCAGTCATGATACCATTGATAATAATTATGTTGAATTAAAGGAATACTTGGTGAAACAATGGAATGGATAAAGGTGTTTGCTCCTGCAACAATAGGCAATATCGGTCCCGGCTTCGATGTTCTTGGATTGGCAGTAAGGGGCATGGGAGATACTATTGAAGCAAGAAGAATAGAATCAGGAGTCAGGATTACTCCCATAGAATCAGATTATGAGCTTCCGAATGACCCTGAAAAGAATACTGCAGGAATTGCAGCGATTGAAGTATTGAAGATGCTGAAGTCGAAAGGAGGAGTTGAACTCAAGATTAAAAAGGGATTGCCGCTTGGTTCAGGTCTTGGAAGCAGCGCCGCATCGGCTGCAGCAGGGGCCTTTGCAGCAAACCATCTTTACGGGAGCAGACTTTCAAAGGAAGACCTTATTCTTCCAGCAACAAAAGCAGAAGAGGTAGTTTCAGGGGGCTTTTTTGCAGACAATACTGCACCATGTCTGCTGGGCGGGGCAACGCTGACAAGATGTTGCAATCCTCTTGATGTTAATAGAATAGGCTCTATAAATAAACTTAAGATAATAATTGTAACTCCTGATATCGTTGTTCTCACAAAAGAGGCAAGGGCAATCCTTCCGAAGCAAGTTAAGATGAAGGATTTTGTTTTCAACATGGCAAACACAGCACTGATTACAGCCGCTTTTGCAAAAAACGATTATTCCTTGTTTGCAAGAAGCCTTAACGATGTGATTATCGAGCCGGTAAGAAAAAAGCTGATAAAAGGTTTTGACGTGGTGAAGGAAGCTGCTATTTCTGCAGGAGCAGACGGAATGACAATCTCCGGCGCCGGCCCTACTGTTTTTGCAGTAACTGATGACAATTCAAAAGCAAAGGTGATAGAGAAAGCAATGGTTGATGCGTTCAGCAGAGAGGGCGTGAAGTGCGAAAGCACCATCACCGAGGCTGACGAAGAAGGAACAAGGATTCTATGAAAAAAAAGAAAAAAGACAATAAGAAAGAGATTGCCTTGAACCTTATTATCATTTATGCAAGGTACTTTGCAGAGATAACAATGATTATAGGGGCATTTATTTTTCTGTTCATTGTGCTGTTGAGGGCCGGTGTTTTGTAGTAATCTTTCTGCAACATTTATAAATCAACTTTGATTCGCTACCGTCATGGCTAGGCCAAAAGTGTTCACAATTGAAGACATGAAACCCTGAGCAAAGCGGGTTGTTCTTGAGTATTTAGCCAGCAGAGGTATTCCGATAGCTGAAATATATGCTGTAGAAGATGCTGAAATAAAGAGACCCGGGACCGAGTTCATAATCAGAGCAGATTGTGCAGAGCAGTGGAACGGTTTTGCTGGCGTATTCGATACATATTCTTCAGAATGCAGTGAAATATTTACTAACAGCGGGCATATTGCTTTTACTAATGATTTGTCATTGGAACAAATTATAAAAGTTGTCACTCTCAATAAAAAGGTAGAGGGTAGATTATTGGAAAGAATAGACAGAACGAAAGGAATAATGGATTGGTACTGCAGAGGATTAGGAATACCTGCTCCAGTTAATTTATCCGCATTGATACAGGAAGAACACGGGAAAGGAAATCATCTGTTCCAGCATCCAACCAGGGAAAACATAGTTGTAATGAATATTGGAAACGTTAACGTCGTTTATGATAGAACACAAGATTTGTTCAAGTATTACCTGATGAACATCAGAATCAATATTGATGGGATTACTGACCGTAAGAACTTCAAACCTGCACCAGCTCTTGAGGAATACCTGAGAAAAGTCATCGACCTTTATGATTCTTGTGCAGCACTTCCAAAATTCTCAAAAAAATTGACATATGAGATGGAGTTTGGAAAGCATAATGTGACAGGAGAGCCTCTTGTGTATCAGTTCAAGCCGTTCAGGAAAAAGGAGAAAGCAAGATTTTCAATTCAGGCTTCAGAAGGAGACATCATGTTTGATTTTTCTTTTGGCATCACTCCTGAAAGGGGGAACAGACTGTCTTATGTAAATAATTGTCAAGAAGGACTCAGTGATTGTTCTTCGAATTACGTATTCTTAGAACCAAGCGGACACTGGGAGTCAAAATATCCCCATGTCGCTTGCCCAAAAGTTCGTGTAGCAATATTTCCTATTTTACACTACTCTTTTGATCACGCGGTAAGAGAGTCTTTGATGAAGATTCCGATTGTTTTATGGGGGGAGTCAAGCTCGTATTCTGAGTCTCCTGATGCAAAAAATGTCTTTTGGAGTAAACACTCGGATAAAATAAAAGATAAACTTCCTGAAAATATCATAGTTTATTCTGATGGAATTAAGGGAAAGATAGTTCTAGTGGAAAACAAAAAACATTTATAACAACAACAATTCTGACAACCTATGAAAGATATTGAAAAAGTCATTAAAACTCTCTCAAAAGAAATCCGGAAATTCAAGACACCAATAGTTACAGAGTTCTCTTTTACAAAAAGCCCGTATAAAGTTCTGATTTCCTGCCTGCTTTCCCTTAGGACAAAGGATGAAGTGACAAGCAAAGCGAGCTATAGTTTGTTCAATGTTGCAGATACTGCTGAAAGGATGATTAAGTTAAGTGAAAAACAGATTCAAGAACTAATCTATCCTGTCGGATTCTATAGGACAAAAGCAAGAAGAATAATTGAAATTTCAAAAACAATTATTAATAATTATAATGGAAAAGTACCGGACGAAATAGATGAGCTTCTCAAGTTAAAAGGTGTTGGAAGAAAAACCGCTAACCTTGTTGTAAGCCTTGGCTACAGCAAGCCGGGGATTTGCGTTGATACTCATGTTCACAGGATTTCGAATAGGCTCGGTTGGGTAAGAACTAAAACTCCTCATGAAACAGAGTTTGCACTGAGAAAACTGATTCCTGTGAAATACTGGTCGCTGATAAATGAACTATTTGTTAGATATGGACAAAATCTTTGTAAGCCAGTATCTCCATATTGTTCTATCTGCAAAATAAGGAATTATTGCAAAAGAGCAGGCATTCTAAGTTCGAGATAATCGAAAAATATATATAAGCTCTTTCTTCAGATGAAATAAAGAGGTGAATTTAGATGAGAAAACTATTTGTTTTTGCAGCAGTCTTTGTTCTTTTGGCTTCAACGGCTCTTGCTGCAGGACCGCAGGGAGCAGGCGACCAGGCGGCAGGGCAGGGTCCTCCTGAATCGCAGGAAGCAGGTCAGGGCACTGGAGAAGAAATACAATTAACTGCAGAAACCCAGACACAAGAGCAGAACAAGGGAGAGGAAATCCAGGTCCAGACAGAGACAAAGGCGAAAGTAAAGTCTGGCGAATACGCCGTAGGAGAAGGAAAAAAGATAAATGTCGAGGAGAAAGAAAACAACAGGGTTCAGCTTAGAGCAGGAGAAGTTGTTGCTGAGACCTCCCTTGAGATGACACAGGAACAGGAACAGAATCAAACAAGGATGAAAGTCAAGCTCAGCAATGGAAAAGGCGCTGAGATAAAGATAATGCCTGACACTGCTTCAGAGAGGGCCTTGGAAAGATTAAGGCTGAAGGTTTGCTCTGCAGAGAACGGCTGCACCATAGAATTAAAAGAGGTTGGCCAGGGAGAAGAGGCAAAGGCTGCCTATGAAGTAAATGCAGAGAAAAAGGCAAGGGTCCTGGGGATTTTCCAAACGAGGATGAAGGTACAGGCACAGGTGGATGCAGAAAACGGTGAAGTAATAAAGGCAAAGAAGCCTTGGTGGGCATTCCTCGCAACAGAATCCGAAGAATAGTTTTTTATTTTTTTAGGCTCTTATGAAACCCTCTGAGAATTTTCGATAGTTATTTATAGTAGTTCTCGTCGATAAACAGTATGTTCAAACACAGTTTACAG
>JAFGPE010000105.1 GCA_016926055.1 Candidatus Woesearchaeota archaeon | reverse complement strand
TCCAACAGTTTATCTTTTCTTCCAATAACTGCAATATCTATGTCAGATGTTATGGTGTCTTCTCCCCTTGAATAAGAACCAAACAATACTATTGTTGAGCCTGCGAGCTGTTCTTCCAAAAAATCAGACAATCCAGACAGATACAATTCCTTTTGGTTTTCGATTCTTTTCAACATCATTGCTTTTGCGTTATCTCTATTAAAAGAGATGAAATTGATGGTTTTTGTCTTCTCTATTATTATGAGGTTTTTTCTACTGAGCTTTCTCACGGCATTTGCAACTGCTGTCGGTGAAACTTGGAGTGCTTTAGCAATCTCTCTCTGGCTTAGTTTTTCACCTGATTTCATGCTGAGAAAAGAGAAAATTTCGAGTTCAAGTATTGTAAAGTTTAATTTATATGTGTCCATTTTACTTTATAGATGTAAACTTAAGTTTATATATAAATCTTTCGCTTTTTCATGGTTTATTTGATACTGTCTGCAATATTGTTGTTTCACATGCCGGGCGGGGCTATTCTCACTTCGTTCGAATATCCCCTACTGATTCGAATGTGCTCAGAAATCATGTATTTCTACAGAAAAATTCCAATAAGTCTCGAGCAAAAATTTTTGGTCATATTTATATACTTGTAATCTTTTTTGATAACACATGGCCCATAACTTGAAGAAATTGACAGATCGCGCCCAAGGGTATGCAATGAATCCCATTAGGAAATTTGCTGAATCGCCTCATTATACCTATCTGCATAGCCTGGGAATTGGTTTTTGGATATTCATTATGATTACTTTCTGTCTGGGCTTTCTTTTTGCATTCCACATTGAAGAATTTGTCGGAATAATCGTGGGCGATTACGGTTATTTAGGGGTATTTCTGTTGACAATACTGCTGGAATTAGTAGTTCAGCCTGTCGGTCCCGACTTAGCATTGATATTGGGTGTACTTGCCGGGCTAAACGGAATAATAGTTCTTGCCCTGGTGCTGCTTGGCGCATACATCGCCCTGTATTTGGCATATCTTATTGGCAAAAAGATTGGCACCCCCGGTATTGAACGCATAATCGGCAAGAAAACTTTTAAAAAAATCAACTGGGAGTCAGGGGGAAAGTGGTTTATGCTGGTAGGTGCGACTACTCCTGTCCCATACATCCCATACCTTGTCGGATTGTGGAACTTTAACCTCAGGGATGCGCTGATATATATTGTAATTCCAAGAACGATAAGGCTTCTGATTGTATTGGTGCTGACCTATTCTTTTGGTGCAGGGCTGTTGAAGTTAAGCATAGGGAGCTAACTGTTTATATTATCTGTTTTCGAGGTGATATCATGAAAGTTGTCGTGAGAAAGCCGACAAAAGAGGAGATTGCAAAAGCAAAGACCTGGGACGTCTGGGAGAAAGAGCCTTCTGAGTTCGACTGGGAATATTCTGAGAAGGAAACCTGCTATATCCTTGACGGGGATGCAGAGGTAACAACGCCGGAGGGAGTAGTAAGATTTGGGAAGGGAGATTATGTAGTATTCCCGAGAAGCCTGAAGTGCAAGTGGAAGATTGGGAAGAAGATAAGAAAGCATTATTTCTTCGGATGAAATTAATGCCGGACTCTTCTTACATAAAGAGGAAGAGATGGAAACAAATATATTGCTGTTCATTTATTTGTGCGTTATGGCCAACTACATCGAGCTTAATTCCTTCATAAAGTTGAAGAACCTTGCTCCAACGGGCGGAATGGCAAAATTGCTGATAAAGAGCGGCAAGGTAAGAGTGAATGATGAAACAGAGACAAGAAACAAAAAAAAGCTCCATGCAGGGGACAAGGTGGCTGTAGGAGGAGAAACATTTGTTGTTGAGGAAAATATTCTTAAACAAAGTTAAATTAATTCTTGTTTATTTATGTGGTGGCAGATGGTCAAATCATGCAAAGTGGGATTTGCCCTACCAACCACCCCCGATGGTGTATATTTGTTACTTTTTAGTGGTAAAAAACGAAAGATTTATATACTGCCTTGAAAATTTACAGACATTATGACTGATATTGTAATTGCAAATACTCCTGAAAAGATCGAGCAACTACTTGAAGGGAGGGTTGTTAAATCTGCTGATGAAATAAACGGGCCTATGGTTGTATATGGCAATGTTAATGTAGGTGACTCGTTAATTAAAGGAGTTACTGGTGGTGAACGTTATATCTTACATATTGATAGCGATCAAATAATTGGTAGGTTTCAGGATACTAAAAAAATTCTCAGGTATATCAAGGAATTATTTCCGGAAAATGCAGGAGACTCTTTTTATTCAAAACACGGAGTCCATGAAAATAATGATGTTCGTTTACCTCTAACAAAATTATTGGAGGCGAAAGTAGGTGATTGTTTGGAAATGTCCGTGATATTTCAGTTTTATGCTCAGGCTAAAGGACAAAAATCGTATATTGTTTCTGGATATGTTAATGAAGACGCAGGTTTTAGTACGCTGCATACGTTTAATGTGATTAGGAAAGATGGACAATATGTTTTGTTTGATATTGCGGGAGGTTTTTTTTCGCCAATACTTGCTATTACAAAATCACAGAAAGGAACTTTATCATTTGTAACCCGAGACAAATGTGATGCGACTTATTCACTCAATTAAGTTCTCATTATCAGTACAAAAACCGAAGGTTTTAGTCGTCTGCCGCCGTGATTGTTGTTAAAATTTCTTACAGAAAACTCACGTTTTTAGGATTTAACCCATGAAAACATAAATTTTATAAATTCCCCTCTTTCCTCACCACCTATGGGCATGATGGATACTCGGGTGAAGAAATATTCGTGGCTGCTTTTGCTTCTCATACCGCTGATAATAACGATAAACATAAGGCTCCAGCCGATGCGCCTTGTTCCATTGGAGAATGCGGCAGAGTCGAATGTCATGAACTTCTACCGCTCGCAGATTGCCGATGAGGTTAACAGGCAATACCCTGATCTTCCCGATGCCCAGCGAAGTTCTCTTGCAGATTCAAAGTTTAATGAGTTCGTTGCAGCCAACAGGGCAAATATAGATTCCCAGGTAATGCAGACTGCAGAATCGATGAAGTCAAGGGTGCAGTACGAGTCTGGAAGCAAAAAATATGTTTACCTTGGTGACATCGATTCATACTACTGGCTACGGTTTGCAAGGAGCATTGTTGAGAGGGGAACAGAATGCGATTTGACCATCGACGGCAAATGCTACGATGCTTATACCACTGCCCCCAACCCAATTCCTCTGCCGAAATATTATTACTCAACCGCCATTGTTGTGGTGTACGGGATTATAAGGATCTTCAATCCTGACTTAAGTCTTATGCAGGCATCATTCCTGACACCTCTTGCATTCTCGCTTCTCCTTACAATACCCTTGTTTCTTCTGCTGAGAAGGATTGGAGGCAATACTGCAGCAGTTATTGGAACAGTCCTTGTTAATGTCAACTCCCATGTGTTGAGTAGGAGTCTTGGCTCTGATAATGATATAGTAAATGTTTTCTTTCAGGCAGTTTTCATCTGGCTAGCTATCGAGTGCTTTTATGCAAAGACGCAGAAAAAGAAATTCATCTGGGCATTTTTTGCCGGAGTTTCCATATTTGTCTATTCAAAATTCTGGATAGGCTGGTGGTACCTCGCTGATTTATTCGTAATCTCGCTTGTTTTCAGGGTGCTTTTTATCTTCTTGCACAATTGGTATAAACAGAGAAAGTTTAACATCGCGGAACTAAGGAAACCCCTCAAGGAGACTGCTTTGGTTATATTGGTCTTCCTTATCCCGGTAATACTGTTTTTTGGAGTGTTCTTTGGTTCGCCATCTTCTCTATGGGGTTTAATCATAAGCCAGGTCGATGTTTTGAAATTCAAGGTGGCTTCAAACGTTAATCTCTGGCCCAATGTGTTGACAACAGTTGCAGAGTTTAATGGAGTGAGCATTGGTACAATAATAGCCAGTTTTGGAAGCTTTTTAAAGATTCCTTTGTTTCTGATGGCGATTTTAGGAAGCATCTTCCTTGTATTTCCGAATACACGATTTATCAGAAAGAATCTTACCTTGTTTTTTGCATTGGTTGTGTTCGATCTAGTGCTCTATTCGTTGCTGAAGTCATCACAAAAAAGCGGCCTAATATTCCTGCTGCTGGTTCCGATAATGGTTGGATTGTATGCTCATATGAGGGTGAAGGAGGAAGCAGAGTTCCATCCTGATATGGTTTTCCTCCTGGCAACAATAATCTGCTTGGTTGTTTATTTCTCCATGACCGGGGCAAGATTCCTTTTCCTCATGGCAATACCTGTATCGATATTTATTGCGATATTCTGTAGCAGGGTAATCAATCTGCTGGTTGTTACAGTGAGAAAATCATTCGGACTTCCGAGAATAGTCGCTTATCTCGGCATAGCAGTTTTAGTCTGCTGGTTTCTTGTTTCACCAGTACGCGCCGGAAAAAGCACAGCGCAAAGCTATCTTCCTTATGTGACTGACGAATGGGTTGCAGCGCTTGAGAAGATACGATATGAGTCAAAGCCTGATGCAATAATAAACTCCTGGTGGGATTTTGGCCATTGGTTCAAGTATTATGCAGACAGAAGAGTAACTCTTGACGGCAGTTCCCAGAATAACCCCCAGCTGCACTGGCTCGGCAAGCTCCTGCTGACTTCAAATGAGAGTCTTTCAAGGGGCATCCTGAGAATGCTTGACTGCGGTGGTAACAATGCATTTGAAAAAATAAACGAAAAGATAAATGATGCCCCCCATTCAATAGATATCCTTAACTCGATAATTGTGGAAAGAAAGCCAAGGGCGATTGAAATCCTTTCAGGGCACGGTTTTTTGCCTTCAGAGATCGACGATGTGCTAAAATACTCACATTGCTCTCCACCTGAGGACTTTCTTATAACGTCGCAGGACATGATTGGAAAGAGCGGCGTGTGGGCCCATTTTGGCTCCTGGAACTTCAAGAAGTCGTATCTTAATTCAGTTATTGGCCAGATGCCTGAGAAGGACATTATAAGGAAATTCAGAGAAGACTATGATATGTCTGAAAATGAAATCAGGCAATGGATTAGTGAACTTTCCTCGGTGAGCCAGCAGGACCAGATAAACGCTTGGATTGCGCCTTGGCCAGGATATATGTCTGGGCTCATGCCTTGCACAGGTCAGGACACAACATATCTCTGCCAGTTTGCTCAGGGCAATAACAGGTTCCCCGTTACTGTTGATTTGGAAAACAGAGAAGCATACGTCCTGCAGTCAGATGGCACAAGGATTTATCCTAATGCGGTTTCTTTTACAATTGACTCGTCTTTCTCAATGAAAGATTATGGTGACGGGCAGCTGGGATTGGGAATGGCAGTCATGAAGTCAGGAGATTCTGTTTCTGCAGCATTCATGTCCCCTGAGCTGGCAGGCAGCATATTCACAAGATTGTTCTTCCTCGAGGGTGTCGGAATCACTTCCTTCGAAAGATTTCATGATATAACGACAATGTTTGGTGATAGGATTATAACCTGGAAGGTCGTATGGGACAATGAAGACCAATGAGAAAAATATTTAAATAAGCAATTTTGTCATCTGCTTCGAGGTGGTTTTATGAAAAAGGATACAACGAAAAAGCTGATGTTTTTGTTCGTGTTTATGGCACTTGTTTTCATAGGAGACAGAATTAATTTTTCAAAAGTTATTGGCGCAGAGAACCAGTTTTTTACATTGTTCCAGTTCTTCGGGCCTATTGCAGGCGGCTTTCTGGGACCATTGCTCGGTGTAGTTTCTGTCCTTGGTGCTCAGCTTGGAAGCTTTTTGCTTCTGGGAAAGGCATTTTCAGTGCTTAATTTATTGAGATTATTGCCGATGCTCTTTGCAGCATACTATTTCGGAACAAAGAAAAAATACATTGGAGTAATTGTGCCAGTGATTGCAATGGCATTGTTCATCCTTCATCCTGTCGGGAGGCAGGCATGGTTCTATTGCCTCTATTGGTTGATCCCGATACTGGGAGTTGTTCTCCCTAAAAAGGTTCCAGGAAGGCTTTTCTTCAGGAGCCTTGGTGCAACATTCACGGCGCACGCAGTTGGCTCAGTAATCTTCCTCTACACTGTGCCGATGGAGGCAGCCCAGTGGATTGGCCTGATTCCAGTTGTTGCATATGAGAGGCTGTTGTTTGCATCAGGAATCGCAATATCTTATGTTGTGCTGAACACAGTTCTTGACAGGCTTAAAGTCCCGGAGAAATTCATCCACGTTGACAAGAGCTATGTGCTGAGATTGGGTTGATTTTTATTTTATTTCTTTTTAATTGTAAATAGAAAAAAATACTTTATTTCGGCGTCACCGTCTTCATCTTCTGTGTTATCCTTGTCAATTCGCTGACATTCTCTACAAAGGTCGGGATTAGTTTCTGGAAAATCTTCTCCATTGCCTTGATTTCTGCTCCCAGGTTGATTATGTTCTGGTCATATTCAGAGACCTTGCCCAATATTGCGGTGTGCAGCGAGTCAAAGCCTTTTTTCAACTGCTCGAATTCCTGCTCGATTGAATTAATCCTTGCCTCAGTCTTATCCTTCCACTCGATTATCTTGTCAATGTTCTTTGTTAGTTCCCGCCATTTCTCATCTATTATCGCTTCAGCTATCTCTTCCACTCTCTCAGAATCATGCATCTGTGGCATCTCCATCCTTCTTTGCATGGCTGGTTGTTGTTGCGGCATTTCATTGTATTGAGCATCATTTTGCATTGGCATGTTATCTATTCCTCCTTTTAGGTCAGATTGATTCATCGCATCAAAAACCTGGTCTGTCCTATACCCTTCTCTCTGAAGGCTCTGGACAATCTGGTTGTTGTTCAGGCCCTGCTTCTTAAGGTTTATGACTTTATCAACAGGAACATCAGTTGGCAAAGGTGCAAATCCTGGCTGTTGAACTTCTTCTTTTTTCTTCGTTGTGAAAAATGCCATTTTGGTTTTTATTCGGATTCTAACTATTTAAACATTTCGCTAATTCTGCTTAGCCACAGTGCTATCAATGATTTCTTTCACCATCTTCTCAACTTCGTTCCTTGTAACAAAATTTATCGGCTCCCACATGTCTATGTATTTTTGGACAACAATCATCTCCTCCTTCTTTGCGCATTCCTTGAGTTCCTTGACAATGAGCTTCATCTTTGTCTGGATATCTGCAAGCTCTCTTTTAACTTCCTTCACGTCATCAGCCACCATCTTAATCTCTGTTGACAGCTTCCTGTTATTGAGGAGCATGTTCTGATCAGTGACCTGGGTTTTTCTTCTGAGGTTGATATAACGCTCTTCCATTATCCTGACCCTTCTCGAGACATTGTTTAGCTCATTAGAAATCTGCACAGGATCTATGGCTAGCGCCTTGTCCTCTTTTTTGAAGATTCCTCCACCGGCCTTCTGCTGTTGCTGCGGCTGAAATGGGTTCATGTCTGTTCCTTGCATACGGCTTTCTTAATATTGCTGACTTATATAGTTTACTGTTGAGAAAGCCTTTCTTCAATTTCTTTATGGAAGGTGACTATGTACAAATCAATCTGAAATTCAACTTTCTTCCACATCTCTTTTGAGATGTCTTTTCCAAGATATTTATTCTGGTTTCTCATCTTTCTTGCAGTTTCGAAGAATTCCCAGACTAGGTTAAGTTCTGGAAAATTCAGAATCAAAAAAGCAAATAATGCCTGATGGTTGCTTGTTTTCTGCCTCTTGAAACGCATGAGCAATGAAGAAAGTTCTCTTAGCACGTCGTAATGGATGTTGAAGATTACCCTCCAGTTGGCCTTGCTGCCATTTCTCAGCATTTTTCCATATTCATAGTCTTCAACAGTCAACTCAAGAATCTTTTTTGCTTCATCTTTTTCAAGATTTGCCTCTTCGTAATGACCTTTCTCTGCTGACTCCTCATAAACCTCTTCAGGTGTTTTCTCAAGCATTGACGCTGACCTCAAACGGTTCAAGGCTACCCTTTATGCTGAATCCATTAGCAATATTCGGAATGAGTTTAGAATCGAGTTCTTTTTTCATTATTTTTGCATCAGTATAGCAAAAAAGCTGGATTTCTCTTCCCAGCATTCCTTCGATTCTCCCTTTCTCAAATCCTTTTGCATCACCATAAATAAACAGGTCTATGTCGCTCGATTTTCCCCAGTCTCCTCTCGCAAAACTGCCGAAAAGAATTGCTGTCTTTACTTCCTTAAGAATATTCAGATGTTCGAAAAGTCCTTGGAGTATCTTAAGGCCGTAAATCCTTTTCTCGTAACAAAATCTTAAAGAGCCATTGTTTGCAACATAGTAAGGCATTTTTCCTCGTGGCTTAATCCTTGCAACCATTCTGTCTTTCACAAGCTCTTTCAGGAAATGATTTACCCTCTCCCTGCTCATTTTGGATTCTTCCAGTATATTCTTGAAGTGCCAGTGCCTCAACGGTTCGTTGAAAAACATGAGTTTTATCTTCTCCATAATTTAGTATGAAAAATCATACTAATATTTAAGGCTTTTGATTTTAATTCAATGAAGGCTGTTCTGCTTAATAAAACAATCTCATCTTTTTCCGGAAAACCATACAATAAAACAGGAAAAATGATAACTTCAATCGGAAAGATTTCGGTTTCAGGGGGTTTTAGCGGAAGGTTTGCGGAAGAAATGAAAGAATTTTGGAGTTTGGTTTTTAATTATCTTTAAATATATGCATTCTTTATCCTGAACATAGCAAATGAAAAAAATAAAAGCAGCAAATAAATTAATAAAAATGCGAATTCTGAAGATAGTCAGAAATAAATATTTTATATTCAATGCTGTGCTGCTGCTGAACTATGCGCTGTGGTTTTTATTTGGTAAATATATTCCAAAAAGTTCGCCAGGGTTTAATCTTGGTACCATCATCAATGTTTTTGAACTTGGCATGTTGATACCTGTCACGATACTGGGTTCAATTCTGGAGTTTATCATCGTTGATGGAGCAAGCATTGTGCCTTTTCTCGTTTCCTTTGTTCTGGTAATTCTGTTCTTAAATTTGCTTCTATTTTTGGTTACCCATGAGAAAAAATTGATAAAAATATTATTTATAATCATTACAACTTCATTATCTATGGTTCTTTTTGGAGCAG
>JAFGPE010000104.1 GCA_016926055.1 Candidatus Woesearchaeota archaeon | reverse complement strand
CGTTGCCCTATGAAAAAATAAAGGATGAGGTTGAGCACGAGCTAAAGAGACCCATCCACAAGGCGTTTCCCTATTTTGAAAAAGAACCGGTTGCATCTGCTTCAATCGCGCAGGTTCACAAGGCAAGGCTTAAGAACGGAAAGACTGTCGCTGTCAAGGTTCAGAGACAGAATGTAAGAAAGAACATCCATGCAGACATAGAGATAATGGAGTTTCTCGCAAAGAAGATAAAGCACCATTTCAATCAGAAGATTTTTGACCCTTTGGAGATAATAGAGGAGCTTAAGCATTACACAGAGGAGGAGCTTGACTTCTTCAGGGAAGGGAAGAACATAGAGCGCTTTTGCATCAATTTCCAGAGCTTCAAAAACACACTCGTGCCGAAGGTACAGTGGGATTATACCACTGAGCGAGTTTTGGTTATGGATTTTATTGAGGGAAAAAAGCTTGCAGAGATGGATTATGACAAGCTTTCGAAAGCAACAAGACGTATGCTTGCTCACAGAATTGTCAATGCAGTACTTAAACAGGTTTTCATTGACGGTTTTTTCCATGCAGACCCTCATCCTGGAAATATCATTGTTCTTCAGCAAAACAGGATATCATTTGTTGATTTTGGCATAGTCGGCCAATTTGAGGAGGAGCTGAAGGAGAAGCTCTCAAAGTTGTTTATCCATATTGTTTCAGGGGACATAGACAGATTCTGCGACTCTCTCGTAGAGCTTGGCTTTAGTAAAGGTCCTGTCGACAAAGTAAAGCTGAAGAATGATATAACATTCGATCTTTCCAGATACTATGATGCTCCGCTTAAGGATTTTGACCTGGCGAAGATATTCTTTCCCATCTTCATTGTTGCAAGACGAAACAACATTAAGCTCCCCCAGAACCTTGTTTTGCTGGCCAAATGCGTTATAACTGTGGAAAGTGTTGCAATGGCTTTAGATCCAGACTTCAATTTCATGCAGGAGGCAACGCCTTTCATAGAAGAGCTTGAGGAGCACATGAGGTCCCCAAGGACAATTTTGAAGAAGGTTCTTTCCACAACAACATCATTCAGGGACCTTATACTTAATCTTCCGAGACAGGCAAACGAGCTTGCTACAGGCTTGAAGGAGGGCGAGCACGCAATCAAGACAATCCAGGGTGACTTGGAAACTCTTACCTCTGAACTCGACAGGTCCAGCAACAGAATAGCCTACGGCCTGCTGATAACAGCATTTCTTCTCTCCGCATCTTATCTTTTGAGCCATCCCCAGCCAAAGCTTTTGGGATTTCCATTGCTTTCAGGCATAGGATTCACGCTGGCAGGAATCCTGTTGGGAATGCTGTTGTTTTCAATCTCAAATGAAAAGAAATATTAAGGAGAACATATAAGGATTCGGTACAGAGGTGATTTTTTTGATAGACAAGGTAAGGAAGGGATTGTTAATTAGCTTAGGTGCAGCTTCTCTTGCAAAGAAGGAAATTGAAAAGCACGTCAAGGTTCTTGTGAAAACAGAGAAGATTACAGAGGCACAGGGAAAAAGACTTGCCTCAAAATTCCTGAAGGAAGGAATGAAGCAGCAGGCAAGAATCAGGAAGATTGTCAACACAGAGCTGGACAGGATAGCAAAGGCGGCAAGGAAGGCATAATTATTTTTTACTCTTGTTTCCCAGTCTTTTCTTCTTTTCAGGTTCAGAAAGATAGTTCTCTTTTGATGTTATTGCTTGACCTAATTCTTTTTCTGCTTCCTTTCTTGCATTGCCAGCCACCCTTCCACCTCTTTTAGCAGCACCTTCAATTTCAACATACCCTTGTGCATCTTCTTTCCTTGTGATTTCAGTGGACATCCTTTCTCCTAACATTGAGAAAATCAGTTCCAGATCATTCATATGATCCCGTAAGTTCTCTCTTTTTAACCCTTTGAATACTTTGTATTCGCTTGGAGTCATGCCAAACGTAGCTTTTGAAATCTCTGCAGTAAGAATTGCATAATCTCTTTCTTTTTGCACACCTCTTTTCTTCCATTCATCTGTCAACTCGTCTCTTATGTTGATGCCTCTGACCCTTTTTTCTATCCAATCATCGGAATGCCCCTTGGCTTTGTAAATCTCTCTCATGCGTTGCTGAGCAAGCTCTGGATTTTCTATCTCCCGTATTCGGTCATAGCCAACTTGTGCCAGCCATTGCTTAAATGGCTCTGCCTTGGGAGATGGAATCGATTGGATTATTCTGAATGCGTTTTTTGTATTTACGCAGTCAGTTTGGTAGAATTTACCATCGCCAGACATCAATTTCAGTTGTCCGATTTTTGCGGACAACTCAAAGCCTTCTTCAGTGAGCCGGGTTTTCAAATCAGACCAGTATTTTCTTGCTCTCTCGCTCTTTGTCAATGCTCCTGCTATATCAACTACTGAAAACCACCATTCATCATTAAACCATGTCCGTCTTATCTTTTTGCCTTGAAATACAACTAATGCTCTATCTTGATGATTCATTCTAGCTTCTTTAAGGAGATTGTCATACTGATATATAAAGTTTCTTCGAGTAGCGGTTCTTGCGAAGAAATTCCTCAACGAAGGAATGAAGCAACAAGCAAGGCTAAGGAAAATTGTCAACACGGAATTAGACAGGATAGCAAAGGCGGCAAGCAAGGGATGAGGAATAAGTAGAAAATAGAAGTTTCTTTTTATCTTTCTCCAATTACATGAACGAGAGTCGGATTTATTTCCATATCACCTTTGACTTTCCCGTACATGTCTATTCCAAGTTCGGTTCCTACCGGGAATGCTCCATAAAGGGCACCTGACATCGTTACCTCCTCGCCTTTGCTTGGCGCAACGTAACTCTTTAATGCAGGCACCGGTTTTGAACCATTCGCAAAATAGGCTTCAATATTCACAGACGGTAATCCTGCTTTAAGTAATATATCCTCAGGGATTTGAGCAAGTTTAGGATTGCAGTAAGGGTCACCGACTTCCACTTCTAAACCACTTATGGACGCCACGAGCACTTCTCTCTCCGCTTCCTTTAAGGCTCTGTAGACTTCATCATCAATACCCTCTACTTTTTTTCCGTCTCTTTCGGTTCTAACAGTAAGTTTTTCAATCATGTTATTCTCGTTGCCAAAAGGAAAGTTTAAGTCTACAGCTATTGCTTTTTCAAGGCTTCCATGCGCATATGCAATAAAGCAGCTTGGTCCTGGTTTACCCAAGAACCTTGCAGTTGGACCAACTGCTGCAACATAATTATTTCTCCATGGAAATACTGCAGTTACTGTTCTATTTCTTTTTGCTTCTACTTTTCTGTCCTGGCAATTCTCTCTTGTAAGCATGATTTT
>JAFGPE010000103.1 GCA_016926055.1 Candidatus Woesearchaeota archaeon | reverse complement strand
GACTGCTCTCGTGAATGAAACCTCGTCTCTGCCACCATTATAATCTTGTTCACCGATAAACATCGTCGGGCTTCCTGTTGCTCCAACCATGTCAGTCTTCCTTGCAGACTCTGAAAGTAATTGCTTTCCCTCTACCCCTTCAAAGCAGGTCTTTATCTTTGCAACATCCAAGCCAGAATCTTTTGCACATTGCTCCCAGTTTGCAGGAATTGCTCCTGAATTCTTATTCATACAGAAGATCATGTCCATGAATTTATTTGGTTCATGCTTTGCCGCGCAGAGCTGGACAATATTTCCCATGACTTCATTCTGGCCGTGCAGGCTCTGGAAGGTTCCATCCCCGTTGTCATTAACTATGAAATTTAGTTGGAAATCAATCGCATCCCCAAATTTGTCAAGGACAGGCTTTATTCCATTTTCGACCTGTATGCCATAGGGGCATTGGCTCATCACATAAAATTCAACCTTTGCTTTTTCTCCAGTGTACTTTCCACCTTGAGTAGCAGGTTTTCTTAGCGCCAATGCAAGTATCAGTACGACAAATGCAATCCCTATTATGATTGTAAGAGTCTTCCAGAAGCACTCTTTCTTCACAATGACCTTTCCTTTATCGTGGTCAACCTTAACGTGTCTCACAACCTTGTAGCCATTCTTCTTTTGGTGCTTATGCGAAGAATGCTTAGGATGCTCATCTGCATGTTCTTCATGTTCCATCGTATAGACCTCCAATTCCTCTTTTTAAAATGTATTCCAACCCCTCTTTCAACTCCAGAATAGCCACTCATATAAAAAGCTTATGAAAATCTTTATTTCCAATTAATTTCAAGGAAATGCGTTGCGCAGGAGATGCACGGGTCATATGACCTTACGAGCTTCTCAATCTCAAGCGGCATCTCTTCCTTTTTCTTTCCCGAGTCAAGCATCATCTGCACGTATTTTGCTATGTCGTCCTGTATGTTCCTTAGCTGCTGGGTTGTCGGCGCAATGACGTTTGCGAAGGTTAGCTTTCCGTCCTTCACCCTGTATTCATGCCAGAGTGTGCCCCTTGGCGCTTCATTCGCTGCAATCCCATGACCATTGTTCGCCTTGAACCTGGCAGGCTCCTCGCGCTTAATCTTGAATCCCTCCAGAATCCTGATCGTATCTTCCCAGTAATGTATCAACTCAATCCCCTGTGCGATGTTGTTCTTAAACGAATTATAATCCGGAATCTTGAAACCAACCTCTTTGCAAAAGTCCTTTGCAGCTCCGCTTAGGTTGCTGAAGTTATTGTTTACCCTTGCCAATGCACCAACATAATACGTTTTGCCTTCCTTCACAACAAAGTTGCAATTTGAATATGGCTCATGATACTCTTTGATGACGTCAAGATAGTTCTCCTGTTTGAATATCGTTTCACCGACCTTTATGTTCCCATAAGACACTGCATACTTATCCTTTTCATGCAGGGAGAAGAATTGCGTGTCTGATTTGAACTCAGGATATTTCAGGCCAGCGACGACTTTTGCTGTTTCAAAAATGTCCTTTTTTGCTTCGATAAGCCTTTTTCTAAAATCATCCAGCTCTTTTTGCACAGGCATTTTTCCAAAGCCGCCTACTTGTGTCGCAACTTGGTGCATGACTCTTCCTGAAACCGCTGTGACCATTTCATTCCCGAGCTTAACAAGTCTTAGCGCTCTTTTTATTTCATTCCCGAATTCGGGAGCCATTTCCACAGCCGATTTGTATCCAAGATAATCCGGCAAAGCCAGAAAGTAGATGTGAGCAGCATGACTCCTTATTCTTTCGCCAATTGTCTGGAGCTCCCTTAACCTTATGGTTTGCTCTGTTGCTTTCACTCCGAATGCTTTTTCCAGGGCCATTACTGAGGCAACACCATGGGCTGAAGAACATATTCCGCAAATCCTCGAAGTAATCTCAGGGGCGTCATCCCATCTCCTTCCAACAAGAAGCCCTTGAAAATACCTTGACCCTTCAGTTGAGCCGAGCTTGCATTCCTTTACCTTGCCTTCTTCTATTTTCAAGTCGAGTCTTGCATGCCCCTCTATCCTTGCAATATGGTTAAGTGTGATGTCTGTCATTATTTCCCCTTCAGTGCCTTCTCAACACGTCTTGCCATAAATGTATCCATGATTTTTTTCACTTCATCCATCCTGAAGCCCTTTTCCTTCATCATCTTGAAATATTCCTCGAAGTTAGCATCATCAGTCAGCCCGCGGCAGCCGTAGCACTTCAAACCGTTTGTTGTGCATACTGCCTTGCATCCCCCTTTGATGATGGGGCCAAGACAAATAACATCTTTGTCAAGCAGGCAGCTATTCTCTCTCAACTTGCATTCTATGCAAACAGGATCCTTGTAGTCATGCCATTTCTTTCCAATAAGCACTTGCTTTATGAATTCCTTTATTTCCTCTCTGTCTGGAGGACATCCCGGAATCTTGTATTCAACTTCTATTACCTCATCTATTGCCCTTGCTTCATCGATGTCATCATTCTGGTGATTCTTCTTATAAGTCAACGGCTCAATGTCTTTTTTATCATGGAACTTTCTCATTGCCTGTATATTTCCTTCGCATGCACATGTTCCCAAGGCAATTACGATTTTGCTTCTTTCCCTTAATTTCTTCACGACATCCATGTCATCGTTCGAGACAACTCCCCCCTCAATAAAACAGATATCCAGCTCGCCGTCGTATTTCTCACCCATTATGAAGCGGAACTCTTTTATATCCACAGCGTTTATTATGTTCAGTATTTCATCTTCGTTGAAGATAACGCTAAGCAAACACCCCTGGCATCCTGTCAAATCATAAAATCCAACCCTTGGCTTTGTCATTTTAATCCATGTGCTCCTTTAGTTCATCGTATCTGAATACTGCGCCGTCAAGGCAGGTGTATTTTCCATGAATCATGCATCTTCCGCATTTCCCAATCCCGCAGTACATTAATCTTTCAGCTGAAATATAAATCTGCTTGTCGCTGAATCCTTTTTTTTCAAGTAGCTCAGCAGTCTTCTCTATCATTATTGGCGGCCCACAAAGCACGGCAACGGCGTTATTGCTGTCCTTTACATTATCATCTACTAACTGAGTTACAAAGCCCTGTATGCCCGTGGTGCAGGTTGCAGGGTTCTCAATCTTGTCAAAGCTTATGTGGAGCTTGAATGTTTTTTTCCAGCTTTTCATTTGCTCAGAAAAAAGTGCGAATTCAGGTGTCCTGAATCCAAAGAACAAAGAAACATCACCGAATTTCTCTCTCTTCCTTTCTATGTACTCTATAACTCCTTTCAGCGGAGCAACGCCACATCCTCCGCCAACAATGATTATGTTTTTTCCCTTTAGAGCTCCGAGCGGATATTCTGTGCCATAGGGACCTCGCACAAGAAGCTTATCTCCTTTTTTCAGCTTTGCCAAGGCATTGGTCACATTGCCAACCTCCCTTATGTTTAGTTCAACATACTCAGGACTATATGAGCAGATTGAAATGGGCGCTTCACCAATTCCTGGCAGGGAACAAAAGATGAACTGTCCTGCTCCATGGTTGAGTTTCCATTTCAAGCGTATTGTGAATGAGTCAGGCGACTCTCTCTTGTAATAGTTTATTTCCTTTAATTCCGGAAGGTACGGATTCCTCGCGATTATCTCTTCTTTAGTTGCCATCTTTGATCTCGTTTATCTTTTTAACCCAGTCTATCCTTACAGGACATCCTCTGATGCATCTTCCGCATCCTGTGCAGAAGATTTCATTATGCCTTTCTTTGAAGTATTGAATCTGGTGATATATTCTGTGCTTGAATCTTGAGACTCTTGTTTCCCTGAAGATGTGGTCGCCCGCAACTCTCGTAAAACCCTTGCTCTGGCATGCTGCAGGAACCCTAACTCTTCTTCCTGATTTCAGGTCAAAGTCAATCTCGTCCTGGATTGTGAAGCAGTGGCAGTTTGGGCACAGAAGGTTGCATGCGCCACAACTTAGGCAGGTTTTTGCAAGATCCTCCCATGATTCATTCCCATACATGTATTTGATATTTGTGGTGCTGAGTTTTTTGTTATTCTTTATTTTTCTGTCGTTATCGCTAATCATTTCAGCAGTCTCCTCAAAAAATTTCTTGAATTCATCCAAGAAAACAAGTCCTTTCTCAGTGCCGCTTTCTATGAGATAGTGGTTGCCTTTGTCATACATCATCAAATCAAAAAAATCCTTTAGCCCGACTGAATTGCAAAAGCAATATTCGTCGCCTTCTTTGCAGTGCAGCCCGAATAATATTGAGTTGTCCCTTCTTGCTTTGTAAAACGGATCAGGATTGTCGTCCAGAAAAACCATGTCTTGGTGCATTATCCCGTTAAGGTCACATCTTCTGACTCCGAAGTAAACCGTATCTTTTAATTCAAGGGAAGGATTCTTTACCTTGTTGCCGCTGAACTCAAAAAGCACTTCCCTGTTGCTGAAGAAGAACTTTTTTATCGGGAAGTCTGTGTTTTCATCAAGCCAGATGTCGTCAGGGTTTTCTATTCTTTGGAATCTGCTCTTGTCTGTTTTCACAGGCGCGACAACATCCCTCCGTCTCATGACTTCTCTCAAGAATTCACTCAGCTTTTTTTTGTTTAATTTTCTTATCAAATTACTCCCGGAAATAGAGTTTACAATTTTTCTATTTAAATCTATCGAAAATGCAGTATGTTCAGAAATTAACTGAATTATTGGTAGTCGCTTGCCTTAATGACGTCTCTGGGAGTATATTTTGTGTGTAAAATCCTGTGGGCCTTTGCCCCCCCTACAGCTCCCAGGAACTCCTTGTATAGTTTGAGAACCTGCTTGTTATGATGGCTCTTCCTTGTTGCCTT
>JAFGPE010000102.1 GCA_016926055.1 Candidatus Woesearchaeota archaeon | reverse complement strand
TAACTCTAATTACCAAAAAATATATAAATAACCTATATTAGTATACTATTGTTCACTAAATGCAATCAATATCGAACTATGAATTTCAGGTATTGAATTTTCTTGTGAGGAATTTCTCTACAAGGTACACTGTCAGGCAGATTTCGCTGAAGCTGAAAGCAAGCCCTGCTGGAATCCACAAGGGCCTGAAGAAGCTCGAGGAGGACGATATTCTCAAGAGCGAGAAGCTTGGAACCGGTCTTTTTTATTATATCAATCTCGACAACCAGATTGCAAAGCACCTTGCAGCGATTGTTTTGCTCATGGACGGGCCTGAAGCAACTGTTGTGAAGAAGCTCGAGGGAATAAAAGAGGCAAGGGCTGTAATCGTGAACAAGAACAATCTCCTGGTCGTAACTCATTCGCCACTCAGGACACCATCAGAGTTCTCAACCACAACATTAAGTGAACACGAACTTGCTGAGAGATTAAAACAGCGCGATAAAAAGATTCTTGAGTTCCTCGAGCATGGCAAGTTGATTTTCGGCGAGAACACAATCATTGCAGCAATAAAGGAAGGGATGTTCAGATTTTGAAAATGAATAAAAGAAGGATGGCAGAAACTGCATTGTTGTTTTTCCTAGTCATCGCGCTTGCAGGGATTGCAATTGCTGCCCAGCCGTATTATCCGCAGCAGGCAAGCGCAACCAATGTGGCAAGTGCGGCAGGCTTCGGCTTTTCTACTGCATTCCAGCGCCTCAATAATTTCTTCCAGGGCGGCTATTACAGCTACCAGAAGGTTGTTGACTTTGCAATATTATTCCTGCTGCTGAGCACCGCTTCACTGATTGGCCTGAAAAAATGGATGGGTGAGCAGAACAGGCAGGTTACAGCCCTTGCATTCATAGTTGGATTCATGATGGCGCTGACATTAGTATTGTCAACAGATTTCACGCTGGCAGGACTATTCCCGTTTGCAAAAGGATTCCTTTTCCTCATAGGAGTGATAATCGTCTATTCCTTGCTGCGGCAGGCAGGAATGGACAAGCATCCCATTCTTGCATTCATATTGGCAGTGATTATTGTCTTCCTGTTCTTCTACCTTGCAGGCTGGGTTACAAACACAGGGGCAAGCACAGGTGGAATAGGTGGCTTCAGGACACAAAGCCCCGGAAAGCAGTTGAGCTCCCTGTTCAAGTCGACAGGCCAAACGCTGCCCAAGGGAGAGGCAACAACATTGTATGAGTGCAAGTATGGGCCAATAAAGAATGCATTCGAGCTTGATAAGGCCTTACCCACATACACTGGCTCTTCCGGAGAGTTCAGGGACTTCAATGATTTCGCAGACTCATGCAAGGAAAATGCGAAGATTAATGCCTATGCCAGCAGGAACGAAAAAAACCAGAAAGAGCTTTCACTTAACCGCGCAAAAGAGATAATGAAGATGCTTTCCAGCAAAGGAGTAAAGGACATAAAGATTGTGGACTATGGCGTTACAGATAAGTTCCAGACGCTTCCGCCCGACACCGACGAAAAAAGCAAGGACTTTGATGAATTCGTGAAGAACAACAGGGCATATGAGATAACCTGCCAGTGCGAAAAGGAAGGGCTGTTAGACAAGGCAAAGGAGCAGTATTCTGACCTCATGGAAGGTCCGGAGAGCTGCATAGAAGCCACAAGGATGACTCTTGAATCCATTGCAAGGACAGCTGTTGAAACGGCAAAGGAGTACGGCACTAATGAGCCGAAGAAGAACGAGATTGCAGAATATGAAAGAATAATCGGTTTATGTGACAATGATTACAAGGCGAAGAAAATAGATGCCCAGACATACAACAGTGCTATTGTTAAATTCGAGACTGCCCGTGGAAAGGCTTACTTTGAGATAGGATTCTACACTGAAGCCAGAAAGGCATTCGAAGAGATAGCTGTCAAGACTCGGAACGAGGATGCTGCCAGAGAAGGCCTTGAGACTTATTATTCGATGATATATGACAGGTTCAACAAAGACAGGAGTGCAATAAAGCAGTTCGTCGACGGCAAGACGCCGGACGGCATGAAAGAAAGAATCAAGTGGTTCGCATCAATAAGGGAAGAGGTCGAGAAAGCAAAGGATGCGATGATGAACGCCAAATACTACACATATAAGCCGCTTAGCTTTGGAGTAAAGCCCGAAAATGAAGAAATCGTGGATTAATGGGATTGCAGTTATTTTAATGATGGTTTTTATAGCGTCAGCTGTTCATTCTGCTCCTGCAATTGTTTCAACAGACGCGGATTCCTACAGCAACCTCATTAACGACATAAACAAGGACATCTATGATGAGCTAAGGAACCTGTATGAGATTGATGCCAAAGAAGCCCAGACGCTGTATGAGAAAAATCTTTTTGGCCAGCCAGGATACACTGAAGAACTGCTAAAGACATTGATTGACAAGACAAGGGCTACAGAAGGCGACAAATTCAAGATATACCCTGAAAGCAAGACAGGGAGAAAGGGGGATGATTTTGACATATGGATACAGGATTCAGAAACAATGCCTCCCGGACTCAGGTTTAAGTCCAGCAATGACGCTGTTGTTGAAATTATAAACCCGACCGAGAATCCTACTAGAGCAAAGCTTGTCGGAAGCACAAGCACAACAGAAGCAGAAATAATTCTTGTTGACTCGAACAACAACCAGCAAAGCTCGAACAGCATCAAGGTCAAGATAGAGGGAAGAACCGGATTTGGAGGCACTTCATTCTGGGCAGGGCTGAGAAATACTGTAATAATCCTGGCTGTTGCAGCCCTCCTGTTCAGGAAGAGGCTGAAAAAACTAGGCAAATACATAAAGGAGCATGGCGGAGCAGAGATTGCAGACAGGATAAAGCATCGAGATGCTGACAGGGCTGCTGAAAATCTCATGAACGAGATAAGGTCGATAATGAAGAGGATATATCATTGCATTGCAGCGAAGGAAAAATACCTGAAGGCCATTGAGGAAAAGGCAGACCAGCTAAGCAGAAAAGAGGATATCCCCAGGGAAGACTGCGTCTCGATGATTCTCGCAAAAGACAAGAGCATGAAAAACATCCCAATCCCTGAATTAAATGAGAGCCTGACCTTTGATGAAGTGAACAACAAAATAAAGGAGCTCTATTCCGTCCTGAACAGGAAGCTTGCTGAACTGAGAAGCACAATTGAGGAAGGCAAGAAGACAATAGAAGAAGCCGGAACACCTGAAACAGCTGAAAAGAAGCCGCCTGAAGCGAAAAAGGAGGAAAAAACAACCAATATTGTAATTGACGCCAGCATAACAGCAACACCTGACTCAGGAACTGCTCCGCTCGAAGTGACATTTGACGGCAGCAAATCAACTGTGACGAATGGGGTTATCTCAAAATACGCCTGGAACTTCGGAGATAAATCGCCTGAAGAAAGCGGAAGCACTCTTTCAAAAGTAAAACACAAATACAACGATAAAGGCAAATATACTGCAATACTCGCTGTAACTGCCAACAACGGTTCGACAGCTGTTGCAAAAACTGATATCAATGTAAGAAGCGAGCTAAAAGCAATAGCAAATGTTGCGCCCTTTGAAGCTGAAGTCGGCGAGTATATCAATTTCGATGCAAGCATGTCCTCACCGCATGACGATATATCGGTATTCGAATGGAACTTCGGCGATGGAGTGAAAGACAATAATAGAAGAACAACCCATGCATATGCTAGCAAAGGCACGTACGAAGTCAAACTCACTGTAAAGAGCAAAGAAGGAATAGAAAACACAACTCATCCTATAGCAATAACCATAACTGAAAGTGCTACGCATGGCAGCGGTTCTGGAAGCGGAAGCCATCCTCCATCAGGAGGAGGGGGAGGAGGAAGACGTACTCCAGTAGTAAACCCAACAGCTGCTACTGCTAATATCAATATAGTAGGAGGGTGGAGCCAAAAGGTAGATGAAGAAATAACCTTTGATGCCAGTAAGAGCACAAGCACACCCCCTGGCACACTACGGGACAGTAATTTCAGATGGAATCTTGCCGGAAATGTAACAAGCGGCAAAATTGTTAAGTACGCCTTTAATAGTGCTGGCAGGAAAAACATAAAGTTAGCCATCCAAGACAATAGTGGAATTCGACTTGACCTAGCCAACACGGACATAGTCGTCGCAAAAGATTAGTGAAAAAAATGGAAAAGGTAAGCAAGGAGTTTGCAAAGAAGGTTGAGGCGCTTCTGGCTGAGGCGCAGCATCTGATTGATGTAGAGACAAGGATAGTTGATGAGTCTGCGCGCCTCTGGAGGCTGAAGAAGATAAGGGAAACCCTTGCAAGCAATGATGATGAGAAGAAAAAGCTTGCTGAGCTGGAAACAAAGGTAAATGAATTCATGAGCCTTGTGGGAAATGTCAAGCTCACCGAACTCGAAGAGAAAGAGGTTGATGAACTGAAGAAGAAGTTTGAGGAGTCAAAGAAGGATTTGCTGCAGATAAAGGGCCTTGCAAAGGGAAAAAGAGTCCTTATTGAAAAGAAGATAGTGGTTATTGTCAATAATCTCCACCAGACTGCTGCACGGATGGGAGAGGTGAGTGGAACAAACATGAAGACCAGCATCAGAAAGATTGATGCAGCGGAGAAGAAAAAAATACTTAAACAGGTTGACTTGGCTCTAAAAGGAAGCAAGCTTAGAAAGGATTCAACAGATTTGATTGAAGACTTTCATAAGAAGAATTCAAAGGATAGTGATGAGAAGCTAAATACGCTTATCTTCAATTATTTCGAACAATTCGAGGTTCCAAGAGCCATACGCGTCATCCCTGAACCAAAACAGACATCTGAGATGAAAAATGACTCGAAGTTAAGAGTCAGGCAGATAATTGACATATATAAATTCGTCTTCGATGCTGCTGTCAAATACCGGAAGAGGAAAGGCAGCAATAAGAAAAGGCTGGAGGAAAGCAAGTTGTTTGCCCTTGAAGAACAGCTGCATCACAAACACAACGAAAGGGCAGAAGAACTGCTGCGCTTCACGAAGAAACTAATGGAAACATTATCTGATGTCAACAGAAGGATGTTTGACCTAATACGCGAGGAAACAGTGATTGAGAAAGAAACTGCAGATGATATAAGAAAAGTATGGAAGACTCTTGGCACAAAAATGAACATCCAGGGGCATGATGCTGCCCTCAACCGCCTGAATAAGATGATGGACAGCTCTGAAAAGAAAAGGATAATTCATGCCATATACACTGTCCTTACAAAGATTCACAACAAGGTAAAATCACTGAGCGACTCAATAGATACAGAAAAGAATGACATAAAGGATTCACTGGGAGAAGTAAAGAATATCAATGAGGGGCTGAAAGGAGAAAGAGAGATACTAACTCATGCCACTACTCTAAAGAAAAAAGCTGATGCAATACTGAAGAACTTCCTAGAGAAGCAAATCTCAACCATAGAGGAGATAGAAGTGTCCATAAGGGAGATAGAAACCGAACTATCTGTAATACATATCTAAAACCGAAACATTAATATACCCAAAATCAAATGAAACTAAGTAAAGCGACAATGAAAGCGAAAAAAGCAGGTGTAAAGCCGCAGACAGTATTCTTTATAGCATTTACACTCCTGCTCATGGGCATAACTCTTTCTCTGCAGTGGAACGCAAGCGACGACGCCATCACAGGAATGAGCGTATGGGATTGGTTCAAAGGCATATTCACCAGAGAGCAGAATTTAGGTGGCATGGCTGATGCAACAGCAGAACAACTTAAGGCGTGCATAACTTTTGATTCTGATGAGAAAGATGTTTTCGTAAAATTGAAGGATGATTGTCCTGTAAATGAATTGGATATTAGATATAAAGTATTGATAAATGGACAGTATACTGGTGACAATAGATTCTCAGGAGGAACCGACTACAGGGTAAGGAAAGAAAGAACGAAACTATCATATCCTCCACTCGAAGATGTACAAAGTATTCAGATAGAGGTTATAATGATGGCAGGAAGTGTTGTGTTACAACCACCATTGAGATCAGAAGTGTTTAGATTTAAGATAGCTAACCCACAAAATCAGCCAAATGCCCAAGAACTTGCTTCTTATATAAGGTTTTATCAAGAGTTCACAAAGCCAGAAAGAAAAGTCATGGTTCAGCTGGATGGAAGCAGTCCATTAGATGAAGTGACGATTGGATATAAGAGAATGCGAAATGAGCTTACGCTAGACGAAGATACGATTAAATACTTCACGGTAACGAAGAAAGAGAGAAAGACTATAATCCTAAGCAAAGATGAAACTACAATTCAGCTTCAAGTAGAAATTGTGAAAGTAAATGGTTTTGAACTTACACCATCGATAAAATCGGCAGCGTTTGAATTTCCAACAACAGAGCAAACACCCACCACAGGGACAGTTGCTAATAAGCAAGAATCTGACGAAGATGATGTTCTTGCTCTTCTTCTTTCTGACGACTCAACTGATGATGATACCCCTTCTGCTCAAGCCACTAAAGCAATTACTCAGGAAGACACTACAACAACTAATGAACTGCCTCGTGCTCAAAAAGCAGGGTTTATTAGCGTAAAAACTGGCGAAATAACGCCGAGTGAGGATGCTCTCATAACTCCAGCAGTGGCTACCGGAAAAATGTTAAAGGACATAAGCGATGAGGAATCCTTAGGTGCTTGCCATTCATTGGACATCGCCTCGAAATATTCGCAGGAAGAAGCTGAGTTGATGTGCAAGTGTTATAGTAAAGGCCATAATAGCAAGAAAGCTACTAAGTATCTTATAGCGATGAAATATAAGATTTTTGTTCCCTATTATAACCTTGATGAAGCGTATTGTTCAGGCGCGCTTCTTACAGATATTGTGATTGATGACAAATATGGAAAGATAGTTGAGTATATGAACAGGTATTGTCCTGTTGAAACAAAAGGAGACTTCATTGCATATCTTTCAGAAGGCGCAAAGTGTGTAACGAAAAGCGAAGCTCAAGGTGCAAAAGGCATTACTGACTATGGGTTTCAGGCAATCAAAAATTTTGACGAGGAAATTACTAAGGATTCAAAAAGCTATGCAAATCAGATAATAATATCGATTCCCTCTGATCAGGAAAAGAGGATTGTGTGGGGAGGAACATTCTTTATTCATGTAAGGACCGGGGAAAATATCATGATGGAAGACATAGAAGTCAAAGGCGCCATGCAGATGATTCCTAATGGAAACATAAAAACAGCTCAGGCAAACATACTTCCTTCATCTGAAGTAACTGGCGGAATAAGGCTTGATGTTGAGCCAAGCTCGAATATTGTGAGGCTAGAGGTTACTTTGCCGCAAAAGCCGGACTGGATAGGAGATGAGCCTGATATAAAATACAAGTTAAAGATTCCATTCGTTGTCACCCAAAGAAGAATACCTGTGACTGTTGAAAAGGTCATAAACGTCAAAAGCAGCTGTGCTAAAGACGATTATCAATGCCATATCATAATAAACCAGAACATTGAAATAGTTGGTCAGAAAGGGTCAGATAAGCAGCAAGTAACAGGAGGCAGCAGTCAACAGGCAACAACCTCAAAAGCGGTATTCTCAGTGAAGATTGACGGAAAGGATGCCTACGATGGCAAATCATTCACAACAGACAAGGAATCGATAACTGTCGAGGCCAAGCAGGTTTCAGGGAGCAATATTGGACTGTTCTACATCCGCCTGGTAGAAAAGAAGGGCAGTAGTGTAAGCACAACAATCTCAGAGGGAACTGGAGCAAGTGTTACGTTGAAGGGAATTAAGACAGGAAGTTCGTACGAGGTTGTAGTTATGGCCTATTCTTCACAGAGCGACTACACAAACAAGAAATGGGAGTCTGCAATTGCCTCAAGCAGAATACCTGTCGGCAAAGGGGACTCTGCTGCTGTTGCCAAAGCAGACGATGATGCTCTCAGGGCAGAACTTAAGAAAATGGGAGTCAGCCCGACAGATATTGACCGACTGATGAAAATGAGTGATGATGAACTTATCAAGGAAAAAGGAAAAAACAGCAAACTTGCAAAAGCAATCGATAAAATCCTTGAATTCAGAAAAAAAGCTGCAGAGGAAGAAAGGAACCGGCCTGACGGCACATATGAGTGGACAGATGCCCGCGGCAAGACACACATATGCACTTTCAAAGATGGCGAATGGGATGAAAGCTGCAAAAGGGATATTCCTCCGAACAATGCCCAGTCAATGAGAAGGGTCTTTAAAGACGGGACAAAGGTAGATACTGATATAATAGACAATAACGCGCTTGAACTGCTCCAGAGGATAGAGGAGCTCTATAATGACATGGTTAAAGAACAAAACAGCCTTACCTATTCAAAGTCAAAGGGAGAGTTCAAGGCTGCTGTAAAGAGAAATGCTGCAAGAAAGCAGGCAATTGATGATTATGTCAGGCAGCTCGAGAAGATAAAGGAGAAAAGCAAGGAAGCTGCAGAGCGTAACGAGAGGACAATCAGCCAGAAAGAAGGGCATCTTACCAATGATGACTCTACAAAGAATATGCCTGCACCTCCACCTGAAAAGCCCTCTAAAACAGATAGTGAACAAGTGCAAGGAACCTTGATATGAGAAATAAACTAATCTTCGGAATTGCATTCATGATTTTACTACTGGCAAATATGGCTCTTGCAGCAGACAAGGATACAAACGGCTACACCATTGACCAGGCAATCCAAAGGGCAAAGAGCTTCCAGACAAAAGCAGACGAGATTCTCACCAGCATCATAGACAAGGCAGTTGAGAGCGGAGCCATAACCAATGCTGAGGCTGAAACAGAAGTTGCCAATGGGATGAATGACCCTGAGAGCGTAACTAAAGACCTGGGCAAAAGTACTTTGCAGAAGGTATGGGAAAAGCCAGCAGGAAAGATTGGTGCAGGAGGAATTGTTGTTCTTATCATCGTACTCATGGTCATTGCCGGAAGGTCGGCAAGGAAAAGGAGAAGAGAGAAAAAGAAAGGCGGCGAAATAAGAACAGATAAGGTGAAGATTCCCCCAGTACCTGAAGAAACAAAGGAGGAAAGGGACTTAAGAGAACTAATGGAGCACGAGAATCCATTTGACAAGCCCAAGGAAGTATGGAATAGCTGGGTGTCAGACCACCCTGAGGCAAGCTTTGAAGGAAGGGAGAAACTTGCTGATACCAAGATAGCGGCAGCATATTCAAAACTCGATGGCTTTTGGCAGGCGTTTAATGATATTTACGGGGACATTGTAACCGAGACCGATAAGATTGAGAAGCAGTTTAAAAATAGAAGCCTAAGATATGTAAAAGACCCCAAGGATTACAATAAGGTCATAGCAAATCTAACTCAACTCAGAGACCACGTATTAACTCTTAATTCAGTTGAAAAGATAAATGATTATGTCGATGAACACCTTTCACCGAAAGGGAACCTCGATAAAAAATACGATAAAATACTGATAGAGTTCATCAGAACAGCGAAAGAAAACCCGACAGATGATGGAGACTCCATCCTGAATAGGGCAATCAGCAAGGATTATATAAAAAGGGGGAAAGTGAAATTCAATGAAGCTGAAGTTAAGACACATTTTACTTATGCCTTAACCTTCCCAGGGGAACTAAAATTAACATTAACTGCTCTTAATGATCTCAGGAACTATTCGGCAGCGCTTAACACTGATGCCAAGGTGAAGGCGTATGTAGAAGGCCATATTGCTCCCAAGGGAAAGATTAGCAAAGAGTATGAAGACGTTTTGACAGAATTCATCAATTTGGCAAAAAGTCATGGTTGGAGCAAGGATGGAAAAGAGATTCTGCGTGAAGCAATCAACAATACCCTTGCAAAAGATTTCACTATGCGGGTTGATGGCGAGGAATACAATATTAACGAAATCAAGACTAAGATAACAGCCCTGCAGGACAATATTGAGGAATGGGAAGTACTGAAAATGGAGAACCAGCACAAGGAAGCAAGAAAAGAGGTGTCTTAATGCCCTCTAGTGACAATCTTGATAGAATAAGGAAACTGAAGAGTAGAACTGCTAATATATTCAGCACAAGTACTCAGTCTAAAGATGTTGAAAAGCTCTTAAAGCAGCAATTAGCTGAAACTGGGGAATCAGCAAAAGACACCAAAACCACTGTGGAACGTGGAACGAGAAGAGCAAGAACAACAACAGAAGGCGCTGAACCAAGCGGCAGCGGGGAAAGTGGAAAAACTGCCAAGACGGTGAAGAAAGTTGCAAGAACAGCAGAGAAGGAGACTGAGAGCGATTACAAAACCGCCAGAAAAACAACAAAAAGGTCTGTCAAGGTCCTGACTGACATTGAGGAAAGTGTAATCAAAAGAAAAAATGCCCACGAAGAACTGCTTACAGGGATTGAAGAACTAACTAAAAAAGAGCTGGACTTTAGTGGCATAACTGCAGAAATAATTATCAATGACATAGTAGGTAAATTAACTAAAGGCAATTCCAAATTAATAGTAGACAACTTCATAAAAGCAGGACCTCATCTTGCAAAAAGTAATTATTCAACTCCGGGTTTTAGTTGGAAAGAACATAATATAAAAATCAAAGGTAAAGATTACAGTATCAAGGAACTTCTTGTCTCAATGAGTGAAAAATACGAGGATGCTTCGTCGAAAAATGTTAAAAATGCGGTTGTCCAAGGTGTTATTGCTGTGATGAAAGGTGCTGCAATAAAGACTGTTAAAGTGATTGAAAAAGAAGCTAAGACTATAGAGGGCGAGATAGCAAGGGTTCATAAGCTTTCTGGCAGGTTCCCTACGGTAAATTACAAGAAGTCAAAGGACAAGAAGAACAAAGTTGAAAGTATTGTACAAGCATTGGATGAAATGGAGAAGGCAGTAAAATATGAAAAAGTCAAGAATATATTAAGAAGATTGGCTAGAGCTTCAGCAACAGCCGAGAGTGATTTGGATGCAATTGGCAATGGATTGAATAAGATTGACGAAAGTGCAAAAAAACTAAGGAAGTTTGCTGAATCTGATGAGAAAATAAGCAACCGACTTGTTGTGAGTGCAACCCAGCTGAAAATTCTTATTGAGAAAGAAGGTGATTTGGTCAGCATTAAATCATACATAGAAAGAATAAAGACTGCCTCTGCCATGCTGTTCACTGATTTCAAAGAAGAAGCAAAGATATTAATGTATATGCATAAGATTATGAAGGCATTTATGGAAAAAAAGCTCGATGAAATAAGAAAAATTAAGTTGATAGAAATCGATTTACTGTGTGAATTAGATGGAAAACACAATCATATTGTGAAAAAAATGAAGAGTAACACAGAGATTCTAACTGGGATTGAAGTATCTGTTAGCAAACTAAATACATTCCTTGCCGAAGATAATGTTGATGGATTCAAAAGTGTGTTAACAAACTTGTCTGAAAAAGCAGATGAGAATCTTGACATCAAGAGTTCTCTTGTATTAAAATTCATTCATGAGATTAAGAGCATAACCGAGCATATAGTGGATGTTAAAGATCTTCGCAGTGATAAAAAGAAAATAAGTGTGCTGATAATAAAGCTGAATTCAGCAATAAGGAAAGAACGAGTTCATGAAGGTTATGCTGATTTTCCTGATTTTCTTGATAAAAAGACTACAGAATCGGAGCCTGAAAAAAAGAGTACTGATTCAGAAATTTTCAAGGAGATGTGAAATCAGACTTAAACGTATCCTTGACAACAACGCAATTCTTAGTATCCCCTCTGAAATAGAAACAAAACCAAAAGCTTTAAATAAAACCTAATCAAAGGAGAAGATATACTTACAAGACAAATGAAAGAAGGTGATGCTATATGACAGAAGGACTAGGAGTTCTACTTAAAAAACACAAGCCAGACATAATTCAATACGTAAGGATGAGGTGGAATGAGAGAAACGTAGCAAATAAAGAAAAAAGGATTGAAAAGTATGATGCTCTGCTTACCACCAATCTCACACATCATGACCTTAGATCGCTGTCTAAGAACCTTAAATTGGAAAATAAAAATGCCAAAGGAGTTGTAAGGGCGCATCACATAAGTGCTATCCTGAATCTTGCTGTTTTTCTTTGGGACGTTGATGAGTTCAAGAAGTTTGGCAGGCTAATTTATAAAGGGGAAATAACGGATGAGAAACAATTAAAGATATTTGAAAATCAAGGCTTCAAGAAGCAACATGTCAAAGAAGCTGCTGAAATCATTGAAGACATAAAAAAAGGGATGAAGACGTTCAAAGAGCTTAGGCGAAAATATAAAATCAAAGACAACGAGGTTAATGATACATTAAAAGGGGTTCAGAAAATCGTTAATGGTCTTCTCGAGGTAGCCAATGGTCGAACAGACTTCGCCAAGTTCGTCAAGAGCTTCACTTTCGCGGACAATAGAATGCTATGGAAGATAAGAGTGAGGTATCTCGCAAGCGCTGAATTCAGGTATGCACGGCAAGAACACAAGTCTCTAAAACACCTTGAAACGACTGAGGCTTTTTTCTTTAAAGTTCTGGAGCACATAAAGGCAGATGAAAATAAAACCCCGCAAAGGAAATTCGAAAAAGCGAACATGAAAAAACTAGAAGAACATAAGAAAGAACTAGAAACGGCAATGAGGAAGCTCTTCAAAGAAGGGGATAAATTCCTAGACACCTGCCCTGCAGTGATAAAAGACGGTGCCAATCAGCTTATACTCGACTCATTTATAATGAGGAGAATTGTCCATATGCTCAAAATGGACTTGGTAAGAGAAAAGGAGGCAGACAGTCAGCACGAAATACCTGACGTGATGTTTAAGTTGGATTACGAGAAGAAAGCAGAGGTTTTCAGGTACCTCAAAGAGGGATTGCAGGATGAAAGAAAATCAATCCTCCAGATTGAGGCTGAAGCTGCCAAGGCTGCAATTCCGCGTTAATCTTTTCTTTTTTTCATTTTGTTTATTTCGTAAGTTTTGGAACTAATCTTTGGCAGCTTCGAAAACGCAAAGGTTTTCGTAAGCTTTAAATACTTCCATCTCAATTTAGAGATTAAGTTAAAAAGAGGTGTATTAAAATGATGGAAGGTCGTGACTGGTTGAGCATGTTTGTTGGAATAATACTTGCAGCCTTTGGGGCAATGCCTCTGCTTGCAAGGCCAATACCATCATTGACAAAGATGGCAAGATTCACAGAGGGCGCTTCAGGCATATTCATCTACATTGTTGCGATAATGGGCTTCTACCTGATGATAAATTCAATAATTGAAATAACAAACTCCAATTCAATAGGCGGCTTTTCATTCCTAGTGGCGCTGGTTTTCTTCGCAATTGGAGTTCTCCAGCTGCTGCAAACATACGGGGTCATTAGCTTCTTCAAGCTGAGCATCAGCCCGATGATATATTATATCATCTTCGTCATAGAAGGGTTATTCCTCATGATTGCAGCATTCGCAATGGAGCTGTAAGGATATGAAATTCAAATGGATTAACAGTGTTCTTGGTAACAAGGCCAGTTGCATCAACATAATGGAAGACTTGTGGGGATTGAGAAAAAAAATAAACTTAATGGAAACTAACCTCGAGGAAGTTAAGAGAAGGAAGAAGGCCTTGAAGCCGCAAAAAGAAGGAGAAATCGATATCCATCTAAATGGAATGAATGTTGCTCTTAATAACGCAATCGAAGTTGTTAACAGCATTGCCTTTGATGTCAACAAAACAACTATCCTTAACTGCGGGATATACTATGGTTTCTGGAAGAATATAAAAGAACTCTATCTTAAAGAGAGCGAAAGGGTTAGTGGCAACATGAAGAGACACAAAAAGATACACGAACAAGTGAAGAAGCATATTTCAAAAACGCACTTGGGAAAGATAAAGAAGGTGAATAAAAAACTCGTCAATATGCTCCATAAAGATCTCCTACGGGAACAAACAATTGTTAAAGAAAAAATGTCTATTGAGCTCTTCAACCTGGACAGCATGAGACATCTGGATGAAAAGATAAGGGTAAAATCAGAGCAAGTTAAAAAGGATGTTGAGGAAGTAACCGAAATGATGAAAAAAATGGCAGAAAAGAAAAAAGAAGAGAGAACAGAAAATGAAGTAAAGGTGCTTGAGAAAAAACTTACAGCAGGCATTAAGGACACCCACATCGGAATTAAAGAATCCCAGCAGTTTCTTGAAAAGATTGAAAAAAAAGAGAAAGAGATTGAGAACAATCTTGATTGGATGCAACTGTCTCTCACTGAACCTGATAGAAAAAAATATTTCTATCCTCTGGTAAAAAGAAACAAAGAGTTAAAGAAAAAGGTTCAGACAGAATTATATAAAACCTGTCGCAATATGATCTCCGAGCTAAACGAGATTCTTAACGCTTAATGGCTAAATAACGAAAACCTAGGGGTTTTCAACCTCACGGAAATTTCGTTTCCAGAACGCAAGCGTTCCGTAAGCTTTATATACATCCGATTTATATTATTCATTTAGAAAAAGAGGTGCATCGATGGAAGTAAAACTATTCAAGAAGCCGAAAACCCCGATCATCATACAGGGATTTCCTGGCTTTGGGCTGGTTGGGACGATAACAACAGAATTTCTCATAGAGCATTTAAAGACAGAGTACATCGGCTATATCTGGCTAGAGGAGCTTCCTACAATGGTCGCAATCCACAACAGCAAGCTTGTCCAGCCAATAGGAATTTTCCACGACAAGAGGAACAATATTGTCATATTCCACGTGATTACTGCTGCGCAGGGCATTGAGTGGAAGATAACTGATGCCATTCTCGATGTTGCAAAGCAGCTGGCTGCAAAGGAGATAATCTGCCTTGAAGGTGTTGGCTCTGCCACTCTGACAGAGGACCAGGAGCCAAAAACATATTTCTATGCGAGCAACAGCGCCGCCAACAAGAAGCTCTCAAGCAACGGCATTGAGGCACTCGGAGAAGGCATAATCATGGGAGCAACATCTGCATTGTTGCTAAGAAGCCGTATCCCGACCACAGCATTGTTCGCGGAAACCCATTCCAACATGCCTGACAGCAAGGCAGCTGCAAAGATAATCAAGGCATTGGATGTCTATCTCGGCTTAAAGGTTGACTATGGGCCGTTATTGGATGCCGCTGTTAAGTTCGAAGAAAAACTCAAAACATTAATAACAAAGAGTCAGGAAGCAAGCGATATGCAGGAGAAGAAGAAGCTAAGCTATGTTGGCTAAGCATTGTTAACTGATTGTTCTCCTTTCAGCGCATAACTTAAGAGCTTTCCAAACTCAGGGTTCTGTATTATTTTCTCAATTTGCTTTACAACTGCTCTTTGAAAGCGTTATCTTTTGACTTTCTGAAGTTTCTTTCAAAACCTTCGGTAAAAGTTACATTTACCATTCTTTAATTTCTTTCAAGAAGTCCTTTGCTTCCATTGTTCTGAGTTTTCCTTCTTCCACTTCCTTCCATGCAGCCTCTGCTTCCTTGATTATCGTCAGATCTTCCTGCAGTATAGGGTTTCTGATTCTTTTGAGAAGTACAATATCCTTTGTCAGAGCATTCGCAAATATGTCTCCTTCCTCGAGGTGGAGCTCTTTTCTAATCTCAGACGGCACCACCATTTGTCCTTTCAAGCTAAACCTTGTCAATTCAGGCACTGAATCAAGTAAACCTTCTTTCATCATAAAGTAAGACAGTCTTACGTATATTTAAGGCTTTCTAAGTTTTATTAAGAAAATCAAAGCTCCACATAGCTTTATATAATCTCCTCGATTCGCTGGAAGCATGAATGGTCCACTAAATATCTATTTGAAGGAGAAAGCTTATGAAGAGTATGGGCATGGCAAGAAATGGGAGATATGGCAATATGGTGGACAATACACAGAAGCAAACGTCTACACTGGCAGACCCGTTATCATACATAAAGCCAAATCAAAACAATCACTTAAAAGAGAAATTGGACAGGTCATTGTTGGAAGTCTCGACGACATAGTTGGAGAGAAGGATGTTTTTGAGAATGGGTCCAAGATTGAAAAAGCAGATTACCATCATTTTGCTCCAAGTATTGGCTCTTTTCACGACCTTAAAATCGAATTAAAGCAGCTAAGATTCAACCTAGATGGAAGGTTTATTGCTTTTGAGGTCAAAAGATAATTCTCCGACGACAGACTATTCGTTATCTTTGAGTATACTAGTAGTGAAAACACAATCCTCACTTTTCATATTGCAGGCATCAAGTTTAGCCAGCTGAATTTCGCCCTAAAGAGAGGGGTTTTCAACCCC
>JAFGPE010000101.1 GCA_016926055.1 Candidatus Woesearchaeota archaeon | reverse complement strand
GGAGGTTGTGATAAAAAGCATCCCCCATGCGACGGAGGATTATAACGAGTCTACCGACAGCGTTGTTAAGAGATTTAAAAGAATAGAATATTTCTTTTACGACAATAAGGTAAAATCTCCCAGGTACAGAGAAAATCTTTCTGAAAAAGCAGTCATACCTTTCTCCTGCGGGAAGGACAGCCTGTTGACTCTCGCTGTATCGAATGAAACAGGGTTGAATCCTGCCGCGGTTTATATCAACGACACGGTTTCGCCGTCTGAAAACAGGATTAAACTAGAGCACACAAAGAAAGTTTGCAAGGAACATAACATTCCTCTTGTCCAGATTAGAAATGAGGTTGAACAGCTGAATGATTTTGAAACCTGGGGCAAGAATGAAACCTGTCTCGGATATACCCACATGCTCACCGGCTTTTCCTTCATATCACTACCGCTAATGCACTTCTACAATGCGAGATATTTTATTCCGGGAAATGAACAGGACATGAATTTCTCCTATGTAAACAAAGACGGTGTAAAAACATACCCGAGTTATGACCAAACAACAATCTGGATGAAGAAGCAGGACTCCATGATAAACAAGATGATTGGCGGAAAAGTGATAAGCCTTATCGAGCCATTGACGAATCCTGCAATTGTTAAAATTCTTAATTCGAGGTATCCTGATTTTGCAAAGTATGAAGTGTCGTGCGACTGTCTTGATGCATCAGATGAAAAAAGGTGGTGCCATAACTGCTCAAAATGTGCAAGACTGTCATTGCTAATGCTCGCATTCGGCTTTGACATAGGAAATGTTGGATTAAAAAGAAAACTTCTCGACAAGAAACACAAAAAGCTTTACACACTGTTTGATGGAAATGAAGTGGACTGCTACGAGAAGAGCATTGAGTCAAAGGAGGAGCAGTTGCTGGCGTTCTATATGGCATACAGGAATAAAACGAAAGGCTACCTCATTGATTTGTTCAAAGAAAGGTTTCTTGACACGGCAAAGGAAAAGGAAGATTATCTTTATAAGAAGTTTTTCAAAATCTACAAAAGCAAGACGATGACGGAAAAGATTGAAAAAAAGTTTATTTCGATTTATCGAGAAGAGCTTTCTGGATTATGAATCTTCCCGTGAAGGCATTTTCAGTAAGGATTTCAGCTTTCTCTACAATTATCTTCTTTTTGAACAAAGGACAGTCAAGGACAAGGCTTTCATACTCGCCGCCCTCGCCGGCAAGATTCATTTTATTTTTCTTATTAATGATAATTAATTCTTTTATTAAATTTTCATCTATTTCCTTTCCGAGAAAGCTCCTGTCCAAACCCTCAGCAGCGATTGCAGTTATTATTACCCTGAAATCGTTCTTAATTAGCTCCCTTATGTAATCCTCTTGGCTCTTGTGCCACAATGGAGCAAAAATCTTAAGCCCGAATTTGTCACAGACTTTCTCAACTCTTTCGCGCTGATAGTTTGAAAAGATTGCGCCCACAACAATGCCCTCTATGTGAAAATCTTTTTTTGCTTTTTCTATTGCCTTGGTTAAATCGGTTAGCTCTTCTTCCTTTTCGCCCGCTGTCTCCTGCACCAGAATTGGCAATCCCATTGCCTCTGCCTGAAGCTCTGACAAATGAATATTTGGTGTGTGAAACATGAACGAATCAGGATTCCTGCTTTTTATTGAGATTATGCAGGAAAGCTCATAGTTCTGTTTCTTCATGACGTATGCAGAATATAATCCGTCTTTCCCGCCGCTCGACAAAACTCCTAGTTTCATCTTAACCCCGTCAGATATTGTGATTTATATCTATAACCGTTTTTCTTCGCCAGCTTAGCTATTGCCTTGTCGAAATTGCTTCCATACTGAGCAGCCTTCTTTTTCCTGTAGGCGAATTCATCCGGGATTCCAAGGTCAGACGCAACCATTCTCAGTATTAACTTGGAGTGTTTGTCATCCATCTTGTATTTTGCAGGAATTTTAAGAGAGTATTCGACCAGCTCGTTATCCAAAAAAGGAATTTTTACTTCAATTCCGAAATGCTCGGCCAACGCAAGGTCCCTTGAAATGTCTTTTTCATGGATGTTCTTTAATCCGTTGACGCATTCCTCATTGATGTCCTTGCTTTTCCTGTGCCGCTCATATCCGGCAAATATCTCTTCCGAGCCAAGCCCTGAGAAAACAACATCGCAGCCAACTTTCCTTGCCTCTTTCATTGCAAGGTACAAGGGAAGAGCAACTCCAACAGTCACAACGTTCGATGAATCGGTTATTCTGATTATTTCCTTAATGATTTCTTCGACATCATCTAATTTTACCTTTATAGTTTTTAATTCAAATCCAAGTTTCCTTGAAACCTTTTCTGCATATATGAGGTCTTCTGCGGGCTTTAAGCCATCTTCTTCCAGACTTGCAGTACAGCAAATAAAATCACAACAAAGCCTCTTGCAAATAAATGCAATTACTGTGGAGTCTATTCCTCCAGAAAATAGAATTCCGAATTTTTTCTTAGATGTATTCTTCTTTATCGAAGCGATAATTAATTCCTTTAGTTCTTCCTTTATTTCAGCCAATGGCTTTTTCAGTTCAGGTGGCAATGCCAGATCCCGGAATCTTTCCATGAAAGAAAAGAGTTCAATAAGGGATTAAATAGTTATTGGAAAATCAGGAAAGAAAAGTCTTAACTCTCTTGACCAGATCATCAATGTTAAAGGGCTTTACTATATAATCAAGAACATTCAGCTTGCTTAATTCGCTCTTTGCCGTCTCTGTTGTTTTCATGACTGTCAGAAAGATTATCTTCATCCTCTTTGTCTTCGGGTTTTTCCTTATTTTCTTTATCGTCTCTATTCCGCTTAGCCTAGGCATCATTATGTCCATCAATATTAAGTCAGGCTTTTCTGTTTTAAGCATCTTAAGGCATTCCTTTCCAGAATCGGCCTCGATGACAACAATCCCTTCCGCATTAAAAATTGCCTTAACCAGCTCTCTTAGATTCTTTTCATCATCCACTATCATTATTCTTTTTGGCACCCTGAGTTTGTTGTCAAAAGAAATATTTATAGTTTCTGTTTTTTGCAGTGGTTGAGATGCCTTGCTAAGAGGTTCAGAATCGACACCCAGGGGATTATTATTTTCACGAGGAATGAACAAGGATAACTATCGTATTCAATTGATTTCTGCAAAAGCTATTACTTTTTTTAAGTAGTAACTAATCAAAGGATTTATAAATGGCGCCTATTTATTTGGTTTTCATGCCGGATAACAAACAAACGATTACCGCAACTAATTGTTATTATCTTGAAGATAGTTTAGTAGAAAATAATCAGTTTAAATACTGGAATGCCTTCTTTAATACTATTGAACTTATTCCAAGAAAACTTGAAGATAACAAAATTTCCAAAAAAACATCAGGAGAGGGTGAAGCTTATCTCGCAGCAGACACTGCACTTTATTCTATTCAAAGAGGGGAGGTATTCCTATATCTCCTGAAAGGAGGAGAAAATAATCCAATCTTCAAAAACATTTATGAAGCAACCAATGCATTCCATATGTTTGGTAATTATTCCCCCACTCAGGATGAAGCTGAGCGGATAAAGAAAGCTGAAGGAGCAGTCAGGATAAACCTGTCAAAAACACGAGTAAAGCCGTTTGAAACCCCTCCTGGCAGATATGCAAATCTTGAGTTTAAAATAAATGAACTTGAATATGTGGAGGGGGAGGATAAAAAGATTGTAGAATATGCTCTTGGAGAGGAGGAGCAAAAGAAAAAAATAATTAGTAACCTTAAAAAGCTGAACTATGAGAAATTTGACATCAGAGTATGGAATCCTGATTACATTAAAGAAATAATTTCAGAAGGAGATACTATTGCAAATCTGTGCGCAACTGGTCATTATAAGTTGGGGACTGCAAACGTTAAAAAGCAAGAAAGATATTCATTATCCTTTTACACGCAGATACGCATTGAGTTTATGCATGTATGGTAATGTCTTAACTCATCCATTCCCTTTTCATCCGCTTGAGTGTTCCCTTGAGAATTGCTTTCCTGATGTCCTTTACAAGATTCACAATAAAGTGAAGGTTATGGATTGAGGCAAGCCTATAAGCCAGCATCTCATTTGCCTTGAAGAGGTGCCTGATGTATGCCCGTGTGTAATTCCTGCAGGCATAGCATTTGCAATTCGGGTCAAGCGGCTTTTCGTCGTGCTCGAATTCCTTCCTTGTTATCCTGTAACGGAACTTGTTCTTCCTGTTGCCGCCTTCCTTGGGAGAAACATAGATTATTCCAACCCTTGCAATCCTTGTTGGTCCAACACAATCAAACAAGTCCATTCCTAATTCAATTGTTTCGAACAAATCCTCCACCGCCCCAATCCCGAGAAGATGCCTTGGCTTTTTATAATCCAGCAATGGAACGACCCATCTCAAAATCCTGTGCATGTCCTTCTTTGACTTTCCAAGGCTGCCGCCTATTGAATAGCCGCCAAAGGGCTGTGATGCAATGAACCTTGCGCTTTCTTCCCTTAAGTCCTTGTACTCGCCACCCTGAACAATTCCAAAGAGAGCCTGCTTTGATTTATGTGCTTTAATGCATCGAAGAGCCCACCTATTTGTCAGCTCCATGCTCTTCTTGGTATAGTCATAGCCTGCCAATGGCGAAGTACATTCATCGAGAACAAGGATTATATCTGCGCCTAGTTCTTCCTGTATTCTTATTGAATCTTCAGGCATCAGCAAATGCTTACCATTGTCATATATTGAACGAAACTCAACACCGTTTTCATTAACCTTTGCTATTCTTTCACTGCCCTTTCTACCACTGTTTCCTTCATCAGGAAAGTATATCTTCTTTACAGAGGTCTCCTTTCCATAGCCAAGCGAGAATGCCTGAAAGCCCCCTGAGTCAGTTATTATCGCTTTATTCCAGTGCATGAATCTGTGAAGGCCGCCAAGCTTTTTCACCGTCCTGCTTCCGGGCTTCAGCATAAGATGATATGTGTTGTTCATCAGAACCTCTGCACCTATCTCATTAAGCTCTTCAGAGGACAGAGTCTTCACAGAGGCCTTTGTGCTGACTGGAATAAACGCAGGGGTTCTTATTTTACCATGGGGTGTTTCAATTACTGCTGCTCTGGCCCAGGAATCCCTAGATCTCTTTATTATTCTGAACCTCATAAGAAAAAAGAAACAGGAACAGTTTAAATGTTTTACCTAGGCCAATACTGCCTGTAACTCATTGAACAAATATCCTGTTAGGATTATTCCAATGGACACAATCACGAAGAAGATTGCGATGAGCTTTAATTTCATTGCCCTTCTGAGTATTATTGCCTCTGGAAGGCTTAATGAGGATATTGCCATCATGAATGAAAGCGCTGTTCCCAATGGAACACCTTTCTGAAAAAGAACAACCGCTATCGGCACGATCGCTGCACAACTTCCGTACATTGGAACACCGAGCAGAACTGCGATGGGAACTCCAAAAAGCCCTGTAGCACTTATCGCTTTCTGGATAAATTCCTGCGGAACATAGTTGTGGATTACTGCGCCAACTGCAACACCCAGAAGAACCCAGAGCCAGAGCTTTTTTACAATTGATTTCGACTCATTAAAGCCGAAAATAATCCTGTCTTTCACTGTTCTGAATCTTGATTTTTCCTTCTCAATTCCCATGAAATCCAAGTCCCTGACAAGATATCTTTCAAGATTCATCCTTCCAAGCATTAATCCTGATATGACTCCTATGATTACACCGCTAAGGACATAAGCTAGCGCAATTTTCCAGCCGAAAAAGCCAAGCATAAGGACAACAAGGTATTCATTGATTATTGGTGAAGTTATCAAAAATGAGAACGTTATTCCAAGAGGAACTCCTGCTTCAAGGAAACCGAGAAAAATCGGAATTGAGGAGCATGTGCAAAAAGGGGTAACTGCCCCAAAGAGCGATGCCAATAGATTTCCAAAACCGAGCCTTTTTCCGCTAAGAAATCTCTTTACCTTGTCTGGCGGAATATAGCTTCTCAGGAAACCAATGACAGATATCATTGTAAAAAGCAGAAGAAGTATTTTTATCGAGTCATAGAGGAAAAAACTGAGTATTTCGCCAACCCCGGGATCTAATCTCAAAATCGAGTAAACAAAAAACTCTATTATTTCTTTGAGCATCCATCATCACAGCAACAGCATTTCCCGGCTCTCGCTTTCTGTTCCATCTTCTTATCCAGATTGTCAAGAAGTTTTCCAATAAAACCCTTCTTCTTCACCATAATTATTCCTCCAGTAGTCTTTTTATCTTGTCCTTATCGCCTACACAGCAAAAAAGGAATCTCTCATTCTTTCTTGTATTAACAATTCCAGCTGACTTTAGCTGCTGGATGTGCCGAAGTATGACTGACTCGTGCTTATTCAGGGCCTTTGAGAGATGGCAGATACAGGAACACTCCCTGCGCTTCAACAGGTAATCCAAAATCTTCAGCCGCACCGGCTCAGAAAGTGCCTTGAAATACCTCGATTTTTTCTCAAAGTCTGATTGCATGCTTGCACAAATATGCAAGTATTTATATATCTTTCGTTAAGTATATTAATAAGATGCGGTTCTTATTTTGTATGACCAAAACGAACAAGGCAGAACTAACTGCCCCTACAGGAAACTTTGAATCGTTAATGGCAGCCATAAAGGCAGGGGCCGATTCTGTATATTTTGGGGTGAAGCAGCTTAACATGAGGAGCCATGGCGCAAACAATTTTAATATCTCTGAGCTGAAAAAGGTTGCTAGCACCTGCAAAAAGCACAGAGTAAAAAGCTATCTTACACTAAACACAATAATTTATGACAAAGACATCAAACTAGTGAAAAAAATATGCAACGCTGCGAAGAAAGCTGGGATTGATGCTGTTGTAGCCTGCGATGTTGCTGTGATGGAATGTGCGAACTCGATAGGGATGGAAGTTCATCTGTCAACACAGGCAAATGTGAGCAACATCGAGGCTGTAAGGTTCTATTCAAGATATTGTGATACAATTGTTCTTGCAAGGGAGCTGTCGCTTGAACAGATAAGAAATATCTGCAATGAAATAAGAAAACAAAAGATTAAAGGCCCCTCCGGAAATCTCATCAGAACAGAAATCTTTATTCATGGTGCACTCTGTGTTTCAATTGCAGGAAAATGCCACATGAGCCTCGCTGTTTACAATAAGTCGGCAAACCGCGGGGAATGCTTGCAGAACTGCAGGAGAAGGTACAGGATTATTGATGACGAAACAGGGGATGAACTTTTAATAGAAAACAAATATGTGATGTCGCCAAAGGACCTGTGCACAATAAGGTTCATTGACAGGATAATTGAATCAGGGGTATCCGTATTGAAGATAGAAGGAAGGGCAAGGGCAGCAGACTATGTTTATAAAGCAACAAAAATATATCGGGAGGCAATAAATTCTTATTACAATGGCAGTTATGATAAAAACAAGATAATCAACCTGGAAAAAGAACTCTCAACCGTTTTTAATAGAGGATTCTGGCACGGCGGATATTACCTTGGGAAGAAGCTTGGCGAGTGGAGCGGCGCATATGGCTCCAAGGCAACAAAGGAAAAGGCATTTATCGGGACTGCAAGGAATTATTTTAACAAGAAGAAGATAGGTTTGTTCATTATGGAAACGGGAACAATAAAAAAAGGCGATGATATTCTTATAACCGGACCGACAACAGGCGTGGTCTTTGAAAAGATAAAAACAATTTTCAAAGACAATGAGAGCGTGGGCTCTGCCGCAAAGGGGGACCTTGTAACTGTTCCTGTAAAAGACAAGATAAGAAGGAATGATAAATTATATCTTATTAAAGCTAAACCTTCCTCGCAATAACTGCCTTGTCTTTGATTTTGAAGAGATAGAGCTTCTTATCTCCCTCAAGGCCTTTCTCGAAAGAATTCCTTATGCGCCAGTAATCCTTTGGCTCAACATTAAATCTTATTTCGACGAGTTTTGCCCCCTGCCTGCGAAGGGATTCGCGTATTTCCCTGACTTCAAAATCGCATACCTCGCTAACAAAAAAGCTGTTGACAATAAAAGCGCTTTCGATAACCTTATCTGAGGTGAGGTAGGTATTTCTTCCGGAATACAGTAGCTTTGCATTAAGCCCCGAAGCGAGCCCCGACTTAACAAGAGCGCTGTCAACCTCATAGATGTGTTCGCAGATTTGCGAGGAGATTCTTAGCCTTTCTTTCTTTTCAGCCTCAATTCTTGCTTTGCTGGGGAGAGAAACTGCGCTGAGATTTGACCTTTTTAAGCTTCCAAAGTAAAGATTTAATCTGTTTAGTCTTCCATCAATAGAGACGTATTCTTTTTCACAGTCCAAGGAGATTTTTTTTATCTGGGGAGGAAATTCTATGCAGATTTCATCAGTGATATTCCGGTATTTATCAAGCAGCTCTTTGATATCTGGCTTAATATTCTCTACCTTTCTTTTGTCCTCGGAAGCCAGCCGCTCAGGGTCACAGAATACTATCTCAGACTCGTTTATTTTCTCAATGACTGCGTCATCCAGAATATTGCCCTTTATGAAAACAATGTTTTTTATCCCCAGCACTTCTGCATTCTTCCTAGCACAGTCAAGCTTTCTCTCGTCAATCTCCACAGCATATACGTTTTTGCATTGCTCTGCGAAGGAAAAAGCCTGAAGACCAATGCCGCAGCACAAGTCGGCAATAACGTCGCACTTTAGTCTTTCTGCACGGTAATCTGCAACAACCTTCGGGGTGGCCCACCGCATATCTTCATCAGAGAAAAAAAGCCTCTGGGCAAGAGGATGCTTTGCGAGGGCTTTTTTCAAAAGAGAGCTATTCATTATAAGCAGAAGAACTGAATGAAATATATAAAAGTTTAGATAGATTGACATTGAATCACATCTGCAATTTCCCAACAACCGGTTGAGAGTTGTAAGAATGAGAGTTAGCAAAGATTTTATAAATAGGGAGAGATTGTTATCCAGTATGCTCAATTTTTTAAAAGAAACCTTCAGATCGCCGAAGTCCACAGGAGCTGTAGCAGAAAGTTCAAAAGGATTAGCAAAGCTTGTTACGGATGAAGCTGACCTTGGTGCTGCCAGATGCATTGTGGAACTGGGGCCGGGAACAGGGGTTTTCTCAAAAGAGATATTGAATAAAAAGAATAAAACGTCAGTTTTTTTTGCTATTGAGCTCAATGAAGCCTTTGTTAAAATAATCAATAGACATCTGCCTCATTGCACTGTTTATAACGATACTTGTGAAAATATCGATAAATACCTCAGGTTGAATAACTTCGATAAGGCAGACAGAATTGTATCTGGTTTGCCTTGGACTGCATTCGAAAAAGAATTACAAAAAAGGTTAATTAGCAAAATACAAAAGAGCATGGTTAAAGAGGGCATATTTGTAACTTTTTCATATTTTCCACTAACCTATCTTCCTGCAGGAAGACGGTTCAGGAGGCTATTGTTAGAAACATTCAAGACTGTAAAGACTACAAAAATAGTGTGGTTAAATTTACCTCCGGCATTCGCGTATGTTTGTTCAAATTAAGTTCGTTCTCAGGAAGGACATTCTCCTTGGCTATGTTCTGCAGCAATTCAACTGAAAAGAAAAAATCGAATACTGGGCTGGATTACGGTATTCCGAAAAGTTTATAAAAAGCCCTTTATTCGAAGGAATGATGGACAAGAAAACAGTATGTATTGTCGGCCTAGGCTATGTTGGGCTGCCGCTGGCAGTTCTTTTCTCAAAAACTGACCTTCTTACAATAGGCTTTGACATAAGCAAAAAAAGGATTGAAGAACTAAAAAAAGGAATTGATTCAACGAAGCAAACAAGTGAAAATGATTTAAAAACGAGCAGGATAGAGTTCACATCAGATGAAACCAGAATAAATGAAGCTGCTTATGTTGTTGTTGCCGTTCCGACGCCGATTGATGAGGGAAGCGAAGAACCCGATCTTAGCTTTGTTGAGTCTGCAACAGTGACTATTGGAAGAAACCTTAAGAAGAATGCAATAGTAGTCTATGAGTCAACTGTCTACCCAGGAGTCACAGAGGATATATGCGTGCCAATCCTGGAAAAGGAAAGTGGCATGAAATATCCTGCTGATTTCAAGACTGGTTATAGCCCTGAAAGGGTGAATCCTAGCGATACTGTTCACACTACAGAGAATATTGTTAAGATTGTGTCTGGTTGTGATGAAAAAAGCCTGGATGAAATCGCGAAGCTTTATGGGAAGATAATCAAAGCAGGAGTCTACAGGGCAAAAAGCATAAAGACTGCTGAAGCTGCAAAGGTCATTGAGAATACCCAGCGCGACCTCAATATTGCTCTTGTCAATGAGCTGTCATTGATTTTCAGGAAGATGGGGTTGAACACAAAAGAGGTAATTGAAGCTGCCGGCACAAAATGGAACTTTCAGAAATATCAGCCAGGCCTTGTTGGTGGCCATTGCATCTCTGTAGACCCTTATTATCTTGTTCACAAAAGCAAGGCTCTTGGCCATACTCCTAAACTAATACTTGCCGCACGCGAGGTTAACGAGCACATGGCAGTACATATTGCCCGGCTCGTCATCTCAGGCATTAAAGATATAGGAAAGGACATCAATAAAGCTAAAGTTCTTGTCATGGGGCTATCTTTCAAGGAGAATATCAACGACACAAGAAACAGCAAAATACTGCACGTCATAGATGAACTGAAAAAACAAGGCTGCGATGTCCATGCACATGACCCCTTACTTACAGAGCAAACAATAAGGGATGAGTTCAGGGTAGAAAGCGGTGACGCGACAAAAACCAAGACAAAGTATGATGCGATTATTGTTTCTGTTATTCATGACCAGTTCAAAAAGATGGGGATCAGTGATTTAAAGAAAATTGCCTGCGAGAAAGCTGTTCTAATGGACATAAAATCACATTACTCTACTGAGGAAGCCAGAAGAAACGGCTTTATTTATTATTGCCTGTAAGAAGGAGGTGGAATCGCCATGAGGGTAGGGATGATAAGCTCATATCCTCCTCTTAAGGACAGCGTTGCAAGGATTTATACATATAACCTTGTGAAGAACTGCAAAACTAATTTTGTAAAAATAGGTTCCAGTGGCTCAAGGGCGGACTATGTCATAAACTTCAAATCATTCTCGCTGAGAAGAAGGATTCAGGAAATAATTAAAAAAGAAAATCTGGATATTCTTCACATTCAGTATATTGCTCCCCTCTATGGAAAGTTTACTTTTAATCTTAATCTTCTTCCTGTCTACAGCCTCGGAATTCCCGTAGTGACTACGCTGCACGAGGTTCAGTTCAAAATGGATGGGAGCATAATCACGAATCTCAGGCACGCCGTGCTGGAGTTTATCGAAGGGAATATTGTAAGAAAGTCCTCCAGACTCATTGTGCATACAGATGTGCAGAAGAGATTCCTTGTTCAGAAATACAAAGCAGACAATGTTGAAGTCGTACATACTGGTCTTTATCCCAGGAAAAACATTCCAAAAAAGTCAAGGAGCATCCTATTTTTTGGGATAATATCCAAAGGCAAGGGCCTCGAGCATTTGATAGAAGCAATGGAACTGCTCAGCGATTTTAGGCTGACAATTGCCGGGAGCACTCCGAACAGCAAATCCAAACAATATCTTGAAAGGCTAAAGGATAAGGTAAGTAAAAGCAGAGCAAAAGGCAGGATAGATATTGTTTCCGGTGAATGGATTTCGGATAAGGTGAAGGACAAATTGTACAGGCAGACAAGTATAGTTGTTATTCCATATACCTGGGGGCCATATAACTCAGGCATAGTGCAGGATGCTGCAGAGTACAATATTCCTGTTGTGATAACTAAAGTGGGAGCAATATTCGACGTTGTAAAGGAGTACCGCACGGGAGAGATAATAAAACCTGAAAGCCCTGAGCAAATTGCAAAAGGGATTAATGCTGTTTATTTAAACCTTGCGAGTTACAGGGAAGGAATTGAAAAATACAGGAAGATGGCTGACTGGAAACAGAACGGAAAGAATCATATCAAAATTTACGAGAGCATCAAACCAACTTCTTGAATGCAGAGTATAATTTTTTTGAGACAGCCGGAAAGCTGTATTTTTTTATGACATATTCCCGCGCATAGTTTCCCATTCTGGCCCTCAATTCATGGTTCTTCAACAGAATCATAATCTTCTTGGCAAGAATCTTTGCATCATCCGGCTCTATGAGAAATCCGTTCTTTGCATCTTCAATTATTGTTTCAGGGCCACCACTATAAGTCGAAATGACCGGAAGACGACAGGACATTGCCTCGATTATCGAATAGCCGAACTGCTCCCTCCAAACCGAACTCGGAATGGAAGGATATACAAATATTGAGCCAAGGTTATAGGCCTGAGGGATATATTTGTTTTCTAGGTCTTCTATGAAAATAACATTTTTGTGGTTCTTTGAGAATTTAATCGTTTCTTCTGCAAGCGTTTCTTCATTGTGCCCGCCAAAACCTATTATTATCAACCTGTAGTCTATCTTGCCATCGTCAAGAATCTCAGCAGCGCTTAATAATGTTCTTATTCCCTTTATCTCCATGAGTCTTCCTATGAAAAGGATTGTTTTTTCTTTTGGGAGATTTGCTAATTTGTTCAGCTTTTTCTTTATTGCACTGGGCTTGTCAACCGGCGTGTAGAACCCTGTATCAATCCCTGCCTCGGGAAGAATTATGATTTTTTCATTAGGAGTTCCCCTATCAAGATATATCTTCTTCACTTCTTCAGTGCCTGCAATTATCAAATCAGTGTTCCTTATAACGAATTTTTCCATTAACTGGACAGGAAGCGAGTGTCTGAACTCCATGTTCTCCCAGCAGTGAAATGCTATCTTGATGTCCAGGGATTTGGCAATCAATGTTAATTGGAAGCTTGACAAAGAGATTGGTTCATCCATTATGTACAATACATCTGGGTTGAGCTGCCTTATCTTGCTGCGGATGTGCAGATACAAAAACCTGTGCTGGGAATGAGTTTTCCTGAAATCAAAATGCATTGTGTCGAGAAAGTGAATTCTGAGAGTCTTGCTGTTGTATTTTTCTATATCCGGAAGAACAAAGCCGTTCCATTTCTTGACAGTAATCAGGTCTATATCAATATCATAGTTCTTGCCCACGTACTCAAAAAAATTAAGAAGCCTCTTTGCTGTCGGGTGGTTGAAGCCGAAACATACACTGCACAACCTTATTCTGCTCATTTTCTGAAAAACTCCCTGTACCAATCAAATGTTTTTCTAAGCCCTTCCCCCGTGCCGAATCTTGGCTTCCAGTTGAAAATTTTCTTTGCCTTCTCAGAAGAGAGGAACTGGTCCCTTATCTCCCCTGAAGCCTGATTAAGGATTTTCGGCTTCATTGCTGTTTTTCCTGAAGCCTTGATTATCTCATCCACAAGGTCCAGGACAGATATTGGGATTCCTGTGCCGAAGTTAAATGCCTCACCAAAGAACTTCTTGTCCTGCTGTTCTCCAAGAAGGATATATGCATCAGCTGCATCCTCGACATAGAAATAATCGCGCTTGAATTTTCCATCACTCCTTATTATCGGTGCCTCATCAAATAGTATTGATTTTATGGTCCCCGGAATGATTCTGTTAAAATTCATATCTGCTCCCCCGTAGATGTTCGCGCATCGGAGGATTGAAACGGGAAGTTCATACGTGTGAAAATATGCCTGGCTTACAAGATCTGTACATGTCTTTGAAACATCATATGGATGGGTGCCCTTAAGGGGAAAGTCTTCTGTGTAAGGAAGTTTTTCATGCGGGCCGTACGCCTTGTCGCTTGATGCCACAATCACTCTCTTCACAGTGCTTATGCTTCGTGCAGCCTCAAGGACATTGCAGGTCCCCATTATATTAGTACGGAAGGTTGGCAAGGGTGACCTGTTTGCTATGCCGACTATTGCCTGCGCCGCAAGATGAAATACAGTCTCTATCTCAAACTCGTTCAGCGCTCTTTCAACAACACTGTAATCAGTTATATCCCCCCTAACAACATTGTAGCCTTCAACATTCAATAGATTAAGCCCTGAGTTCTTGACTTCATCCCTTACAAGTACTGTGACGTTCGCATTCTTTTCCAGAAGCTTTTTTGTCAGCCATGAACCGACAAACCCTGAGCCCCCTGTTACAAAAACATTTTTCTCTTCCCAATTGTTTTTTTCTTTCATAGGAAATCAATCCTTCCAACATCTCCAAAATGCCTTGTTCTTATTCCATAGATCATTAAGCTCCTGTGATTCCTTGAACGTGTTCATGCATTTCCAGTTTCCAGAATGCTTATATGCGCCAATCTTGCCTCTCTTGACAAGCTCGTTGAATACCTCAACCTCAAGTTCACCCGGCAGCTCAAGGTAATCAAATATCCTTCTGCTGAAAACAAAAAAACCTCCGTTGAGCCAGTGATTAAGCTTGGGCTTTTCCTTAAAGCCTGTAATCTGCAGAGAATCATCCAGTTCGACAATTCCGAACTGAGATACAAGAGGAACAGCAGTAAGAGTTACAATGTTTCCCGACTCGATATGGTGTGCTGCAACCTCCCCGATATTCACATCAGACAAATCATCACCATAGGCGACATAAAAGTTTTCTCCTTTCACGAAGGAACTTGCCTCGAGTATCCTTTTTGCCTTGCTGGCATTTTCGCCGGCATCTGAAAGCAGTATTTCCTTTCCTTTGAAGTCATCTATTCCTGAGAAATATTCCCTTATCTTTTCGCTCTTGTAGCCGACACACAATATGAATCTGTTAACGCCCCAGTGAGCGTAGAATTTTATGATGTGCCATATGATTGGCTTCCCCCCAATCTCGACCAAGGCTTTTGGAATCTGTTCAGTATGCTCTCTCAGCCTTGTCCCCTTTCCTCCGCACAAAATAACAACTTCGTCGACAGTTTTCATAGGTATCCTGCAAAATTAAAAGATTTATAAAGTTTATTCTTTTGCAAACCTCTACCTTACGATAAGATTTATAAAGATGAGCAGGTTCTATTGTAAACCAATGAACATCAATTACTTTGAAAAAAAACGGATATTTTTCAGGAGATTGAAGAAGCACAGGACAGTGCTAGATATTGGGTGCGGCACAGGCCTTTATAACTCCAGATTCATAAAAAAGATGTATCCTGGCTGCAAGATATGCTGTGTTGATTTGCACAGGTCAATAAAGCACGAGTTCGAGATGTCTTATTTCAAAGTCGAACTTGAAAAAGAAAAGCTTCCATTCAAAGACAACTTCTTTGACGCAATAATAATGACACATGTTCTTGAACACCTCAAGAATACCGATAATGTTGCAAAAGAGATAAAAAGAGTGCTGAAACCTGGCGGAGAGATTTATATCGAAACTCCAAACTGGACCACTCTCCTGATTCCCTCATTCGGGATAAACAGGAAAAAATACGAGGTTATCAACTTCTTTGATGAGATTGACCACAAAAGGCCTTGGACAAAACAAGCGCTCTATAGCTTTATCACAGATGTATGTGAACTTGAAAGTTGCAAGGTGGGCAGTGCAGTTAACTGGCCTAAGTTTTTTCTAGAGCCTTTCTTCATTTTATTCGGTGTGTGCAGTAGAAACCGCGGAATGATTGCAAGTTCATTATGGAATGTGTTCAGCGGCAACATATACTGTATTGGAAGAAAAGAAAAATGAAAGTCATTCAATACAACGACATTTACCATCATGTCGGCGGCGCTGAAAGCCATTTCCTGAGGATTTCTGAATGTCTCGGGAAAAAAGGCCATGAAGTCTTTATTTTCTCGTTTGCTGACAAGCCAATTCATGACAAGCACAGGTTTATTAATAAAAAAAAGAGAAAGGGGCTTATAGGAAGGTTTATAGCCGGAAACGTCTTCAATCTCAAAACATATCTTCTGTTCAGAAAGGCATTAAAAGAAATAAATCCCGATATAATCCATCTTAACCAGAACCAGAACCAGACATATTCCATACTTCTTGCCGCTAGGAAATCAAAAATGCCGATAGTACAGACTGTCCATGACTATTCCCTGCTTTGCCCGATTTTATATTATCTTCCAACCGGAAAACTTTGTCCAAATAAGAGGCTAGCACTGAAATGCCTGAAACAGGGATGCATGCCCGCTCACCACTATGTCGGGTTCCTCCTTACACACGGGATTAAGAGATTTATGATAAAAAAGACAGTTGATTGCTTTCTGTGCCCATCAAAAAAGCTGAAAGAGTATCTTGAGAAGGATGGATTCAGGAATGTTATTCATCTGCCCTATTTTCTCGATTTGAAGAAATGGAAGTTTAAGCCGGAAAGAGATGACAGAAGGAACATTTTGTTTGTAGGCAGATTTTCAAAGACCAAGGGATTAATTGTTCTTGTAAAGGCGATGGCAATTGTAACTAGCAAGTATCCTGATACAAGACTGACTGTTGTTGGCGAGGGGGATGACAGGGAAGAGATTGATGCTCTAGTAAAAGAGCTGGGAATAAGAAAGAACATCTGTTTTTCGGGCAGGATTGAAAATGACAAGCTGGAGAGGTTCTATCATGATGCAAATGTTTTTGTCATGCCCTCGCTATTGATGGAGCAGTTCGGCATTGGCGGTATTGAGGCGATGGCATGCGGCACCCCCTGCATAGGAACAAATGTAGGGGGAATACCTGAATGGTGTATCCATGGCAAAACAGGATTCATAGTTAAACCGGGTGATTCAAAAGAGCTAGCTGGAAGAATAATGGATATTTTCAAGAACAAGAAGCTGGCAACAAGGCTTGCTGTTGAGGGAAGAAAGCTTGTGGAGAAGAACCATGGTGTCAAAGCGCATATCGCCCGGTTGGAAAAGATATATAAATCAATGATGCAAAACATCAGAGAGTGAAAATGAATGTTCTGGTTACAGGAGGAGCAGGATTTATTGGTTCCAATCTATGTGAAGAGCTGGTCTCTAACGGCCACAATATTGTTTGCCTTGACAACCTAAGCACTGGAAAAGAAACAAATGTTTTTTCCTTGAAAGAAAAAAGGAATTTCAGATTAGTCAAGGGGGATTGCAATTCTGATGATTTGAAAAGGCTGTTCAAAAACAATGAATTTGACATGGTTTTCCATTACGCGGCGGTTGTCGGCGTTAAGAGAACTATTGAGAATCCTCTGCTTGTCATGAATGATTTAGTCGGCATAAAAAATATACTAGAACTTAGCAGGAAAGGCGATGTCAAGAAGGTTGTGTTTGCCTCCTCATCTGAAGTTTATGGTGAGCCCGTCGAGCTTCCTGAAAAAGAGGAGGGCATAGTCAACCCGAAGATAAACTATGCTGTTGTTAAGCTCGCGGGAGAGAAGTACATGAGCTCGTATTACTCAACATACGGGCTAAGGACAACATCGCTAAGATTCTTCAATGTTTATGGACCAAAACAGATATCCTCTGCATATGGCTTTGTCGCGGGCATCTTCATAGAGCAGGTCCTGAAAGGAAAAAGCCCCACTATCTTCGGCGATGGAATGCAGACAAGGGACTTTACTTTCATTGAGGATAATATCGAAGCTTCACTTATTGCAATGGAAAAAAAAGCATCTGATGGTGAGTCGATAAATATAGGAACAGGCAAAGCAACAACAATACTTGAGCTGGCAAACACTGTGATAAAGGCTGCAGGAAAGGAAAAGAAAATAAAGCCCGTATTTCTGGAGCCGAGACCGAAGGATATTCTTCACAGATGTGCCTCTGTTGAAAAAATGAGAATGCTTCTGGACTATGGGGCAGAAACCGAGCTGCTTGAAGGATTGAAAAAGACGATTTCGTGGTATGAAAAAGCTGAGAAGCTAGAAGGTCGAGATAAATGAAGCTAATGGGTAATTTAAAGGAAGAGATTTATAAGAAAGCAGGAGTTTTATGCAAGGTTGAAAGATTAGAAGGTCCAAAGGTTCTTATTATTTCCCCCCATCCTGACGATGATGTTCTTGGCTGCGGCGGAACAATTTGCAAGCACATAAGGCAAGGCCATGATATAACTGTTGTATATCTTTGCAACGGCGAGAAAGGAATCAAAGGTAATAAAGACGAGAAAGAGGTTGCTCGAATCAGAAAGAATGAGGCAAAGGAAGCCGCCAGAATAATGGGGATAAGGAATCTTGTTTTTCTTGAGCAGAAGGATTACAGGATTAAGGCGACCAAGGATGTTGTTGAAAGAATGAAAAAAATAATGGTCGATTTAAAGCCGAACATCATATACATTCCATGGTTTTTTGACAGCCACCGTGACCACAAAGAAGCAAACAGGATATTTGCCAAGGCCTGCACGATAAAGACAAAGGTCTGCGCATATGAAGTTTGGACGGCATTGATGCCCAGCAGGATTGTTGATATAACTGATGTCTGGAAAAAGAAGGCTGAAGCGATACGAAAACACAAAAGCCAGCTTAATGAACTCAATTATGAAAAAGCAATCCTCTCGCTCAACTGCTACAGGGCACTGACATACTGTGGGGAAAAGATGGAGTATGCAGAAGCATTCATCTGTGCCAATGCAAAGGAGTATATTGGGCTAGTAAACAAATTCTTGTAGTCTGAAGAACAGAAAGCTTTATATATTAGTACTAGTGGTACTAGTAGAATGAAAAGTGGAAGGAAGGAATCATCCAGTCAGGAAGAGAGATTCTGGAAAGTCAGGTCTCAGAAGTACAACAACCTTAAGTGGGTAAAGGACAACTCATATCTGAATTCGTTTGTGTCCGCGGGAAATTTCAAAAAAACAGACTTGGTCCTAGATGTTGGCACAGGAACGGGCATTGTGGCTCACGCAATAGCTCCCATTGTAAAGGAAGTCATAGGGTTGGACAAGTCCCAGGACATGCTCGAGCACAGCAACTGGCAAGGCAATAAATATTTTATAAAAAGGGACATCAGGGTGCCAACGTTTTATGAAGGTGTCTTTGATAAGATAACTGCAAGAATGGTTTTCCACCACATACTTGAAAACACCCAAAAAGCAATGAATGAATGCTACAGAATACTGAAGAAAGGCGGAAAAATGATTTTAAGTGAAGGGGTTCCGCCGGTTCCTGGTGTCAGGCAAGACTACGTTAAGATATTCAGGCTTAAGGAAAAAAGGCTAACATTTCTTGAGGATGACTTGACAAGGATGATGAAAAAGGGCGGTTTCAAAAAAATCACGCTTCATACGCATATGATGAGGAACTTCAGTGTCAGGGATTGGCTGAATAACAGCGGTCTGCCCAAATCAAGACAGAAAAAGATATACGATATGCACGTCAATGGCTCTGATGTTTTCAGGAAAGCATACAATATGAAAATAACGAAAGATGATTGCCTTATTGATGTAAAGAACGTGATACTTGTAGGGGAGAAATAATGAAAAGAACAGTCTGGCTGAACAAGTCAAACGGACAGCTCTGTGTAACTATTCCCAAGGATTCAGGAATAAAGGAAGGCGAAATTGTTGGTATTGAAAAGCAGAAGATAAACAGGATTGTTTACTCTGTCGTTACAGGTGACTTGTTTCATTATGGCCATCTCCGGCTGCTGGAAAATGCAAATACCCTTGGAGACTTTCACATATGCGGCGTGCTTAGTGATGACGCAATAAAATCATACAAGAAGGAGCCGATAGCCGGCCTTAAGGAAAGAGAGGCAATACTATCCTCTTTGAGATGTGTTGACATGGTGATGTCGCAGGATGATATTGACCCTACCGAAAACCTGAAAAACATCCACAAGCAATTCAGGAATGCTGAAATTATTCTTGTCTTCGGCTCAAACTGGAAGAAAATTCCAGGGGCTGAATATGTGAAAAAGATAGGAGGAAAGATTGCACAGCCCCCTTTTTATGACAAGCTCTCAACTGAGAACATAATCAGAAAAGTATTCAGGATTTATGGAGGAAGGAAAAAATGAAAGGAATAGTTATTGCTGCAGGACCTTGCAAAAGATTAAGGCCCCTGACTGATGATTTGCCAAAATGCATGCTTAAGATAAAAGGAAAGTCGATAATACAAAATACAATTGAGCTTTTCAGGAATAACGGCATAACAGACATATCTGTGATAAGAGGGTATAAGAAAGAGAAGATTAATTTCCCCGGCATCAACTATTTTGAGAATGCTGACTTCTGGAACAACAATATTCTTCATTCATTGATGTGTGCAAGGCCGAAAATTGAGGAAGCAACAAAGAATGAAGAGGATGTTGTTATAACATACTCAGATATATTGTATGAAGACAGCGTCGTAAAGAAATTGCTTGAATCAAGAAAGCCGATTGCATCAATTGTTGACACCGACTGGCAGGAATACTATAAAGGCAGGACAGACCATCCCATTGGGGAAGCTGAGAATGTTATTCTTGATGAGAAAAACAGGGTACTTAAGATTGGAAAACACATATTCACAGACGGCACTCCGAAGGACATGCAGGGTGAATTTATTGGGCTATGGAAGTTCACTCCGGAAGGAGCAAGGACATTCCTTAAGCATTTTGACAGGCTTAATTCAACTCTTAAAATGACTGACCCGTATCAGAACACAAAGGAATGGCAGAAAAGCTACATTACTGATATTTTTCAGGAGATGGTTGACAAAAAAGAGGAGATTTATGCTGTCAGGATTCAGAAGGGCTGGATGGAATTCGACACCGTTCAGGATTTTAAAAGGATTGGAGGAGAAATACAGGAGGGGAGAAAAATATGAAAAAAGAAGCAATAGTGTTGCTGGTGTGCATGCTTGTTTTAGTGACTGGCTGCAACTCTGGACAAAGCAAAGCAACAGGAAATATGATTAAATCGGATGAAACGTCTTCGGAAGAGATTAAAGTTCTTAAGATGGGCCTTATTCCAGCAGATGACGCTGAAGAAATGTTGAGAAGCTATGAGCCTGTAAAAGAATATCTGTCTAAGAAACTGGGCATACCTGTGGAGATACAGGTTACATCAGACTATACTGCAGCGATAGAAGCCATGAGGGCAAAGCACATTGATATGGCATGGTTTGGTCCGTTCTCGTACATCATCGCCGCGAATGTTGCAGATGCCCAGGCAATTGTCAATGGCATCAGGAGAAGTGATGGAAAGGCCGAGTACCAATCAATAATTGTGGTGAGGGCTGGCAGCGGAGTAGAGACTCTGGCTGATTTAAAGGGAAAGAAGTTTGCGTTTGTTGACCCGGCATCCACATCAGGAAACCTTATACCGAGAAAAATGCTTATTGACAATGGAATTGACCCTGAAGAGGATTTTAGCATGAGCTATTATGCCGGCACACATAATGCTGTAGAATACGCAATTGCAAATGGCAACGTTGATGCAGGAGCAGACAGCGACAACTCCTATGAAAGAATGGTTAATGCTGGAGAAATTGACCCGAAAGTCAACAAGATACTGTTCAAGTCGCCTCCAATACCTGGCTCACCCATAGTCGTGAGGAAAAGCCTGCCTGCTGAACTAAGGCAGAAGATACAGCAAGCCCTTGTCGAAATGGATGAGCAGACAATTAATGAGGTTGATGGCTGGGGCGATATTGCAAGATACCAGAAAGTTGCTGACAGCGACTATGATATAATAAGGGAAACTGCGAAAACACTGGGAATGGACGTAACAAATGCTGAATCTGCAACAAAATAATTCATTTTAGAAATTAGCAGCTGCAGAGAGTTCAAGGAGGAGAATGGCTCTGATTAGCGACATACATAGCAATTATCCTGCCCTGAAAACGATTTGCTGAAGTGATACAAGCAGGGTACTGGAGATTTTAGGATGATAAAAATAAAAAATTTGAGTCACATGTATAAGAACAGAAGCGAAGAAGCACTTAGAAATATCAGCCTCCATGTAAAAAAAGGGGAGAGTGTTGTTATAATCGGCTCCTCGGGCTCAGGCAAGTCAACCCTGCTCAAATGCATAAACAGACTGATAGAGCCAAGAACAGGAAAAATCTTCATTGAAGGTGAAGACATCGTCAATTGCCATGAAAAAAAAGCAGAGAAGATAAGGGGCAAGGTCAGCATGATTTTCCAGAACTTCAACCTTATTGAAAGGAACACTGTCATTGACAATGTGCTGAACGGCAGGCTGAAGTACATGAGCACCGTGAGGACAATACTTGGCAGGTTCTCTAGGGAGGATTACAGGGTGGCAAGAGAGAATCTAAAGAGGGTTGGCCTTGAAGAGAATGCTGAGGACAGGGTTTCTAGCCTGAGCGGCGGGCAAAAGCAGAGGGTTGCTATCGCAAGGGCACTATCCCAAAGGCCTGACATAATATTGGCTGATGAACCCGTGTCAAATCTTGACCCGAAGCTAATGAAGGAAGTGATGGACCTTCTCAAGAAGATATGCGATGAGAAAGGAATAACTCTAGTCACAAGCCTGCATTTTCTTGATTTTGCCAAGAGATATGGCTCAAGAATAATTGGAATGAAAAACGGAACGATTGTTTTCGATGGAAAGCCAGTTGACCTTACTGAAAAAGATATTGTTGACATCTACGGCAAGACTGAAGACTGGTATCTCTACGGAAAGACGGGTTTCTGAAAATGAAAATAAAGAAAAGCGACAATCCTGATTTTGTAGCAAAGCTGAAAAGAATGTTTGTGGAGGGAAAGTACAAAAAGCTGATGATTGGGATTCTTATAGTGATTATTTACTACTGGGCACTAAGCGGTGCAAAGTTCAGCCCTTCTGATTTCGTCAAGGGCTTTCCTTTCATGGCTGATTTTGTAAAAAGAATGTTTCCCCCTGACATAAGTAACCTCGGTAAATTTCTTCTGAAGGCTGTGGAAACCCTGCAGATGGCCATTGTCGGCTCGACTCTTGGTGCCCTGATTGCCTTCCCCTTGTCTTTTTTGGCTGCACGAAACATAATGCATAACAAATTAATATACCATGGAGTTAGAACAATATTCGACACATGCAGGGGAATCAATGAGATTGTATGGGGCCTTATCTTTGTCTCAATGGTTGGCCTGGGTCCGTTCCCGGGAGTCCTCGCCTTGACAGCCCATGTGACAGGGGCGTTGGGAAGGTATTTCTCAGAAGCCATAGAGACTGCCGACCCGGAGGTCATAAAAGCGATTGTGTCTACTGGAGCGAATAAGATACAGGTCATTACGAGAGGCATATTTCCGCAGGTAAAGCCCCTATTCCTTAACTACGTGCTCTATTATTTGGAGAATAACTTCAGAGCTGCAACTGTTCTTGGTCTGGTTGGTGCAGGAGGAATAGGCATGGAACTGATAACCAGCATGAGGCTTTTTAGGAACAGAGAGGTACTTACAATCCTAATCATAATGGTCCTGATGGTTACATTGATAGACAGGTTCAGCGCTTACATAAGGAAGAATGTTGTAAGAATCGAATCTCCAAAATAGATTGCTAAACATTTATAAACAATAGACACTGCGTGGATTAAAATGAAAGCGATTATTTTAGCGGCCGGAAGGTCTACAAGGCTATTGCCTCTTACAAAGAATGTGCCTCAGTGCTTGCTCGAGATAAGTGGAAAGAAAATCCTGAAACTCCAGAAAGAGGCATTGAATGCTGCTGGAATTGGCGAGATTTATGTTGTTTCTGGCCATCTGGCTAATCAGGTTGAAGAAGAATGCAAGAAAGAAGGTATCACTTGCTTGCTGAACCCTTTCTACGAGGTTTCAGGCATCGCAATGACGCTTTGGGTAGTAAGGGATTATCTGAAAGACGGCTTCATTTTATTGTATTCAGATATATTGTTCGACAGGAAAATCATTAGCCTGCTTCTTGAGAATAAATCTGATATCTGCTTGGCAATCAAAAAAGATGTCATAAGGGATGAAGCCGAGAAAGTTTTTGAGCAAGATGAAATAATAAAAGATGTTGACAAGGGCAAGATAAAAAGAGATAATGGCGAGTTTATAGGCATAGCTAAATTCTCTCATAAAGGTGCTGAAAAGCTGATTGGCGAACTGAATGATGAAGCAAAAAAGGATATTCAGGTTTCTTTTATTAATGTCATCAGGCAAATGATAAGAAAGGGTGAAAAGATAACTGCACTGGATATTGGAAGATCCTTTTTCATAGACATTGATTTCCCTGAAGACCTGGAAAAAGCCAAGAAGATTATCGCCAAAGGATGTTAGAATTCTGAGTTGTATTCCTTATACAGTTTCACTGCCACTATCGCAAAATAAAACGGACAATAGAAGAATATCGCATAATGAATTACATCGAATATTGCTGCAAAAAGCAGGATAAATATCATCTTGTGCATGTCGTTGAATAAACGCATGAACTCCAGTGCCAGGCGGCTCAGTCCTCTTTTAGGTATTGTGTCAGTTATATTTACCGGCCTTTTGCCTGAGTGCTTCCCAAACATTGCTTTCTTCCCGCCTACCGATATTACCATGAATATGAAAAAGAGTGTTGCCAAGGTAAGGTAGATTACTCTGATATCGCTAAAATGGTGGTATGCGTTAAGACCCAGACCCATCATAACAGAAAATGAGAAAACATCATGGGCCAGTTCTTCCACGAACATCCCCTTGGGGTTTATTATCTTCTTTGCCCTGTTTAAAGCCCCATCGCATAAATCGCAGATGAAACTCAGGTGAAGGCCAACTGCACCGAGGATGGAATATACGTAGTTGCCTGTGGCAATCGACAATGAAGCAACTATTGAGAAAATTACTCCCATGAGAGTGAGGTGGTCTCCTGTCGCAGGAGTCTTGCTTAGGAGGTAAACTATGGGTGTTGAAACATACCTATATGCGTTAGTTATCCTGCCGTCTGCAGCCCTCTCCTTCTTGTTCTTGTCATACCTTTTTTTTATTTCCTCTAATTTCCGAATCATTTTTTTCTCTAGAATTATTCCAGCTTTTAAAGTTATCTTTTTATAGGAGATAACATTTAAAAACAAATCTGTTTTTTTAGGTGGAAGAGGGGATAGAAATGAATGTTTTGTTTATAAGTCCTTTATGCGAGGCTGAGATGAAGCACCCCCCTTTGGGAATAGGGTATATGGCAGCCATGCTTATGAAAAAAAACCATAGCGTGAGAATCATAGATATGAAGGCTTCTGATATGGGATTTAGCCAACTAGTCAAACTGTTCAAGAAGAATAAATTCGACCTTATCGGTGTTACTGCCCTAACATTTACATCCAAAGAAGCCAACAGGGTTGTTGAGCTAGCGAAGAAGCATACCTCTGCCAAAACGGTGGTTGGAGGAGCCTATGTCTCCATAGTAAAAGAAAAGGCTTTGGAAAAAAATAAGTTTATCGATTTTGGTGTTTACGGTGAAGGGGAGTATACCATTATGGAACTTGTTGAAGCCTTGGAAGACAACAAAGAACCTGAAGGAATCAAGGGTTTGATATACAGGAAAGACGGCGAAATAGTTGTTAATCCGCCAAGGCCACCAATAGACGATCTTGACGCTCTTCCGTTTCCTCCTCGAGAGCTATATGAACTTTCAAGATACAGCCAGATGGGCGTGGTAACAGGAAGGGGCTGCCCGTTTCAGTGCGTGTATTGCACAAAGGCGGTTCACGGAAGCAAATGGCGCCACCGGAGCCCTGAAAACATAATAAGGGAGATTGAAACCCTGAATAAGAAATATCATCCTGACATGTTTTACATACTTGATGACACTTTCACTCTGGACATGAAAAATGCCGAGCGTTTTTGTGACATCCTGCTGAAAAAGAATCTTGATGTCAAATGGGAATGCTCTGTGGGCATACGGGTGGACAGGGTAACGCCAAGACTTCTTAAGAAGATGAGGAGGGCAGGCTGCGAGAGAGTGAACTATGGAATAGAATCAGGGAACCAGAGGGTTCTTAACATGATGAAGAAAGGGATTACGCTTAAGCAGGTTGAAAAGGCTGTAAAATGGGCAAAGGACGCTGGCCTCATTGTTGGCGGATTCTTCATGATAGGTAACCCGGGCGATACGTTTGAAACTGTCAAGGATTCAGTTGCATTCATGAAAAAGCTTGAGTTGAACGGAGGAGCTTATTTTGGAATGCTTGTTCCTTATCCTGGAACAGAGATATATGATTGGATTAGCAAGAACGGAAGATGGCTAATCAAAGATGTTGACAAATGGAGTCCTCACCTTACAGACAAGCCGCAGCCCATTTTTGAAACTGACGATTTTCCAGCAGAAGAAAGAGTCGAGGCATTTGGCTATGCATACAGGGAGCTTCTGAGATTCATGAGGTGGCAGTACATCAAGCATCCCAGTTTCATCATCCACAGGCTGAAGCAGATACGCTCATTGATGGGGTTCAAGAACTTCGTTCTCAGGGCAGTCGGTTTGAGGCACGTGCTGAAGATGGACAAGGGCAGGACTGAATGACAAAGGCTGAAAAAGCCTTTTGAGAGATGGGTAAATGGCATTAAGCAAGGAAATTGCAAAAAATACCGGCTTCATGTTTTTCTCAGAACTATATGGCAAGGTTTTGTCATTTTTCCTGATAATCTTTGTTGCAAGATACCTTGGAGATGTTGGCCTGGGGAAGTATTCTTTTGCATTCGCGTTCGCATATATTTTCTCAATCTTCTCGGATCTCGGGACGACGAACTGGGCAATAAGGGAAATTGCCAAGAATCATAAAAAAGCTGAAAAATATTTTACAAATGTATTCACCCTGAAACTAAGCCTAATGGTCATTATGCTTGCAATAACTTTCATAAGCACATTTTTTGTCAAAAAAACAAACGATGTACGGTTGATTGTTCTTCTGGCAGGAACGGTTATTTTGTTTGAAAACTTGTCGAATCTTTTTGTGACGCTGTTCAGGGCATTTGAGAAGATGCAGTATGTTTCTCTGCTGATTGTAATAGAAAGGAGTATTGCATTCGGCGCGGGGATTCTCGTTCTATATAAATGGAAAAGTCTTTTGCTGTTTTTGCTTGTACTTGTTTTCTCTCAGCTAATCTCGAGCCTGGCCGCTGCCAGAATTGCCTCGAAGAGGTTTGTAAAGGCAAGGTTCTGCTTCGATATTCCCTTTATGAAAAGGATGGTGAAGGTTTCCATTCCCTTTTGGTTTACGACGTTGTTTGTGATTTTTTATTTTAAAATTAGCACAGTAATGCTCTCCATGATGAAAAGTTATGAAGCTGTTGGCTGGTTTAGCGCTGCATACAAGCTTGTGGAAGCTCTGGGCTTCATACCGCAGCTAGTCATATTCGTCACATATCCTGTAATGTCCCGCTTATTTAAGGAAAACAGGAAAATGTTAAAAGTGCTGTTTGGAAAAATCGTCCTGTACTTAATTATGCTGGCTATACCTATGGCGATAGGATGCACACTTCTCGCAGACAGGATAATATATTTCATATACAAGGACAGCTTTTTGAACTCAACAGGTGTTCTCAGGATATTGATATGGGCCGAGTTTTTCGTCTTCATAAACTACATCATGGGATATCTTCTTTATTCAATAGGAAAGGAGAAGCTATTCACTCTTTCTGCAGGCGTATGTGTTTTGGCAAACATCACACTTAATCTGGTGTTCATACCAAAGTACAGCTACATGGGTGCTGCCGTTGCAACTGTAATTACAGAAATTATTAACTTCGCTTTGCTTCTCATGTTCTGTCAGAAAAACCGCTTCGGCCTGAATCTTCTCAAGTTAAGCTATAAACCTCTGATTGCAGGGGCAGCCATGGCATTTTTTGTGTATTATCTCAGGAATCTGCATATTTTGATAATAATCCCTCTCGCAATGGCGCTTTATTTCTTGATATTGCTTATGACAAGGTGTTTCAAGAATGAAGAAATCGAACTAGTCAAATCATTCCTTCCCAAGAAGAACTAGACAACCCTTAATGCCAGAAACGATTCAGACTGCTTAACGGGGATAAATAAATCTGAAGAAACAAGTTCTTGGGCTTTTATCGTTGTTTCGTTTATTCCAAAATTCCTCAGCGTTCTGCCATCTATAAGCAGGTATTCATATTTTTTGCTCTTCAGCCATGAATTGAGCTCGACAGCTGTCCTATCAAAAGCTGTCTTTCTGTATTCATCTATATCGGGGCACCATTCGCAGCTGTATTTGTCATAGCTTATGACGAAAAGATTGTCTGTAAAAGTGAAGACTGCAGCATTGTATGGGAGCTCCCTTAGGTATTCATAACTCAATACTTCAGGATATGAGTACCAGCCCAGGCCCGGAGACCAATTTGCGGTGTTGACCGCATACTTCTGGACAGCAGATGTCATTATTATTCCGAATACAGCCAATGCAATTATTATTAACGGCGGAATGCCTGCTTTTTTTCCAATACCCGTCAGGAAATCTAGGCCTTCTGCTGAAACAATTGCTACAGGAATCGCGAAAACCATCCATGCCCTAAAAGGGGTTATCTTCACAGGATAAGGGGTTGCATTCACAAAATATAGCATGATGAGAAACCATGCTGCTCCGATGGCAATCCAGTGATTGCTTTCTTTTTTCAGGGATTTCCATTTTGATAATACGGATATCATTGAGATTATGGCAAGGGTTGACAGGAAAATCCCTACTCCTATTGGATTGTTTATCATGTTCTGCTTTTTAGCAATAAAAAAGTCATTAAACGAGTATATCCTGTCTGCTGAGCCTGCCACAGAAAAAATGGTGTCCCCTCCCTGAACATTTATTGTCGAGCTGAAAAAGCCTGATACTCCGTACTTAACCATCATTGGTCCCCACCACAAGAAAAGGGAAAGCACAATTCCGAATATCCCAACCAAGAAAAGGTTCTTGACAATCTTTTTCTCCAGAACGCATCTTGTTATTGCATAAAAGAACAGCAATATTCCAAAGTAAGCGCTGTGGGAAGGCGATATCGTAAGAGTTGCCGCACTCATTATTATTGATGGAATAAGCCATTTTCTATCACGCTTCATCATCTCTATTGAGTAGAACGCCACAAAATACATCGGCACTGTGAGTGCCATTGACCATATGAAATGACTCAGGAAGCAAGGTATTGCGGCCAGGGCAAACGCTGAAAATAGTGCCCTTCTGCTATTGTTCATGAAGCGTTTTGCAAAGAAGTAGAAGAAAACTATGCTCAACGATATTATTAGCGAGTTAAAGAACTTCAGAGTCCACATTACAGACGAGGATGTCTGGTTCAGTATGCCCATCACCATATCGTATGCCGGAGGATAAGGGTCGATGTACATCAAAGTATTCAAAGGCGGAAAAAGATTCTTTTCAATGGCCACATACTTCATGCCCGCGGCATGGTGCCACGGGTCATCATCCTCAAAGTAGGGATAAACAAATGAGCCTTTAGCGTACATGTGAAGTGTAGCAAAAAACAAAACGAGGACAACAAGGATAATGAGATTGTTTTTTGTCGGTCTTAAATCAGGAGTTGTCATTCCTTTCTTTTTTATCAAGTCATAGACGGGGAAAGCCAAGCTCAGGACAAGGAATATTTTCCAGTCGAGAGGTATTCTTAAGAGATTCATCAAAAGCCCCAGAACAATAAATGCTCCAAGGCCTATACCTGCCCTCATAATCTGCCTCTCCCAGAAAGCCTCTTCCTCCTTCACAAACCTGAGCAGAGAATAGCCCAATCCATATGTGTAAATGAAGAATAGGAGTATTGTTATCCCGCTCATTTTATCAAAGCCATGAAAAAGAACTCTGTTTAAATAGTTTATTGCGAAATATATTTAAACTCTGTCAGGTTCTTGTCATGATATGAAAAACAGCAAAATTATCATCAGCATCCCTGCATATAATGAAGAAAGAACAATAGGTGCTGTAATAAGGGAGATAGATGATGCCCTGAAAAAGGGCCATGATTATCAGATTCTTGTTGTTGACGACGGAAGCACTGATTCAACTGCTGCTGTCGCAAAGAAAGCAGGAGCCATTGTGTTTAGCCACCAGACGAATCAAGGATTAGCTGAAACATTCAGGACTGAGCTCCAGAAATGCCTCGAGCTTAATGCCGGTGTGATAGTCCATATTGATGCAGACAGGCAGTATGTTGCAAAGGAGATTCCAAAGCTCCTGAGGAAGATTGATGAAGGATATGACCTTGTCTTAGGCAGCAGGTTCAAAGGAAAGATTGAGTCAATGTCGCTAATAAAAAGAATTGGGAATATGGCATTCTCGAAACTGGTGTCGAACATCACAAGAGTCATGATAAGCGACGCCCAGACCGGGTTCAGGGCTTTCACAAAAGACGTTGCTGAGAAAGTTAAGGTGATGTCTACCCACACATACACCCAAGAGCAGATTATCAGGGCAGTAAGACAAAAGTTCAGAATAGCGGAAGTGCCCATATATTTCAGGAAGAGGCGTGACAAAAGCAGATTAATGAGCAGCCCGTTTGAATATGCGTTAAAGGCTTGGATTAACCTTGTAAGAATATACCGTGACTATGAGCCGCTGAAGTTTTTCAGTTACATAGGACTGGTTTTCTTTCTCACAGGGTTTGCTCTCGGCACATGGATTCTCTATTCCCTTCTGACAACAGGCACCGTCGGAGCACTGCCAAGGGTGATGCTCACAGTGCTTTTAATCAGCGTTGCTGTCCAGATATGGCTATTCGGATTATTGGCAGACATGTTCAGGAAATAAAAATGAAAGTTCTTGTAATCTCATCGAGCTATCCGCAAACAAAGAAGGATTATCGGGGAATATATCTTCATAACTTCATGAAGCTGTATAAGAAAAAAGGCATTGATGTTGAGATCGTAACTTCCAAGAGTTCAAATAACAAGTCGAAGAAAAACATAATCCTCTTTCAGGGAATAAAAGTCCACACTTTCAGAGCGAGGGACATTAATTTTGGAAAGATAACCTTTCTGAATATGGTTGGATGGATGGATTATTTTCTGAAGATGCTTAACACCGGCAGAAGGGTCGCAAAAAGATTTAATCCGGAAATAATCCACGGCTGCTGGGCTATGCCAGGAGGCATAATTGCTGTTATGCTTGCAAGAAGGATGAAAAAGAAAAGCATCGTCACGCTTCTTGGTTCTGATATGCGCATTGGAAGGAAGATTCCTATATTGAGGATAATGATAAGGAACTCGCTTGACAAGGCAGATTATGCTGTCTCTGATGACAACAGCGAGATGTTCTCATACATGGATGAGATTGGCTGCAGAACAAAAAAAAGGATTCATATTCCAAATGGCGCGAATGTTGATTTTTTTAAGCCGAAAAAACCTTCTTCTGATTTGATAAAGAAATTCAAGGGTAGAAAAATTCTCCTAATGGTTGCAATGCTAAGGGGGATAAGAGGACATAAGTTCATATTCAGGTGCGTTAAGGAACTAAGAAAGAGATTTCCAGATGTACTCTTGCTTCTGGCAGGAACCGGCCCTGAAGAAGAAAAGTTAAGGGCTGCTGTAAAGGGGCTGGGGATTGAAAATAATGTGAGGTTTCTTGGCAACATCAACAACGTCGATTTGCCTGACTACTATAACCTTGCAGATGCTGTCCTATTCGCTTCGCCTGTCACAAACTACTCTTCAACTGCACTTTTCGAGGCTGCAGCATGTGGTTCTGCAGTTGTTGCGACAGATGTGAAAGATACAGACCTTGTTGTAATGGACGGCAAAACAGGACTATTGGCAAAGTATGGTGATGTTAAAGGTTATTCTGATAAAATAATTAAGATTCTAAGTGAAAAAAAACTAAGAGATGAATTGAAAGTAAACCTGAGAAAGCTCTCTGTTGAGAGGTTTTCAGCGAAAAGTGCCGCGGAGAAGTACTTTTCACTCTATAAAAAGATAAGAAGATAACTTCTGTTTCTTTTCGAAATCTTTATATATGCCATATGTAATTTTTGTCGTATGAGAATTGCACTGGTAGCTTTTGAAAACGAGATTGCATGGGGAATCAGGCATATTGCCGAATTCCTGAGATCAAAGGGACATAAGGTCTCCCTTTATTTTTTAGAACGATACGCTAATGTCAAGCGCAAAATGCCAAGTGCAACCATTGCTTCATTTGTCAATGACTTTCATCCACAGAAAGGAGATGTTGTCGGAATCAGCTTCATGACTCCCTATCTTGAAGATACAAGAAAGTTAGCAAAGGCTGTCAAGAAGAGCGGAGCATTCGTTGTTGTGGGTGGCATCCATCCAACAATCATGCCTGAAGAATGTGCAACTTTCGCGGATTTCATAATAAGGGGAGCCGGTGAAGAATCTCTTCTTTCACTGGTGGAGCAGCTAATGAAAGGAAAGACGCCCCCGAAAGGGGTTTTTCCAAGAGACAATGCCTTCTGGTTCACTGAAGACGTAACAAAGTTCCCTTATCCGAGATATGGTATCATCGAGGATACGGTCATTGTAAAAGGTAAAATAAAGAAAACCTCAGAAGTACCTCGCAAGGTAGGTCCAGTGGTGCGCTATCAGACATTCACCTCGTTCGGCTGCCCATATAGCTGCGCCTACTGCGTAAATCCTCTTCTTCAGAGATTCAGTGGAAAATTTGGAAGAAAATTTGTAAGAAGGAGGAAATCCTCGGTTGTGCTTGCAGAGCTTCGCCATGTTCGCGATAGAATCGATACGGTGATGTTCGAAGACGAGGATTTCCTCACTGACTACAGCTGGCTCGTGGCATTTCTCAAAAGTTACAAAAAGAAGATTAACTTACCGTTCAGCTGCCTCGCCACACCCATAACCCTGAAGGGGATGGATTTAGACAGAGTAGCAGAGGTTTTGCAAAAAGCAAAGTGCGTTTCGATTTCCATCGGCATACAGAGTGCTTCGCCCAGAACCTCAAAGCTTTTTCATCGCTATTTCAACAAAGAAAATCTAATCTCTCTGGCACGAGCATTTTCCAAGAAAGGAATCATGGTTACCTATGATGTAATAACTGAAAATCCTTTTGAAGATGAGCAAGATGTTTCTGAGACCGTTGACACTGTCTTGAGCCTCCCACATCCCTTTACAGTGAACATGTTCTATCTCACATTCTTTCCGAGATATGTATTGACTGAAGAAGCTCACAGAAGGGGTATTTCTATCACCATGGGAGGGGATACGCGCGTTCATAAGAAGAAGATTTCCATGGGAGAATGGATTATCCAGCTTGCACAGATTCCATTTATCCCGAAGAAAGTTCTTCGCTATCTTTACCGAAAGCGCTCTGAAAGATGGTCTAGAATCATGGTGAGCGTGTTTGGAAGAGTTCTCGCAAGCACATCCCCGCTTAAGTGGCTGATGATGTTCAGGATTTTTCTGAAGCATCCCGGATTTGTTTTTCGACCGGTGGCAAGAAGGTTTATTTCTTAAGAAATCATTGTCTCTTCAACACCATTAAAAAGCCATTGAACTTATTTCTTAAATCAGAGAGGCTTCTTATGGAGAACAGCTGCCTCCAGACATATCCTATGTTTAGATAAAACCTTCTGTTTGCCTGCCTCTGCATCTTCTCTATCAGTCTGGGATTCAATGTATCCGACACAAAAACAGACCGTTTCATGTAATCGAAGTCACTGTAGCGCCTAGCAGTTATCTTTCCGTATTTTTTTGCGATATCGTAAAGCTCTGTTTTCGGCAAAGGATTTGTCACGGCAAAATTCGCAACATCTGCCTTTATTTTCTTTGCAAAGCGTATGGATTGTTTCATATCTGCCAAGGTCTCTCCGGGGATGCCAAGCATGAAGTATGCATCTGTCTTTATCCCTACTTCCCTGCACCACCTGAATGCTCTTTCGACCCGTTCAAGAGTTATATCCTTGTGGAGTATGTCATCAAGTATTCTCTGGTTTCCTGACTCGACACCGAAGGCTATTACCTTGCATCCTGCCTTCTTCATCAGCCGCAACATTTCCTTTGAGACAGTATCGACCCTTCCGTTGCAAACCCAGTCAACTTTGATTTTTTCCTTTAGCAGGAGACCGCAGAATTCAGTCACTAATTTCTTATTAAGCGTGAAGGTGTCATCAACAAAGGTGAGCCCCTTCAAGCCGTATTCCTTTTTTAAGAACTTTATTTCATCTATGATGTTCTGGGGCGACCTGAACCTGACCCTTCTCCCGAAAATCAGGTGGGAAGAGCAATAGGTGCAGCGAAAAGGGCATCCTCTCGACGAAACCATTGAAGTTGCGGGCTGCCTTACTGCCCAAGCAGCCCTGCCAAGCTTTGCATTGAGATACTCATGCATCGGAAGAAGGTCTCTTGCCGGAAATGGCAGGGCATCTAAGTTCTCAATAAGGGGCCTTGGCGGGTTTCTAAAAACCTTTTTGTTTTTTTTGTATAGAATTCCCTTCACGCCCTTGAGTTCCTTTTTTTTCTCGAGCCGCTCTGCCAACTCAAGCAGGGTTTCTTCTCCCTCCCCTATAACAACTATGTCAACAAGGTCATCCTTGATTGTTTCTTCGCTCAGGATTGTTGGATGGACTCCGCCAAAAACAACTATGCACGATGGGTGATGCTCCTTCGCAATCTTTGCCATCAGCAAGCCAGCCTCATGATTCTTGGTATATGTGCTAATTCCCAGAACATCATAATCCTTCTCAATCAGGCCTTTTTTTGCATAGCCAAACCCCTTGAAGGTTGGGTCGAGAATCTCAACATGGTGGCCAGCATTTCTCAAAACTGCCGCAATATAGCTTATTCCTTGCGGAGGGTTCGTGTCTTTTTCAAACCTGGGAAGTGTAAAGAGAAATCTCACTTTGTTTCCTCGCATGCCATTCTTATCGCTTCTATTATCTTATCCACCTCATCATCTGAAAGTGTTGACCTTATCGGCAGGTTAAGTATTTGCTCTGATATTTTTGTTGCATATTTATAGTTTACTGAATTCCCGCAAACATATGAAAAGCTGAATCCAAGGTCAACTCCGTGCGAAAGTACAGCAAGATAAAAATCCATCTTTCTTCCTCTTTTCACAAGCAGCGGATACCTCATAAAAGAAGGATTCTTACCTATCTCTCCAGAATATACTGAAACACTCTTGATTCGTGCCAATGCCTCACGGTATTTTTCAGCGATTTTTGTCCTTCTATGAATGATTTTACCAACCCTCCTCAATTGAAAAAGCGCAAGCTTTATCTGAAAGCCGGACATCTCTTCACAATAGAGGATTGGGGTCTTGGCAACCTTTAATTTGCCCTTGTCCCCGTAATAACCTTTTCGTTTCAGGTAGGGGATTATGACGAGCCTGTAAAATGTGTGATTTGTGGAAACAAGGTATATTGCAAGCTGGACTATTTTTATTATCCTCGTCAATAGCTTCTGCCTGATTTTCTCGTTCTCATAAATCTTCTTTGCTTTTCTATACAGGGATATGTCCTGAAATAATGCTGCCCCTCCCCTAGAAGCAGTTATTGTTTTTGTATTTTCAAAGCTGGCTATCGCAGCCTTTCCGAATGTTCCTGTAAGCCTGCCCTTGTATTTTGCCCCGAAAGCTGCAGCGTTGTCCTCTATCATTGTGCAATTATTTTCCCTGCATATTCTCTGAATAGAGTCCAAGTCGCAAGGTATGCCGAACTGGTGCGTGGCAACAACTATCGAATTAGGCACTATCCTTCGTCTCAAATCCCTGACATCCATGTTATAATCGGTCATATTCACGTCAACATAATGTATTGTTTTTTTTGCCAGCTTTACTGCCTCTACAACCGCCCTGCAGTTAAACGCAGGAAGAAACACATCTTTCTGGGGCAGACTCCGCAGAATGTAGTATAGCGCTGCTCTTCCGCTTGGCAGGATGAGGGCTCTCTTTGCCCTGAAGAATTTTGAAAGCTCCTCTTCGAGACGAACCCCCTCTTTCTTAAAGCTCGAAAGGAGAGCCAAGGCTAATTCAAACATGCTCGTTTCCGGCCCAACCCTCGATATCATTTTTTGAAAATAAAAAGTGAGGTATATGCTTTTTTCTTGAATACAGGCATTCCTGAAAGCAATAAATCCACCAAGCCTGAAAAAAAGAGTATGATTCTCTGTACAAGGGATGCAATATCCCGGAGTTTTGATTTCATTAGCTTAGTCTCTGCAGTGCTTTCATCATTCTTTGAAGAGAGAAATGATTTCTTGAGATATGTCAGGACTCTGAAGCCGATAAAAAATATTGGCTGCTCATCGACGAGCTTCAGGCCTTCCTTTGAAAAGATTCCTATCCACTCACCCCTTGTTTTGTATCTCATATATCTGGGGTCCTTCCAGGACTTCAGCCGCTTCGGCGGGGAGAACTCTATGAGTGCAATGATGCCGTTCTTTTTCAGAACCCTTGCAAGGTTCTTAACTGCCTTCCTGAACCTCTTCGGATTCGTAATGTGCTGCAACGTTGTTATGCTTATGATGATGTCGAAGGATTTATCTGGAAAAGCTATCTTCTCCAGCGGCACTGCTTCATAATCCACCTTTAATTTGTGTTTTTTCGTCTCTCTCTTTGCTATCTCTATCATTGTTTTGCTTATATCTACACCAGATACAACCGCTCCCTTATCCGCGAAATAGATGCACCAGTCGCCTGTGCCGCAGCCGGCATCAAGAATACGCTTGCCTTCAACGTTCTTTATTAGCCTGGAAATCGCTCTTCTCTGGAATGATTCCTCGTGCCTAAACAATGACTTGTCAAGATAGTTTGCAGCAAGTCTATCATATTTTCTTGCCCTGCCCTCCCAATATTCCTCGTCTTTGTTCATGGCAACAGACTCCTGAAAAAGTCAATATCCTTTTTATTTATTTCCTTAAGAATCATGAGGAGGGAAACATACAATGAAAGCAAGACAGCATACTTTACCAGGAGAAAGATGCCAAAGACCGCATACAATCTGCTGATGAGAAAAATGATTGCACCCGATAGCAACATCTTGACAAGGCTTGCTAGTTTTATAAAAGCCCCGAATTTCCTGCTAACATATATCGCTGCAATGATAAACCCCAAGAACGAAGCAACTGTCGTAGCCACCGCTGCCCCTGTAAGCGAATATCTTCGAATAAGAATTGCATTAAGAACGAAATCTATGATAACTAAAGGCAACGAAATCAGGAACGATTTTACTGGCCTGCCGCTTCCTGAGATTATAGTTGTCAGGATTATGAAAAGGGCGAAAAAACCCATGCCAAAGACTAAAATCGAAAGAGGCATAACTGCTCCCTGATATTTGCGTGAATAAACAAGATGCACAAGCTCTGTTGTGGTTGATGCTGTTATGAAGCTTACAGGAACCAAAGCAAACAAGCAATACCTAAGCGAGGTTGAAATCTGCGACAATGTTCGCTCTTTCTTCTTGTTGTATGTTGATTCGGATATAATTGGGAATAGAACAAATGAAAGTCCTGTTACGAGAAAATAGGGCACTCTCGCAAGAGTGGAAGCTGCTGTGTAGTATCCAGAGTTTATGTTCGCAACAGCTGTTTGTGACAGCGACTTGATCATGAAAAGGTCAAGGTTCATAAACAGATTTAGAAGTATGGTGAACAGCATAAGGGGATAGGCGAACCTAAATACGTTTTTCGGCATTATGTTTGAAACGGTTTTCTCAGAGAGCTTCATATCAGAAAGCAATGAAATTGCTAGAATGAGCAAAGGGGCTAGCACCAATGCAATTATTACCCCCTTGATTGAGAAACCTAGCATGACCATTGTCATTACAAGACCCAATCTCAACGCACTGTATATCATAACAAGTATCGCTTGTCGCTTAAATTTCTTTAAACCGTTAAGATAGCCTACAAAAGCATGAAAGAACGAACTTGGAAGGATTAGCAGAGAAGACAATCGAATGTAGGAGACCAGGGTAGCGTCATGGAGAATGGAAGAAAGTGGCTTTGAAAAGCTGAAGTAGAGAACAGTGAGGATTAGGCTCATGATGAAGACTGCCAGAAAGGATTTTCTTCTGATGTCCTTTGCTGAATGGGGCTCCTGTGAAACAAACTTTGATATGGTCTGCTGAAATGCTGTTGTGAGAACTGTGTTGATCATCGAAACAAAAAAAACAACAATCCCAAAAATACCGAAATCCTTTGGGTCGAATGACCTGCCAAGAAAGAAATAAGTCGCGTATGAGGTAATGTAAAAAAACAACTCTGAAAAGGTAATGTACAACACGCCCTTTCCTGAAGATGATTTGTTTTCCATATTTTCATCCCAGGATGTGCATTATTGCCTCGCAGACATACTCCGCATCGCCATCTGTCATCATTGGATGAATTGGGAGTGAGATTATTCTACCATAGATGTCCTCGGCAACGGGAAAATCCCCTTCCTTGTAGCCGAATTCCTTCTGGTAGAATGGCTGGAGATGAAGCGGAATGAAGTGAACGCTTGTGCCAATGTTCATCTCAGTCATTCCATCAATAAAACTGTCCCTGTTGTGATTTTTCAGGAGAATCGGGAAGAGATGGTATGAGCTTTTAATATTTTCCCTTGGCTTCTGAAGCTCGATTGCATTTAATAGTGAGAGTTTTCTAGTGTAGAGATTGTAAATCTCCTCTCTTTTTTGGTTAAGCTCTTTTATTCTTTCCAGTTGAACTATGCCAACAGCAGCATTCATGTCTGACATGTTAAGTTTGTATCCTGGAGCAAGAACATCGTATTTCCATTTTCCTCCCCTAGAATATCTTGACCATGCCTCGCTCGAGATTCCATGAAGCCTCAATAGCTTGAGTCTGTCAGCGATTTCCTTGTTATTTGTCGTTATCATTCCACCTTCGCCAGTGGTGATGTTTTTCGTCGGATAGAAGCTAAAGCATGTTAAGTTTCCGCTAGCACCTATTCGTTTGTTGTTGAGTTCTGCTCCAAGCGCGTGTGCTGCGTCCTCTACCACCACAAGACCGTGCTCATCCGCAATCCTCTGTATCTCCTCCATATCGCATGGCTGTCCTCCATAGTGTACAGGAAGAATTGCCTTTGTCTTTTTTGTAATCTTTGATTCAATCTGCTTAGGACTAATATTGAATGTGTCCTTGTCAATGTCGCAAAAGACAGGCTTCGCGCCAAGATGGCATATCACATTTGCCGTCGATGCAAAAGTAAACGGGGTTGTTATCACCTCGTCCCCTTTATTTATTCCTGAAATCGCCAGTGAAAGAAACAATGCGGAGGTGCAGGAGTTTACAGCCACTGAACATCTGCAACCGATGTATTCTGAGAACTTTTTTTCAAATTCGAATACTCTCGGCCCCATGGAAAGCCAGCCGCTTTTTAGAGTCTCAACTACAGCATTAATCTCCTTATCTGTTATTGCTGGTGGTGAAAAATCCAAAAATTTTTCTCTTTTTTTCATTTCAGTCTGCCTTGTATTCAGGAACAATCGCCCTGAGCTTCTTTTTTATCTTCCCGGGGTCCATCTCAGAAAGCAGAACATCTATGTCTTTGTTCAGCTTCCTTTGAGTTATCCTGTCAGGTTTTAATGCAAGTATGTTGTTCTTGTAGATAAATCTTGGCTGCTCTCTCTCGTAGAAAAGCTCCTCGTAAAGCTTCTCGCCTTTCTTCAGACCCGTGAACTTTATTTTTATATCCTTCCCGGGCTCATATCCTGAAAGCCTTATCATATCATTTGCAAGCTCAATTATTTTAACCTGCTCACCCATATCGAGCACAAATATCTCTCCGCCCTTTGCAAGGGATGCTGCCTGTATTATGAGCTGAACTGCCTCAGGTATTGTCATGAAGAATCTTTTCACTTCAGGATGGGTTACTGTAACGGGGCCTCCTGCCAGTATCTGCTTTCTGAAGATAGGAATAACGCTGCCGTTGCTATCGAGGACATTTCCAAATCTGACTCCGACAAAGTTTGTTTTCTTGCTTGCCATTGACTGGAACAACAGCTCGCATATTCTTTTCGTCACGCCCATTATGCTTGTTGGGTTAACTGCCTTATCTGTCGATATCAGAACAACCTCCTCTGCATCATGGCTTTCACATAACCTCAACAGGTTTCTTGTTACAAGGACGTTGTTCTTTACAGCCTCCTCTATGTTGTCATCCTCTTCCATCAAGGAAACATGCTTATGTGCTGCTGCATGAAAAACCACCTGAAAGTTATATCTTGCAAAAAGCCTTTCTATCTTACCATAATCCCTCATATCAACAACAAGAGGAATTATCCTTGTCCCTGAACCAGAAAGCTCATTTTTCAGCTCGAAGATTCCATTCTCGTCCTTATCAAGGATTGCAAGAATCCTTGGTTTAATTCTCGCCAGCTGCCTGCACAATTCTGAGCCGATTGAGCCTGCACCTCCCGTTACCAACATTGACTTGCCGCTGAATCTCTTCCTTATGGGGGCTATATCCGCCTCCACGGGCTCTCTTCTCAAGAGGTCGTATATGCTAACCGCCCTTGCAGGAAGCTCCTTAGACTCTCTCAGCAGCATATCATAGACTCCCGGAACAATCCTGTAGTCAATCCCTGCCTCCTCGCAAAGCAGTATTATCTTTCTGATCAAAACGCCGGAAGCAGAAGGAATGCAGATTATTGCCTCATCGACAGAATGTTTTTTTGCCAAGACAGGAAGCTCACCTATCGAACCAAGAACATTTATTCCGAGTATCTTCCTGCCAATTTTTCTCTTATTATCGTCAAGAAAGCCAACCGCTTTCAGCTTGAGAGACTTGTTTTTATTTATCTCATTCAGAACCAGCCTTCCACCATCTCCTGCACCTATAAGCAGGACTCTTCTTGCCCTTACCCCTTCATTCAGCATCAGTCTCATATCTGCTGACGGGAATGATGTAAATTTATAAAACTATTGGAAAATTTGGGTTTTTCTGAACCAGTGGAAAAGAGAAACCATAAAGGAAGGGTTCATATGAGGTATTTTCTATAACAAAAACCGCTCTCATCTATTACAACTGTACTACTACCTGAGTGGTCTCCATGTATAACCTGCTTATTCCCAACACTTTCTCTTCTGTTGGATGGTATGTAAACTCTTTTTAGAATCGGCTATATTCCCAACTTTCTCCTTTCAGTCTCATAATACTTGTGCTTGTCTAAGAATAAGGCTATGAAATATTCATTCTTCTTTTTTGTAAGAATTGCTCTGAAATTTGTGTCTCTGAAGCGGAGAATGAAGCCCAACAAGTCTTTCACCTTATCAGAGCTTATTGGATTTGATTTTCCTTCTTTGCATTCTTTAATCCATCCTATTAGCTGTTTCTGACGATTCTCCTTGAGATTGTCAAAGACCATATTAAAATGACCCTCAAAACTAATCTTGCCACCCAGTATTACTTCAATTTTCTCTCTTGCTTCGTTATGTAACAACCTCTATCGCCTCTTTGTATGTTTGATTGTAGATTTTCCAGTTTTCATATATTTTTCTCCCTTTTTCCGGTATGCTATTCTTCTCTATGAATTTGCTCAAAGCCCTCTTTAAAATAGTTCTATTGTAAGCATTAATAATCTTCGCTATTAAATATTTATTAATTATTTGAATTGCATTCTTGCTTTTTGTAATCTTGTCTGTAATTGATTTTAATTGCATGGATGTTAGTATAACGTTGTTTGATAAAT
>JAFGPE010000100.1 GCA_016926055.1 Candidatus Woesearchaeota archaeon | reverse complement strand
TGACATTGACGTTGCCATTGTTTCTAACTGTTATGTTCTTCGAGCCTGTGACATTGACAGCACCATCGCAGATTGAGGCATTGGCCATGGATGTTATTTCAGTAAAAACTCCTCCCTGCGGTGCGCATGAACCAAAGTCTATCCTGTTATTGTCTGTAGTTGTTATTGAGATGCCTGATGAAATTGAAAGGTTGACATAGCCTTCCTCGGTTAATGCCCTGCCAGTTATAGGCATTTCCTTTTCAGCCATTCTAAGCCCTCCAAGCTTATTCAGGCTGAGTATTGTTCCTCCTAATGAGATTGTAATTGCAGCAACAAGCAAAACGGCCAATGCCCTGTTCGATATCTCTTCCATATTCCTTCCTCCGATTAGTTAACTATATCCAAAGTAACATGGCCTGTTGCCTCGCTAACCTTTGATTCAGGCCTGACTATATCTATGGTAACATAACCACCTGCAGTCTCGGTTGCTTCAGAAGCTTGTCTTGCGGAAGCAACAGGAGAAGACAATGAGTTCATTACAGTAAGGGTTCCAAGAACTGAAACAAGTATTGTTAACACCAATAGAACTAATATTGTAATCTTTGAAACATCATGACCCATTATATCCCTCTTTAAATTGATTAAGCTAGATATTAATAAACTAGTATTTAAGTTTTTCCTTTTTACTTTTCACGAAAACAACCATCTTTAATAAATCATTTCCCTGCCACACATCCCTCTTTCCGGCTGCTTTAAATGTGTATTCTGCTGCAAATCTAAAAAGACGCTCGGGTTTTCGCATGACTAAGACCATTTTTCCGTTCTTTTTGAGAATATACTCTGCATTATAGAAAAGCTCCTTGTAACATTTCAGCGCCTCTTTTTCAGGCAGCCGTTTGGAGACATCAGGAATCCTTGTTACAATAAAGTCAACTGACTCCCTGGCGAATTTCGTGTCAAGCCATTCTGCCTCAACCCTGCTAAAATTTAGGCTTTTGTTTATTCCTGCAATCTTTGCATTCTTAAGGGAGTACTGAACATGGTTCATCGAGTTATCATAGCCGTAAAGCTCGAGCTTCTTGTCTTTTGCCTTCCTATCCTCTTTTTCAAAAAATTCTTCCATATTGATTTCGCCGAAAAAGCCGTGGTTCATCCTGAACCTGTCCTTGTCGAAGAAATGGGGGCTTCTGCTGTTCAGCTTCATCGCTGCCTCTATTAGAATCATCCCATTACCGCAGAAAGAGTCAATTAGCGTTCCTTTCTTAAAGCCGGAAGCCCTAAATATACCGAAAGCCACACTTGGCTTTAATGAAGAGGGTATTGAAAAGACATTATAACTTCTCTTTGACAATTCAATTCCTGCCAAATCAATCCCGATGCAGCAATGGCCATTATAAATGTAGGCATAGACTGTTACATCGGGTTCGCTCAGGTTAACCTTTGCCCCGTATTTTTCGAGTATCAATTCCCCTGCCTTTCTTGCAACCTCCTCTGAAGAAAAATCATGATTGCCTTCCCTTTCACAGCTAACCCTAAATGTCCTTTCCTTAACCCATTCAGAAAAATCAATATTGTTTATTGATTTCTCCAATTTCTCAAAAAAATCGTCCTTGAAATCGAACTCAGTAAGAAAATAGAGCACCCTTGAAAAGCTTTGCCCCATATAAATAAGCCTCATAAAGTCCTGTTTTTCATTTAGACTGCAAACAACAATGCTTTCTCCTTTTCTACTATTGAGAAAATTTTTTCCAAGAATTTCCTTTGCTTCTGTTTCAGAAACATCCTCTAAACCCCTATGGGTAATTATTAGGCTCTGAAGCATTCTGTTCCTCGACCTTTTTAATCGCATCATCAGTATCATTCATCTGCTCCTGCTCAGGAGCGTCTTCTTCAGGCACTATTATCTCTGCAGAAACAACCTTGTCGTTCTCCCTTAGCTTCATTATCCTGACGCCCTGAGTGTTTCTCCCTATAACAGATATTGATGCCGTGAGTATCCTTATCACGATGCCGCTCTTGCTTATAATCATCAGCTCATCCTCATCACTAACCGCTCTTGCAGAAACAACATTGCCGTTTCTTTCAGTGCACTGTATGTTTATTACCCCTATGCCTCCCCTGCCTATTGTCCTGTATTCAGGCATACTCGTTCTTTTTCCGTAGCCGTTTTCGGTTATAGTGAAGAGTGTTTTTGTGTCGTCGACAATCACCATGCCGACAACCTCATCATCTCTCCTAAGTCTCATCCCTATCACGCCATGGCTCGTCCTTCCTATTGGCCTCGCATCCTGCTCATTAAACCGTATAGCAAGACCTTTTCTTGTTGCAAGAAGAATTTCCCTGTCTCCGTCTGTCAGCTTCGCGTTTATCAACCTGTCATCTGAGTCAAGGTTAATTGCTTTTATGCCGCCCTTCCTCGGATTTGAGTATTCCTCCAGCGGAGTCTTCTTTATTATTCCCTTCTTTGTTGCTAAGACAAGGTATTTACCGTGCTCAAAGTCGCGTATATGGATATAGGCATTAATCTTCTCTCCCGGTTCCAGCTTAATCAGGTTGACAATTGCCTTTCCTTTTCCTGTTCTCGACGCTTCTGGAATCTGATATGCCTTTAGCCAGTAGACCTTTCCCTTGTCTGTGAACAAAAGCACATAGCTATGGGTGTTCGCGATAAATATGTGCTCCACAAAATCATCATCTTGGACAGTTGCCGCCTTTATCCCGATTCCTCCCCTGGCCTGCCTTCTGTATTCATCAAGGCCCTGTCTTTTCACATAGCCAAGATGACTTACTGTAATAACCTGATTTTCCTCTGCCACGAGGTCCTCGATGTCAATGTCATCTTCCTCGTCATAGTTGATCTCTGTTCTTCTCTCATCGCCATATTGATTCCTGATTTCAGCAAGCTCCTCTTTTATTATTCCAAGAATTCTTTGCTCGCTTGCAAGAATCTCCCTTAATCCCTTCGAAAGTGAGATCAATTGCAAATGCTCTTCTTTTATCTTTCCCTGTTCCATATTTGTCAAGCGCTGCAACTTCATATCGAGGATTGCCTGTGCCTGTATCTCTGAAAGCGAGAAATTACTTACAAGAACCTCTTTTGCTTCCTCCCCTGAGCTTGATTCCCTTATCAGCCTTATTGTATCATCGATGTTGCTAATCGCCACAATGAGGCCTTCAAGGATATGTATCTTTTCCTCTGCCTTCTTCAAGTCAAAAGCTGTTCTCTTCCTTACGATGTCACGTCTATGATCAACATAGTTTTGCATCATCTCCCTGATTCCAAGGAGCTTTGGCTCATTATTGACTAGGGCAAGCATGTTTATCCCGAAAGTAACTTGCATCCTTGTCTGGAGCATCAGGTTATTAATGACAATCTCGGTGCTTGCGTCCCTTTTTAGCTCAATAACAATCCTCATCCCTTCCCTATCTGACTCGTCCCTTATGTCAGAAATACCCTCAATGGACTTGTCCCTCACAAGGTCTGCAATCTGCTCTATAAGCTGAGCCTTGTTCACCATGTAAGGGATTTCTGTGACAATTATTCTTTCCCTGTCCTTGTGCTTCTCTATCGTTGTTCTTGACTTTATCCTTGCCCTGCCTGAGCCGGTTTTATATGCCAGTTCAACCCCTTTTATTCCTGCAATTATGCCTCCTGTTGGGAAATCAGGACCTTTCAACACATCCATTATCTCTCCAAGGGAGATATCGGGATTGTCTATCAACATTGCTATTGCGCTGCAGACCTCTGAGAGGTTGTGCGGCGGAATATTGGTCGCCATTCCAACTGCTATTCCTGAACTTCCGTTGATTATAAGATTCGGAATCTTTGAAGGAAGTATGGAAGGCTCTGTCAGGCTTTCATCAAAATTAGGGACAAACTTTACTGTCTCCTTGTCTATGTCCTGAAGCATCTCTTCTGCAATCTTCTTTAGCTTGCACTCTGTATACCTCATGGCTGCCGCAGAATCACCATCAACAGAGCCGAAGTTTCCCTGACCGTTTACAAGCGTGTATCTTAAGGAAAAGTCCTGAGCCATCCTTACCAATGAATCATAGACAGCCGTATCACCGTGAGGATGGTATTTTCCAAGAATCTCTCCAACAACCCTTGCACTCTTCTTGAAGGGTCTGTTGTGGAGCATCCCCATATCATACATTCCGTAAAGAATCCTCCTGTGTACCGGCTTAAGGCCGTCTCTCGCATCCGGCAAAGCTCTTCCAACTATTACTGACATAGCATAGTCTATGTAGCTCTGCTTCATCTCATCCTCAATCAGCCTGGGGATGATTTTTTCAGCTGTTTTCTCCTCGGTTTTCTTATCCTTCTCTTCCATGGATTCTCGTCGGTAAACAAGAACTTTTTCGGCTTTATAAGGTTTACTGTTTTATGGAGAAGGGCACATATATTTTTTCAGAACAACAGGTTTATAAATGAGCTCTGCTTTTATTTGTTCATGGCCGAAAAGATTCATTTCATCATGACAGGAGGAACTATTGATAGTCATTATGATGGAATAAAAGATACTGCCGTGCCTAATGAGCATTCTGTAATTCCAGGGTATATCAAAAGCCTGAAATTGTACATGGATTGTGAGTTTACAGAAGTATGCATGAAGGACAGCAGAAACATTACAAAGGATGATTTGAAAAATATCTGTAATTCGATTGATGAAAGCCCGCACAAAAAGATAATAGTCACCCATGGCACTTACACGATGCCTGATACTGCACGCTACCTCAAGGCAAATCTCAAGAAAAAAGATAAAACAATAATTTTTACCGGCTCAATGGTTCCACTGATTGGATTTAGCCCTTCAGATGCCTCTTTCAATCTGGGCTTTTCTGTTTCAAAAGTTCTGGAGTTGCCTCAAGGAATATATATCTGCATGAACGGAAGAGTTTTCTCTCCAAAAGAGATTATTAAAACAATTGCAGAAGGCAGATTCTCTTCAATATTTAAAAAGAAATAATCATTTTATTCTTTTTATCATAGCATCGTTAACTTTGAAGCTCCTCCCGCAGTAAACACAGCTCTTCCGTTTTCCTGTTAAGAACTGCTCAGTTGTCTGGTACTTCATCTGGTTCCTGCACCTAGGGCATCTGAGCAGCAGAATCATCTTCATCCTCTTCCTTTTTTTCGTGCTCCAACTCCTTTTTGTCTTCCTCGTCAAGAACGTCATCCTCAATATTCTCCTGCAAGATGTCTTCTTTTTCTTCCTTTTTGGGCTCTTCTTCTTTGATTTCTTCCCCTGTTTCCGGTTCTTCTGTCAATTCTTCCTCTTTTGACTCCTCTTTCACGGCAGATTCCTCTTCCTCTGGAGTCTCTGTGTTCTCTGCAGACGGCTCTGGCTGTTCTTCTGTTTCCTTACTCTCTTCCTGCAGGTTCTCCTTTGGCTCATCATATACTTCAAGGCTTCCTAGTTTTTCTGTATCATCATACCTAACTTTTTCATCGACAACAGCCATTCCATCAAGCTCCGGCTTTTTCTCCTCAGGCTTGCCTTTCACCTCTCCTTCCTTTACCCTTGCAAAAACCTTCTTTATATCACCATCGCCCTCAAGGTCGAAATAGTTGAAGAACTTCTCTGTCAGCTTTATCATCTTTGTCCTGCTGTGCTTCTGCCTTGCTATAAAGCCCATCTCCTCGAGCTGGTCCAGGTGGTCATATGCCTTGTTTGTCCTTATCTTTATCACATCGCTCTGCAGCACAGGGTTTTTCCATGCGACAACAGCAAGCGTTTCAAGTATTGTTTTGGATAGCTCTGTGTCTGCAACAATCTTTTTCACAATGCTGGTGTACTTCTCCCTCACAGTGAGCTTCCATTTCGTGCCTTCCTCGACAATCATCAGGGAAGAATCCTTGTTCTCATATTCGTGCATCAGTTGCCCGAGGGCATTTCTTACGAGCTCAATGTCCTTTTCCCTGCAAAGCTTTGCAATATCGGCTAGTTCAATCTTCTTTCCGACAGAAAACAGTACTGCCTCAACCTTCTTTTTCAGGTCTTCCATGCTACTTCTTTGTTGGAAGCTTGTATTTATTATTTTCTTTTTTCAAGTGTCCGGCAGCTTCAAGTTTTTGAAGAATCGCTTCCATGTTCCTGGCAGGTATCCCTGCAATCCTCGCCAGCTCCTCGCCAGTTTTTGCCTCCCCGAATAACGCATAGGACATGAAGTTTTTGAGGATGTTGTCTATGTTGCCGCTCAGTATCTTGTTCTCCTGCCTAATCTTCTTCACAATCATGTCTATGCTATGGAGCTTCGCCTGCAGGTCGTTTAAAAATCCTGAAAGGTCAGGTGCGGAATATCTGAGTGTCTGCGGCTCGATTATCTCGAGGCTCGATGGCATGTAATCGAAACAAAATATTGTCAGTTTGTTTATGCTCTTTGCCCAGAACTCCAGCTCAACAAACATTGAGAACATGCCTTCTATTTCCTTGGGCTTAGATACTTCCTCCTTCTTGACTTCATAATTCTCAGATTCCCTAAAGCCCTTCATCAGCTCTTTTATGGTCTTCCTTACATAATCCTTCGGTTTTCCAAGTACCTCTATTATTGCCCTCACATAAACCTGGCCACGGTCTATTCTCTCGCTCCTTGTAAGTTCTTTTTTACTGTCCTTGTCCATGAACCAAAAAGACAGCTGTAATATTTAAATAGTTTTCTACTCAGTCTTCCAAAATAGGATTCCTATGCAAAAAACCGAGCATGCCAGCATAAAAAACAAAGGAACCAGTTTTGCTGCCTTCAGGGAGCTAGACTCATAGACTGTCTTCTCGTTTGCGAAGCCGGTGCAATTGTTTATTTCAACAGGCCTTTCTTCACAAACAGCCTGCTTAGGAATCGTGACATCGATTTCCTTGGAAAGGGAATTCCAACTTTTCGACTCTGTGTTTTTCACCTTCACCATGACTTTATATCCTCCCTGCTCGGCAATATCAGGAATTATTGTTTGCCTTATTATCCGGTAGCTCTTCCCATCAATTGAAAAATTAACCATGTTTGCCTCCCTCATACCAGAATAGCATTTTGAACCTCTGAAGAGATAGCTGTGCATTGAATAATTATTATTGCCCTTATCATTGTTCTGCGCCAGCACAATTACAGGAAACTCCTGCAGATTTGTCGTATTGGATGGAGTGTAAATGATTTCGAATGCTGCGTTAGCAGAAGAGAATGCTAATAGCGATAGAACCAAAAGTCCAAAAAGCTTTATAATTGTATCTGGATTAATCGACCAACCTCGAAAAAACAAATCATTTTCCTGGGCATAGAGGATGTTTATCATTACAACAGCCTGAACTTGTTGAAATACCTGAACTAAAGATTAAAGAGCTGCCCTCAGCCATTCATCAAACTGTTTCTTAGCTTCTTTCTTAGTCCAGAACAACTTTGTTTCTGAAACAAGCAGCGCCGGAAATCTTCTCGTTACCTGGTATTTCTTTTCCTCACCGTCTGTTAATTCCATAATTGTCATTTCCCAACGATGTATGGCCATTTGAAATAATAATGATGCGTTCTTAATAACAATTTGCCAGAAAATTCCGCAAGAACAACCAAAAAACCGGAAAAACAACAGCATGTTCGGAAAAAACAATCATAATCGTTATTTTTTCGAAAGATTTCCGATAAAGCTAAAACCCTATTCCCAGACTCCGATAATCCTGTTACCGCACCCAGGACATTTTCCGTTTTTTATTTTATTCTCGCTGGGAGAAAACCAGTCCCTCTTAATTAAAGACGCCCTGCATTTATGGCAGCAGGTGTTGTTTCCTTCATCTATTGATATGTTACCGATGTAGGCATAATCAACATACTTCAGAGCAGTCTCTCTCGCTTTAAGAAGGGTTTTTTCTGATGTCGGGGAAACATTTTGCAGCTTATAGTCAGGATGAAATCTTGAAAAGTGCACAACCACGTTTCCAATATTCTCCTTAATCCACCCCATCATCAATTCTATTTCCTTCACATCATCGTTTATTCCGGGGATAATCAGCGTTGTTGTCTCAAGCCAGACTCCTTTTTCCTTAAGAACCCTTAATGATTCAAGCACCGGCTCAAGCTCTGCGGAGCAATATTTTTTGTAGGTCTCGTTCCTGAACGCCTTCAGGTCAATATTCGCAGCGTCGATGTATTTGCATAATTCAGCAAGCGGTTCCTTGTTGATGAAACCGTTGCTCACAATTATGTTTTTTATTCCTTTTTTCTTTGCAAGCTTCGCTGTCTCAATCATGAACTCATAAAAAACCGTCGGCTCGTTATAGGTATAGGAAATGCTCTCGCATCTGTTTTTTATCGCTGCATCCACAATCTGCTCCGGCATAACCTCCTCCACATCGTGCTCATCTGCCTTCCCCCTCGATATGTCCCAGTTCTGGCACCAGACGCAGCCAAGGTTGCAGCCAAACGTCCCGATTGAAAGCGACATTGATCCTGGGAGGAAATGATACAAAGGCTTTTTCTCTATTGGGTCGACATGGATTGCGCATGGCTTTCCATAGACAAGGGAATATAGCTTTCCCTTCACATTCTTTCTTGCAGAGCAGAAACCGACAGAACCGTCCTTGATGGTGCATCGTTTAGGGCATAACAAGCATTGAACTGCATTATTCTCTTTCTTTTCCCAGTACATTGCTTCTTTCATAGAACGTTGTTAGCAGTCTCTATTA
>JAFGPE010000099.1 GCA_016926055.1 Candidatus Woesearchaeota archaeon | reverse complement strand
CGCGTACAACATCGACAGGTGCATCAGAACAGGAGTAATGATGCTTCGCATCATACTCCTCAAATTGAGGGTTTCATATTAGCCGAAGATTTAAACGAATGGTCTTATGAAACATCTGTTCCTCTCTGGACAGTAGAATAATCTTAACAGTTGCAGGGATTTTGTTTTTTTTGATTGGACTAGCAAGCATTCTATCCTGAAACCTCCATCCCAAAATCAATCGCCCTTGCAGAAAGAGCCAATTCCTGTCCGATGCTGATGTAGTTGACACCAGTTTTTGCTATATTCCTTAATCTTCTTTTATTCACTTTTCCAGAATATTCTATTTTTATCTTTCTGGCAGCTCTTCTGATCATTTTCACAGCGAAATTCGTGTTCTTTATTGAGAAGTTGTCCACCATAATTATATCAATATTTTTATTATTCTTAATTACTGTTCTTAGTTGTCTTAGGTTGTCAACCTCTATTTCAATCTTTGTTTTTTTATTCTTGATGTTGTTGATTCTATTTAATATTCTTTTCAGCCCTTCCGCCTTTATGTGGTTATCTTTGACAAGAATCATATCATAGAGCCCTAAGCGATGGTTCTTCATGCCGCCGTCGACAACTGCTCTTTTCTCAAATTCCCTCATTCCCGGGGTTGTCTTCCTGGTATCAAGGAGAATGACTTTTGTCCCTCTGACTAGTCCTGCAAATTCATTCGCGGTTGTCGCTATACCTGAAAGATGCTGGAGAAAATTAATTGCAGTTCTCTCACAAGCAAGGATAGATTTTAATCTTCCTTTTATTTCGAGAACAACAATACCTTTCTTTACTTTATTGCCATTCCTTTTTTTCTTAATGATTGTTATTTTTTTATCATAACTCCTAAAAACACCGACCGCTGCATCAATGCCAGAAACAACACAATCCTCTCCAACAGCTATTCTTGCAGTTACAATCCTGTCTTTTATCAATTCAGAAGTAATATCTCCTGAACCGATGTCCTCTTTTAGCGCCAGAGGAATTATTTCTTTCATATAAAAGCAACAAAACAAGGTAATTTATATTTATTTCTTATTATTCCTCTCAATCTGATTCAGCATCTTTTCTGTTGCCTTAATGGCAGCAACAACCTGGTCTGAATCAACGCCCACTGTCTTCATCTCAATATCTTTGCCAAGCCACGTTATCGTCGTTTCCACCAATGCATCTGTTTTTCCGCCAGGAGGAATTCTTACATTATAATCTACTAGACGAGGTATGTGAAAATTAAAGTCTTTCTCGAGCTTCTTCAGCGAGTTCATGAAAGCGTCATAGCCGCCATCACCTTCCGAGTAGGAGGAAAGTTCCTTGCCGTTAAGCATTACATGTATCCTTGCTATTGGCTTTTTTCCAGAGCTGGACAGTATTTCATAATCTGTTATCTCGAAATTCTTCTTCAGCGGAGTTTTAAGTATATCTGATATTATGAACGGCAAATCCTCTTTGGTAACTGTCTTCTTCAGGTCGCCGAGCTCCACAATCTTTTTGAGCACAAGCTTCTTCTGGTCGTCTGTCAGATCTATGTTCAGTGAGTTCAGGTTCATCTCCAGACTTGCCTTGCCAGATAGTTTCCCTAATGCATAAATCCTTTCCCTCTTGAACCTGTCAGGAGTCAGCTTTGTTGTGTATAGGTTTCCCTTTTTGTCGCCGTCTGCATGGATTCCAGCAGTCTGTGTGAAAACATCATCGCCTGTTATCGGCTTTGATGACGATATTCTCTTGCCGGAGAATATCTCAACCAGCCTGCTCATTCCCTTGAGGCTTTTTTCCGAGATAGAGAGTTCTGCACCATTGAAGTCTTTCAGGGCTACAGCCACCTCATCAAGTGATGCGTTGCCAGCCCTTTCGCCAAGGCAGTTGACAGTAACATGAATTCCCTTTGCTCCGGCCTTTGAAGCTGCAACAGAGTTTGCAGTAGCAAGCCCATAATCATTGTGGGCGTGGAAATCAAAATGCGCGCCAGGATACTTCTTGACCATCTCGGCCACAAGCTCAAATGTTTTATCAGGGTTTAGCCTGCCCAATGTGTCAGGCAGCATTATCCTTTTTACTTTCAGACCTATCAAAAGCTCTGTAAGGCTGAAAACATAGTCCTTGCTTTCAAGCATTCCTGAGCTCCAGTCCTCGAGGTAGACATTGACAGTCATGCCTTTTGAATGCGCATATTCGATTGTCTTTTTAATGTCAGCAAAATGTTCATCTGGCTTCTTCCTGAGTTGCTTCTCACAATGCCTTTTTGAGCCCTTCGTGAGAAGATTGAGGGTATTGCAGCCAGTGCTTAGTATCCAGTCTGCAGAGTTATTTCCATCTACAAATCCCAGTGCTTCAATTCTGTCAAGGACCTTTGCTTTTTTAGCCCAATTGCAGATGTCGACAATTGCTTGTTTCTCCCCCTCAGAGACCTTTGCATTCCCGACCTCTATCCTGTCCACATTGACGCTTTTTAGCAGCATCCTTGTTATTGAAAACTTCTCCTCAGATGTAAATGAAACTCCATGGGTCTGTTCCCCGTCCCTTAAAGTTGTGTCCATGATTTCGATTTTCATTTTAGCCCTCTTTCTGCAAAACCCTTGTAAGCTTTTCTAAGAAGAAAAGCCATTTTCATATAATGATGATTATGCAGAACAAAATACAGCTTTTGATTGTGCTCAAGACTGACATATCGTATAAGAAGTGAGCAAGTAGTATTTAAAACTTACGAAAATCGATTTTTCCCATTCCTTGCAAGCCCTTTCCGCAGTACCTGTAGAACCAAGGCTTTTTCCTTATCCTTTCTTCTATTCTTTCTTTGATAATCCTGATGTCCCTTTCTTTTGGTTTCCAATCATTGAGAAGACTTCTGG
>JAFGPE010000098.1 GCA_016926055.1 Candidatus Woesearchaeota archaeon | reverse complement strand
ACATTGTAATAACTTTTGTTTTTCTAAAAAAATCAGACCCTGCCAGTCATAGACTGGTGGAAAATTTCGAGGATTTTACAAATCCATATGATTTAAAAATAGTTGCCGATTTCCCCATCTGAAAATGGTGCTGTGTTTTATTGCATTACCGGTATTTGCATTATTGGGGTTGTTTAGCGTTAGATACAGGGAGCTGTCCAAAGAGGCCATACGGTGCCTGTTCCGAACAGTTACTCTGAAACCCTGCGACACGGGCCTTGACCAGAGGATAAGGAGCAAGTTCACCGCAAAACTAATGTTTTGGCCTAGTCTTGCAAGATTTGTATATGCGCAGTTCACAATACTGTCGTGGTTTTTTGTCATCCTGCTTCTTGCAAGCGCATTCTTCTCAGGGCAGGGATTGTATAATTATGCAGCATACGGAAACTGCAATGGCCAGAACAGCAATGCATTCTGCGTTTTTAATGTTGTAAGGCCTGAACAGCAGGAATGCACTACATTTGACGTGAAGCACGAACTGTATCCTTTCAACGTGAAGACGAAAGGGCATCCTGTAAGGGGAAATCCGCTGGCAAAATTAACAATTGTTGAATATGGGTGCTACAGCTGCCCATACACAAAAGAAGCAGAGCCTGCAGTAAGACAAATCCTGAAAGATTTTCCAGAGGTGAATCTAGTATATCATGATGTGCCTTTGTCAATACACAGCAACAGCATTGAAGCGGCCCATGCCGCACTGTGCGCGCAGGAACAGGGAAAATACTGGGAATACCATGACAAGATTTTTGAAAGGCAGGATAAGCTGAGCAATGAAACATTCATTGCGTTTGCAGGTGAACTTGAATTGAATGTAACGCAGTTCTCTGAATGCTATTCTACAAACAGATACCAGAATGTTGTTGACCAGGAATACAATGATGCATTAAGCGTTGGAATATACGGCACCCCGACATTTTTCATAAACAACGCCAACCTTGTTGGCCCGCAGAAATACAAAAGCCTCAAGGCGGTTATCGAGAAGGAGATGCCAAGATGAACCCTGAGAAGATAAGAAATGATTTTTTAGTTCTGAACCAGAAAAAGCCACCAATCTACTTTGACAATGCCTGCATGACTCTGAAGCCAAGACAAGTGACTGACAAAATCATGGAGTATTACAATGAATATCCTGCCTGCGGCGGAAGAAGCAATCACCGCTTAAGCAGGAAGGTGACTGAAGAAGTACTGAGGTCAAGAAGAATCATCTCGGACTTTTTTAATACAAAAAAGACAGAAGAAATCATTTTCACAAGGAACACCACTGAGGGAATAAACCTTGTCGCCAATTCAATAAAAAAGGGAGACAAGGTGCTTTGCTCTGGCAAGGAGCATAACTCAAACCTTGTGCCGTGGCTCGTGAGAAAAGATGCAGTGCACAAAACATTCAGGTTCAACGACATTGAGGATTTCAATGCAAAGATAAAAAACACGAAATTAGTATCAATTGTCCACGTGTCCAATGTTGACGGAACTTCAAACAACGTAAAAGAAATGATTAAAATCGCCCACGAGAATGATGCAATTGTGCTAGTGGATGCGGCGCAGTCTGCCCCCAGCAGGGAGATCGATGTAAGAAAGCTTGATGTGGATTTAATGGTGTGCTCTGGCCACAAGATGCTTGGACCGACAGGAACAGGCATTCTGTATGGAAAGATGGAAGTCCTCGAACAGCTCAGCCAATTCATCGTTGGCGGCGATACAGTGAAGAATACCCAGTATGATTCATTTGAGCAAGAGGGGATTCCGGAAAGGTTTGAAGCAGGGCTGCAGGACTATGCGAATCTGATTGGACTTGGAGAAGCAGTCAGGTATCTGAAAAAAGCAGGACGTTCTGACATCGAAAAGCACGAAACCAGACTTAATGAGAAGATTACTGAAGCATTCAATAGGCTGGGGATTGACATTATCGGCCCGAAAGAACCTGAACAAAGAGCAGGGATAATAAGTTTCAACGTTGGAAAAATGAATCATCATGACGTTGCACTGATGCTGGACTCAAACAACATAATGATAAGGTCGGGGATGCACTGCGCCCATTCGTGGTTCAATGCAAATAATGTGCAGGGAAGCGCAAGGGCTTCGCTTTACCTGTATAACAATGAAGAGGAAGTTGATTTCTTTCTTGAGAAGATTGAGAAGATTGTGAAGATTGGAAAATAGAAAAATATTTAAATAAAACCGTAACAACTTATTTATGGCGACTAAGGAAAGCTTGAAAAAAGGGCTTACATTTGATGACATATTGCTTCTGCCGAGGTATTCTGATGTTTTACCAAGAAACGTAATAACCTCAACTAAACTTACAAAGAAACTAACTTTGAATATTCCTCTTCTCAGCGCTGCAATGGACACTGTCACGGAGGCGGAACTTGCAATTGCCCTGGCAAGGGAGGGCGGCATAGGAATCATTCACAGGAATCTTAACACTGCAGAGCAGGCAGAACAGGTTCTAAAGGTAAAGAAGTCAGAATCCTGGATAATCCATGAGCCTATAACCCTCGATATTAATGATACTCTTGAGAAAGCGCTTGGCATAATAGAAGAAAAAGATGTCTCCAGCTTTCCGATAATCCAGGAAAAGAAGCTTGTTGGCATTGTAACCCATCGTGATTTAAGATTCAAGACAAATCCAAAAATGAAGATGAAGGAGATAATGACAAAAAAACTGATAACAATCGACCAGCAGACATCCAGAGACAAGGCGATGAGGATTATGGACGACAACAGGATAGAAAAGCTGCCAATTGTTGACAGACAGGGCCATTTGAAAGGCCTAATAACAATAAAGGATATAGAAAAAAGCAAGCAGTTCCCTAACGGCTGCAAGGATTCAGAAGGAAGATTGAGGGTGGGGGCTGCTGTCGGTACCCATGACATTGAACGAGTGGAAGCACTGGTGAAGAATGATGTTGACCTGGTTGTTTTAGATACTGCTCATGGAAATTCCACCCGAGTGATACAGGCTGTCAAGGAGATTAAGAAAAGATTTAATGTTGATGTGTGCGCAGGAAACGTTGCGACATTGGATGCAGCAGAGACTCTTGCTTCAGCAGGAGCAGACATCATAAAGGTTGGAATCGGCCCAGGGGCAATATGCACCACGAGGGTAATCACTGGCGTCGGAGTTCCGCAGATAACTGCAATAATGGAGTGTGCAGAAGCTGCAAGGAAACACGGCGTAAGCATTATTGCTGACGGCGGTGTAAAATACTCGGGAGACATGGCAAAGGCAATTGCTGTAGGAGCAAATGCCGTCATGATTGGAAATCTTTTTGCAGGAACAGAGGAAACCCCTGGAAGAATTGTTTTTGTGCAGGGCAGGAAATTCAAGCATTATAGGGGAATGGGTTCGCTGGGAGCAATGGAGCGAGGCTCGAAAGAAAGGTATATGCAAAAAGGGATTGCAAAAGATAAATTGGTTCCTGAAGGGATAGAAGGCATTGTGCCTTATCGAGGAAAATTAAGCGAAGTTGTTTACCAGCTTCTTGGCGGCCTGAGAAGCGCGATGGGTTACTGCGGTGCAAAAACAGTGGCAGAGTTCCAGAAAAATGCGAAGATTATCCAGATAACCCAGGCAAGCCTGAAAGAATCTCATCCACATGATGTTCACATAACAGAAGAAGCGCCTAATTATTCTACAAGAGATTTAATGGAAGACTAATTGAAACATTCCTTTCTCACAATCGTCTGTGTTCTCTTTGGACCTAGAGAAATAATAGAAATCTTCGTGTTTGTTATTTGCTCGATTCTTTCAAGATACTTCTTTGCGTTGGCTGGAAGCCCATTCCATTTTGTTATGTCGCTTGTCTTTGTCTTCCAACCTGGCAATTCCTCATAGACCGGCTCACATTTCTCAAGCTCTTCAAGGGAAGGCGGAAAATCTGTGATTTCTTTATTCCCGGTCATGTAAGCAATGCAAATCTTCACTGTGTCAAAATTATCAAGTACATCAAGCTTCGTCATTGCAAGGCTTGTTATGTTGTTTATCCTAATTGAATGATTCACAACAACTGCATCAAACCAGCCACATCTTCTAGGACGCCCGGTTGTTGAACCGTACTCGTTGCCTTCGCTTCTCAGCATGTCGCCTGATGAATCAGTAAGCTCTGTTGGAAAAGGTCCTCTTCCTACCCTTGTCGTGTATGCCTTTGCGATTCCAATTATCTCATCAAACCTAATTGGCCCGATGCCAAGACCTGTGCAAATGCCTCCTGCGGTCGTATTGGATGAAGTTACAAAAGGATATGTTCCATTGTCAATGTCCAACAGTGTTCCCTGCGCCCCTTCATAGAGGATGTTTTTCTTTTCATTGATGCATTGGTGAATTAAAGGAAGAGTATCTTTTACATATGGCTTTAATCGCTTTCCAATCTTCCTGCATTCCTCAAGAATGTCTTCTGCTCTTAGCTCAGGTTTTCCAAAATGATGTTTGAGAAGAGCGTTTTTTTCCGCAATCGCCGATTTTATCCTCTCAAGAAGCCCGTCTTTGAATAAATCTCCAACTCTAATTCCAACCCTTAGCGCCTTGTCGGCATAGCAGGGACCGATGCCACGGCATGTTGTTCCTATTTTTGAGTCACCTTTCTTTTCTTCTCTTAATCTATCGAAAAGAATGTGGTGTGTAAGAATCAAATGAGCCCTCGAGCTTACAACAAGACGCTCAGGGGGAACCTTTAAGCCTCTTTTTTCAAGCTCATCTATTTCCTGAAAGAGAACATTTGCATCAACAACAAGGCCGTTGCCGATAATGCATTTTGTGTTCTTGTGAAGAATGCCTGAAGGAATGAGATGGAGAATTGTTTTGTCATTTCCGACAACAACAGTATGGCCTGCATTATTGCCGCCCTGCGCTCTGGCGACAATATCTGCCCTCTCGCTTAACATATCAACTATCTTGCCTTTGCCCTCATCACCCCACTGCGTGCCGACAATGATGATGTTTTTTCCCATCCAAGAAACTGGAAAAATCCGTGATTTAAATAGATTGTGATTGAAAATAACGAAATTTCCGATAAAAGACATATGGGCTTAGCAAGATATTTAATAACAAGAAAATTCTTTTTTGTCTATGAAACAAATCACGACAAAAGACGGCTCTGTAACTTTCCTCAATGAAGAGTACAAGGAAACATATCATTCTGTGAGTGGAGCAATCGAGGAAGCATTTAAGAAGTTTGTTTTTCCTGCAAGAATACAGGAGCTTGCTGAGAAGAAGGGTGTTGCAATACTTGACGTCTGCTTCGGTCTTGGATACAACAGCTGCGCTGCGATGGATTTGATTCATGACATCAACAGGGAATGTGAAATAAGCATTGTTGCCCTGGAAAAAGATGAAAAGCTGAGAGATTACATAAAAGAACTTTTTCCAGAACTGAAGCATTATTTCATAATAAAGGATACCTACAGAGACAAGGGATACAAGAAGAACAATATTGAGATAAAGCTAATGTTCGGGAATGCTGAAGAAAAAATAAAAGAACTTGGCAAAAGATTTGACGCCGTATTCCATGACCCTTTCTCGCCGAAAAAGAATCCTGAGCTCTGGACAGAGGATTTTTT
>JAFGPE010000097.1 GCA_016926055.1 Candidatus Woesearchaeota archaeon | reverse complement strand
TGTTTCTATAGGCAATAAAAAGAAAAAGTTTTCGCTAGTTCGTGTCAAGCCCACCAGTCACAGACTGGTGGAACTGCTGGATTAGAATCAACCTGTAGTATATTTCCTTATCTCGTCTATAATCCCTGCTGATGCTGTTGTCTTTGATGCTGCTTTCTTTGACGTGGAAATATAATTGTCAGGGTTTATTGCCTCATCAAGCTTCTCTACTGGAATCTCCTGTGTTATGTACCTGTTCTCATCGTCAAGGCCTTCAGCAATATTAACATACTGGATGTTAAAGTCCTTGTATCTTTCCTGCTCAACATCAACATGGGCCTCGATGCCCTTCTCAGAAACAAATAGCTTTGAGATGTCAATGTGCTCAGTTTCAGGAATCTCCACGTTCTTCAGAATTTCTTCCTTCTCGAGCTCATCCTCGTATCTCTCAATAAGCTCCTTTGCCTCCTTTATCTCTTGTTCGCGGTCCCTCTCAATCTTCATCAAAGCCTCAATCCTGTCCCTGATTGAAAGCTTTTGAAGCTCCTTCTTATCAAACATAGTTATCCCCAATCAACCATGCCGTGATCCTTCTTGAAAAGATTATATAGAGTGTAGGATTCGCTGGAAGCTGTGCCAGCGGCTCCTTTTCTCTCTTTTTCTATTGCGCGAGGATCCTGTTCCTCTTTTTTCTTTTTCAGTTCAATATTCGGCAGGAAGCTCCCAAAAAGCTCATAGAAGCCCCTGAATATGCTGATAAATGGGTCAACAGCATCAGGAACTATTGATTTCTTTTCTTCTTTTTTCTTCTTCTCTTTTATCTTGTACTGAAAATCCTCCCCTGCCTCCTCGAGATATTTCTCAAGCTCATCGCCAAGCGCTTCCATTGCTGCCTTAACAGAGCCGTCAACTGAACTTAATAGCTCAAACTCCTCTTTCTTCTTCATCTCAATGTATTTTTTTATTTCGTTATCTGTCCAGCCATATGCCCTTATCGTTATTGCTGACCTTCCGACATGCAAGGGACCTTTCTGGTAACCCTCTTGCTGGAAGCTCATCTGTGGCCTTGTCCTGTACATGAAGTGCAACAGTATTACAGAGTTGACAAGCTTGTTCGTCTTCGGCGCCTTGTCATAATCCAGCTTCATTGCTTTCTTCTTCGCAAGAAGCTCTACCTCCACGACAGAGCCCTCGAATGCGTTAATCAAGTCAGGCGAGCCAGCCCTGTCCGCCATCATCAATCTTTTGATGTTCTTAAGATATGGCCTGACCCAGGACATGTACATATGGATTATATCATAATGCTGCCTCAGGTATTTCAGGGTAAATTTTCTTCTTGTCTGCAGTTCCGTATAGGTATGTGCCTTCCACTCGAGAAATGCCCTGAGCTTTCTCTTTAGAACCTCCCTGACCTTTCTGTTAAAGTCAATCTTGCTATCAACAACCTCGTCAACATCCTTTGCATTCTGAGGATGAGTTGAGAAAAACAAGTCGGGCAGAGTTATAAACTGAAGCTCCCTTGACATGCCATATACAGACGCAGGATTTTTTGCTCCCTGCTCCACCATGTCAATCCAGATTCCCTTAAGGGTTATTTCAGCGCTCTCTGAACTTCTGCTATTCGACATACTATCCCTGTAATAGCTTAGCCTTTCATCAATTATCCTTACCTCCCTAACGAGTTGAAATAATTCGCGAACCATCTTCCCTGTTGTTGCCAGGAACTGGGATACCTTGTCCTGCTGAATCCCCAGACGCTGCTGGGCTGCCCCAAAGAAAGAACTTTGCTCTGAAGCAGAAAAGACATCAGATATCTTCACTATCTCTGCATAACCAATTGTCTGGGTCAGATGATTAAGCATCCAGAAGTATGTTTCCTCTATCGACTGATTAAAAGCCTCAAGGACAATGCGCCAGTACTTTGCAGACTTAGGAAACCCTGTCTTGCCAACCGTCCAAGTATCCTTGGACAATGCCAGCTCCATTTCCTCCTCATCAAACTTGAATTCCTTCAGCAATTCGCTAGAGACCAAAATACCACCAAACATAATCTTGGAGAATGTTGTTTAAATAATTTACTGTTTTTTGAGCACAATCACGAATCCGACCAGGCTTATTAGTTGAGAATTAGACTTCTCAGCAAGCTCTTTTGCAATCTGTTTTCTTACAGTTCTTTCCAAAGCCGATTTAAGAATCTTTATCTTGATTATCTTTTTCTTTTTAAGCTGGAGATTTATCTCGTCTATAAGTCCGGGAGTGATTCCATTCTTTCCAATCTGCAGGGTCGGCTTGAGTACACAACTGTCCATGATGAAAAATAAAAACAAGAAGTATTTAATGATTTCTAAAGTAACATCATATTATCCAATTTATCGAACCAAGTAACCATGAAAACAAGGTCTTCATCTCCTTGTAGGGTATGCATCAGTAGCTTCCATCTCTTTGATTTCTGTTGCTATTGCCGTCTTCTGTATCTCTGTAAAGAACAGGACAGAAGACGCCATGAGCAGTGCTGTGAGAAGCTCTACCGGCCTTAAAGCAACTGTACCAAATATCACTTGTGCTGGAGCCCAGAACACAACCAAAGCGGTTGCCAAAATGGAAAAAAAGATGCTCAAAAGTATATATTTGTTGTCGAATATCCTCATGTCAAGCACAGACTCTGTCCAGCTCTTTGCATTGAATGTGTTTAGCAGCTCAAAGAGCACAAGAGTCACAAAAGCAAAAGTCTGCGCCCGCTCCAGCGTACCATAGTTTATCACAAGCTCACGGAGGAAAAGCATCAGTGTGCCAAGGACAACTATTGGAACAAGTTCACCGATCTTGAGAAAAACGTAATTGCTCAAGATGCCTTCCTTAGGGTTTCTGGGCTTCTGTTTCATTATATTCTCGCTAGGCTTTTCCATGCTCAGGCCTAAAGCGGGAAAGTCGCTTGTGACAAGGTTCATAAAAAGAATCATCAAGGCCGTTAAAGGAGGGTTTGTACCAAGAAAAACCGCTATTGTTATTAGAATCATTTCAGAGAAATTGCAGACAAGCATATAATATACAAATTTCCTTATGTTCTCGAAGATTGTTCTGCCCTGCTTTACAGCATTAACAATGGTTGTGAAATTATCATCCTTCAGTACCATTTCAGAAGCTTCCTTTGCCACTTCTGTTCCCCTTCTTCCCATCGCTATACCTATGTCAGCCATCTTCAAGGCAGGGGCATCGTTAACTCCGTCGCCAGTCATCGCAACAACGTGCTCCTTTGCCTGCAACGCCTTTACAATCCTGAGTTTGTGCTCAGGGGTTGTCCTTGCATAGACGCTCACCTTGTCAACCACATGGTCAAACTCCAAGTCGTTCATCTTAGAAAGGTCTGCTCCTGTAAGAACCAGGTCTTTCTGCCCAAATATGCCTAGCTCTGTTGCTATTGCCTTAGCAGTAATCTCATTATCGCCGGTTATCATGACAACCTTTATTCCTGCCTGCTGACAAAGCTCGATTGACTTCTTAACGCCCTCTGCAGGAGGGTCCCTCATTGAAACCAATCCTGCAAAGACAAGCTCTGATTCAACAGCCTCAATATGAAGTTTGCTGCCCTTGTGTTCCTTGTATGCAAGACCCAGAACTCTAAGTCCTTTGGAGGCATAAGCCGAATTCTTTTCCAAAATCTTTTTCAGTATACCTGGTGTCATTTTCCTTATCTTGCCCTCAAAGAGATAATAGTCGCATTTCTTCAGAAGAACTTCAGGTGCTCCTTTTGTGTAAACGAGTTTTTTCTTCTCAACCTGGTGGACAGCACTCATGCATTTCCTTACCGGGTCAAAAGGATGCTCCTGTATTCTAGGATATCTGCTGTGATAAGCATTTCTCTCAAGGCCTGCTTTCTTTGCAAGAACTATTAACGCACCCTCGGTTGACTCACCGCTTATCTTCCACTCATCTTTTTCCTCCAGTAACTCAGCATTGTTACACAGAACCCCGATCTCGAGAAGCTTTGAGATTGTCTTGTGTTTTCTAGGATCGATTCTTTCATCTTCCAAAAGGAAAAAGCCGCGAGGGATAAAGCCCTCTCCCGTGACTGAAACCTCTGAATCTGTTGTGAAAATGTTCTGAATCACCATCTTGTTCTGCGTGAGAGTTCCCGTCTTGTCGGTGCACACCACTGTAGTTGAGCCCAGTGTTTCAACTGCAGGAAGCCTCTTTATTATGACATTCTGCTTCGCCATCTTCTTGACGCCGATTGCAAGGGTGACAGCAACAACAGTAGGCAAGCTTTCCGGAATGCCTGAAACTGCAACAGCTATCGCAAGAATGAACATCTCCTGCCAGTTCTGGCCAGTGAATAATCCGTATGCAAACATCAGAACGCAAAGCACAATTGTAACAAAAGAAATCTTCTTGCCAAGCTTGTCAATCCTCTTCTGCAGCGGAGTCCTTTGCTCACCTATGCTCCGAATCAACTCGGATATCTTTCCAATCTCTGCGTTCTTTCCTGTCCCAAAGACGACAGCAATGCCGTTTCCGTTAGTTACCTGGCTCGAGGAGAAAACAACGTTTGTCTGCATTGAAAGATCAGCTGTTCTGGATATGACATCTGTTGTTTTTAGCACAGGAACAGACTCCCCAGTCAACGCCGACTCGTCAACCCTCAGGTCATGGGCCTGAATCAGCCTTGCATCGCCTGCAACTATGTCTCCTCTTTTCAACAGCAAAATATCGCCGACTGCAACATCTGACGCAGGAATCTCCTTTTTTACGTTGTCTCTGAGAACAGTTGCCATTTTTGGACTCAGATTTTTTAGGGCATCCATGTCCCTTGCTGCCTTATACTCCTCGAAGAAGCTAATCAGAATTATGAATATGATTATTGCAAATATGACACATGCCTCGACATTATTGCCGACTGCATATGAAAGAACCCCTGCAAAGACGAGAACATAGATGATAAAACTGTCAACCTGTCTTAAAAGGATTTTTATCCAGGAGTTCTTGTCTTTTCCCTCAACCTTGTTAAATCCGAGCTTATTGAGGCGTTTCCTTGCCTCCTCTTCAGAAAGTCCAACCTTCGAAGATTCAAGCTTCTTCAAAGCATAGTCCACACCATAGGAATACCAAGGTTCCTTCTCCATAGAGCTCTTGAAAGAATCGTATTATTTAAAGATGTATAATTTCTAGCGAGTGGGAAAATGAGCCAGGGTTTTGAATTCCATGGTGGAGGGAAAGATATTTAATAAGCAATTCTATTTGGAGTGTTATGATAACGATCCTTGACTGCTATACTGATGAGCCCTCTGGCTTGGGGGTTCCGCCTTATCTTGGGACATATCCAAGATATTTATTTGGAGCATTGGGAAATCCCAATTACATCACCATTGATGATTTGAGGATGCATTTTTTCTATAAAGGCGTGAAGAAAGAAAAGATGAAAACAGATGTTCGCGTTCATAACCTCACAAACAGCTACGAGAATATAAGAAAAATCCTTGAAAAGACAGAGAAGCTTGTTGTTGTTGGCGGCATCCACACGCCTGGAAAATACCTGACTGCTGTGCCGGGGACATTCTTTGAAATAAAAAAACTAATAGAGCATCTGGATTGCGAAAAAATACTCACCGGCCCTGCTGTTTTTGGCTCAAGGCTCGAGGGCGGCAAGCAAGAGGAAAAAACAGACATTTCTTTTTTTGATGAATTGGATGAAAATTATCTCGGCATTAATGATTACAACAATTTAAACAATTACTCAATAAAAGGCGCAAAAATAGTAAAACAGATTCCTTGGGCGGTGATGGCGGAATTGGAAACGGCAAGGGGATGCAGATACGGGCAATGCAGCTTCTGCACAGAGCCATTGAAGAACAAACCTGAGAGAAGGGAAGTCGATGACGTAATAAAGGAGGCGATTGCATTGAGTGAGGCAGGAGTAAAGCATTTCAGGTTAGGAAAGCAGAGTGATTTCTTTGACAGAGATGATGAGGAAATTGAAAAATTATTAAGAGAAATAAGAAATAATTGCAATCCTGAAACTCTTCACATAGATAATGTCGATCCTGTCTCTGTAACAGAAGAGAAAGTAAGATTGGTTGTGAAATACTGCACTGCCGGAAATGTCGCGGCGCTCGGATGCGAATCATTTGACCCGGAGGTCATCAAGGCAAACCGTCTTCATTCCTCGCCTGAAGTGTCGATAAAATCAATCAGGATAATAAACAAGTTCGGTGCAGGAACAGGAAGGAATGGAATGCCAAGGTTTCTGCCAGGGATAAATATTATTTTTGGATTGAAAAACGAAACTAAAGACACTCATTTACAAAATATGAAATATTTGAATCACATCATGGAAGAAGGATTGCTGTTAAGAAGAATAAACATAAGGCAGGTTGTTGTTTTTCCTGGGACAAATATGGAAGAAATTGGAACTAAATTTATTAAAAAAAATAAAAAATACTATTGGAAGTGGCGCAATGAAATACGGCAGAAGATTGACAATGA
>JAFGPE010000096.1 GCA_016926055.1 Candidatus Woesearchaeota archaeon | reverse complement strand
TGATGCTAAATATGAAGCTGCAAAATGTCGTACTGCGTTGGAAACTATCGAAAAAACCATCCTGAACAGAATGCGTGATGAGTTGATTGGAGAAAAATCTTTAATTAAAACTAAGAATGAATATATGTTGACTAAAAGACTTACAATAGATGATACACTAACTGATGAAATCTTGTACGGCTATTTCATCAGGGGAACTGTTCTGTATCGATACCTGGTGTCAGCGTTAAAGACACTTAAACATTCTAATGAAAAGAAACAACTTGAAAATGATCTCGAGCTTATGAACAGGGAGCGTTGCCTTCTTTGTCCGTTGTATGATCAGACGTTTTCATTTATAGTTGATGACTACACGATTCATTCAAGAATCCAGGTGTATCTGGATCATGAATTAAAATTGCATTATTTGAAGGACAAAGTGGATGACGCTGTATTGATTGGCATGGGAAAGCTCAGCGACTTGACAGAAGATAAGATGAAGGAATTTCTTTCAAATACATTTGGATATCTGGCTAGAAAACAATACGGCACCACGGTGAATGAGAGTCAAATAAGACTCAAAGACACCCGTGGTGTCGCATTTAACAAAAATAGACTCGCAAAAAGTATGCTTCCGATTGTGAAGAAGCAATATGAAAAAATCCAGAAAGAGATTCTGAACTACCAGTTTTAGTCAGCCATACTTTTTCTTGTTTTGTAAAATAGCATTTCTCTTAAGTCAGGGTTTTGGCAGGAAATTGGTGTTCTAGTCGTACGCAGGAAAACTATTAAAATCCATGCAGGTTATCCATCGTAAAATGGCTGAAACATCTATTGATTCTGGCATTGAAAATATAGTTTCTGAAATACTGGTTCGTGCTGGAAGATTAAAGCAAGGCGAAAAAGTAAACCTTGCTGAATTGGATGCTTCTCTTTTTCCAGAGCGGTTCACATTGGCTTCTTCATTCAGAAGATATGAAGTTTCGATTAACGGGAACACTTTTTATGTTTTACCATTGACTAAAGCAGAGAAACCGCTAGTTTGCTTATTTCCAGAGATATCTGCTGTTCCTTTTGTTGAAGCAAATATCATTAATAGTTTATTTATAATTGAGAAGATTAAACCGTCGTATGTACCCATTAGACAACTCACCGATCCTAATCCTGAGTCACTAGGCAAAGCTCTTGGCGAACTGCTGTATGAGCTTCATTATAGAAACATTCCCTATAAGGATGATTTGGTTTCCAATGCTGGTAACTGCAGGCTGTTTGTGAATCCAGAGACCTATGAACTGAGATTATATCCTTTTTTTAAAGAACAACAGAGAAACCATATAAACTATCCTGATTTTTTTTCAGAGGACTTATGGAGTGCTATAAAAGCAATGTTGTACTTTTATGTTAATGACGAGGAAAAACACTCTCTGGCAAAGAAGAGCTTTATTGAATCATATAAGATACCTGAGATTATCGAATCACACAACAGAATCATGAAAAACATATACGTCAGGAAAGCACATTTATTGAAAGCTTACTCTCTTCCATCTAGTCAGCCATAATCCTTCTTATCTTCGGGAAGTAATTGAGGAGTTTGTCTTTTGTTATCCTGCCGCAGCCAAAGAAATCGCCATTGTTCTTTATTATTACAAAATCCTTGCCTTCTGTTTTTTCTAAATCCACTCCTTTCATCCACTGCTTCAGCTTGCTGTCATTGAGCTCGACAACATTCTTCTTTGCATGCGGGCCAACCAGCTGGCTTCCCTCTATGCTCAGCCTGAAAAACCCCTTGCTTTCTTCTGCGAAATACATCCCTAGAGAATCAACCCTCAGCTTGGAGAAATCAACCTTCAGCGCTTCCTCATTCTCTATGTAGATTTTGCCGTCCTTTCTCTTCAGGAAAGCATAACCCTCCATCTCAAGCTTTGCACCCCACTGCTCCTCTATCTTCTTGAGAATATGCTCCTTCTCTTTCTTGTTTAGGATAGTGAGCTTCTGCATCATACTCCCCATACAGGGTTCTTCTCCCTCATCATCTTCACTATTTCCTTGATTGCCTCCACTTCGTCCTTGGAAAGATATTGCTTCAGTCCCTTTAGTTTCCTGAAATCCTCCTCAGGAATTGCAGAATAAAGAATATCGCCTTCCTGAATCTGCCTTCCTATCGTCACATCAGGCATCGATACTGCAACCTGCTTTCCCCTCTCTGCTTTGCTTACATTCTCGTTCTCACTCTGTATGCTCTTAACAACCGTAAGCTGCCTGCCTTCCTTGCCCATCAACGGAGTTCCTGGTCTTAGACTTCCAAGAGTTATCTCAACACCGCAGACAGCAGGGTTATTCTGCCTGAAAACATACCCCTTAAGAAGCTCGATCTTGCAGGGCCTTACCAGCAAGTCAATCTCCTTCTGCTGGATTGCCTTCTGCTGCTCAACTTTCCAAGCCTCAAATTCCTCAATCAGCCGGTATATTATGTTGTTCGAGATTACCTTCACGTTCTTAGTATCCAGCCCGGGCTCTGCCGCGCTGTTGAAGCCGAGAATAACCCCCTTTAACGGGTCCTTGTCCATATTGGCCTGGGCATCTATAATGTCTTTCTTAGTGATGTTGCCGATGGATGCTGAGTTGACAGGGATGTTTTTCTCCTTAAGCACATTGGTCAACGCTTCGAGGCTTCCAAGAGTGTCTGCCTTGACGGCAATCCCTTCTGTTTCAGTATGAATCACCACTTCCTCAATCTCTTCCAGAATCTTCTCCTTGGTTTCCTCAAGTTTATCTTTTGACGAACTCATGATGGGCATACCTGCCAGTGCACCTTCAATGGCAGGCGCAGAAATCTTAACACCTGCCGCAGCAAAGACAGATTTTACATTCTTGTACCTTGTCTTTCGTTCGCAGCAGTCCTGTTGCAGCAAGGCCCGGACTTTTGAGACAACAGGCTTGTCAAGACTGCCAACAACAATAGCATCATTAACACAAAGCTTCCCGTCATAGATTATTGTATCCATTACCTTTCCAAGACCGGTTTCCTCCTTGACCTCAAGTATTGTTCCTTTTGCAGGGCCGTTGATGTCAAGGTTCAGGCTCTGCTCAAGAAATCGCTGGGCCAGGCCGACAAGAACCATTAGAAGGGAAGGAATCCCCTCACCCGTCATTGCAGAGAGCGGAACAATTGCAATCTGCTTTGTGAAGTCCTCAACCCTGTCAAAGCGCTCTGAGTTGAAACCGTGCTCATATATCTTCCCGACGAGCTCGTATATTCTTTTCTCCACCAGCTGTCTTACATCATCTCTTTGCGAGTTTATTTCCTGAAGAATATGTCCTTCCTTCTTCTCCCAGCCCGGAATAATGTCAATCTTGTTCGCGGCAACAACAAAAGGAGTTTTGTACGTCTTCAGTATTTCAATTGTTTCAATGGTCTGCGGCTTAAATCCCTCGTTTATGTCGACAACAAGGATTGCGATGTCAGCAAGGTTTCCTCCACGCTTCCTCATGTTGTTAAATGCTGCGTGGCCAGGGGTGTCGATGAAGAGAAGGCCCGGGACGCTAAGCTTCATCTTAAGGTTTGTCAGCAATTCGCCGCAGATGTTCTTCAGGATATCGATGCTTAGTGTGGAGCATGAGATGCACTGGGTGATGCCGCCAGCCTCAGACGCGACAACTGCGGTCTTTCTGATAAAATCGAGCAACGATGTCTTTCCATGGTCTATGTGGCCAGCAACCACAACAATTGGCTGTCTTAGCATGCATTGATGTGGTTGGTGTTATTTTTTAAAGCTTTGCAAAACATTTATATACTAATGCAAGAAGAGTTGTGTTAAAATGTTGCCTCATGGTCATATAGCCTATCCTTTTCTTGCAGTTTACATTGCAAACTGGCTTTTTGGCCTGCACATTACAGCAAAACACTACCTCATTCTCGTTTTCTTTTCAATAGTGCCTGACCTTGATTTCCTGCTTTACCGGCTGCTGCCATGGAAAAAGAAGAAATACGGTGAGCGGTGGTTCGACAAGGAGCACCACAAATGGGCGTCACACTGGCCTTTGGCATACCTGTTTCTTTTTGTGATATATGTAATAAACAGGTCAAGCATAGTTCTTATGATGATTATCGGAGTGTATTCCCATTTCATTCTTGACAGCTTCCTTTCCGGTGACGGGATTATGTGGCTGTTTCCTTTTTCGAGGAAATACCTTAATCTAATATCCTCGAAGACAAAGGGCTTCATGGGCATGGAGTGGGTGAAACGGTACAGAAAAACATTGATGTTCAAGTTTGATGTAATCGCTTTTCTAGTCTCAATATTTATTCTTATCTTCAGGATTTAAGAACTGCTACAAAGGGCAGCTCCCTGTAGCGCTGATCGAAATCAAGACCATATCCAACAATGAACTGATCAGGAACCTTGAAGCCGATGAAGTCAAGATTTACTTCCGCAGTTTTTTTCGTCATTTTGTTAAACAGGACACACACCTTTACAGATTTTGCTTTTTTTTCGTTCAGCAGATGATTTCTTAAGTGGTCCAGGGTAAGGCCTGTATCTGCAATGTCCTCGATAACAACAACATCCTTGCCTTCTACTCTTCCGATGTCCATCTCTACGGCAATCTTTCCTGTTGACTTTGCTTTTGAATAGCTTGACAACTTTATCAGGGAGTATGTAACCTTGAAGCCGTGCCTTGACAAGGCCCTCATTAAATCAGCGAAGAATACTATTGCTCCCGACAATACGACAACGCAATGGATGTCTTTATCAGAGTATCTTTTATTAATCTCATTTGCGATGCCCCTCAATCTTGCCTTTATGCAGTTCTCAGTTATGAGGATTTTTTCAATATCTTTTAGATACCCCGGAATCTCAACAGAATCCTCTTCCCTCATTATGCCTGTTTCAGGCACCTCCACTGTGCTGCTGAAGTCAGAAACAATGTATTGCATACTGTGATGGAAAAGAAAGAGGCTTTTTATTTGTTTCTGAAAATCTTTTTCGTCCCGACTTTTCGGTAACATTTATAAATAACCTGTCAACCCTACAGGCGCAAACTTTGGACAGGAGATGATTGATGTGGAAGCAAGGCACCTTTTAATTCTGTTGAGCGCCATCTTAGTTTCATGTGCAGTTTTTGCAGAAGAGAGCAATGAGTCATTCGATGAAACTGTTAATCTTACAAACATAACCACGGAATCTTTGCTTGGCCAGTTTGAGGAGAATGTTACTGTTGACCAGACTATTGCCGGGAATGAAACTCATACTCTCACAAATGTTCCTGTAACAGACTTTATACTCACAAGCTTTGTTCCAAATGAGTTTAAGACCGGAGATGTCCAGTTCAATATCCAGGTTCAGAACACAGGAACAGTTGAGCTTGCTGACCTTGGCGCCTTTGTCACAGGCAAGGGCTTTTTAACATATGAGGTTGTTCCGATTGATGTGCTCAAGCCGGGCGAGAAATCATACATATTGGTTATGGGAAACATCGTTGAAGGCGGTACAGGAGGCACAATAAAGTTGACAATAAAGATTAACAGCAAGGTTTTCTATCAGAACATAACTGTTATTGGCTTGTCATCAGGAAATAATCTTCAGGAGCTTGATGAGGCCGAGCAGAAGAAGGCGGCAGCACTTTCAATCCTCAAACTGCAGCTTGATGACATCAAGAAGAAATACGATGCGTTTGAGAACGAGTTGGAGGAAAAGACAGAGAATAATTATGATGTGAGCGGCATAGATGCAGAGGACTTTAAGAATTATGTGAAGGACGCGCAGTCAAGCTTCCTACATAACGACGTTGAGCAGACCAATGTGAGCATAAACCTTGCCAACTCAGAATATGCTGACCTGAAGAAAAGGCTTGACGAGGCAGAGGTTATTAAGCGATCAATACTCAACATTCTGAAGGATAATGCTGTCTTGATATCAACCCTGGCAGGGGCAGTCATTGCATTGTTCAGCCTTTTTGAGGTTCTAAAGTCCCACCGAGTATTCGTCAGCGTCTGGAGCGCAGCGTAAGACCTGACGTCGAATCGGTGCTAGATAAATCGTAAGATTTATC
>JAFGPE010000095.1 GCA_016926055.1 Candidatus Woesearchaeota archaeon | reverse complement strand
GATGCCTCTGTAATCAAGATTTGTAGCTGCCAGATTGCCCAGACAGCTATTGTTGTAAGGAACACAGGAACAACAGATGCAGGATATGCGATAGAGTCGACAGGAAAGACTAAAGGCACGATAAGCTTTATTCCGTTTACTTTCTCCCTTAAGCCAGGAGATGAAAAGGAAGTTCAGGTTTACATAAAGCCTGAGTGCGGCAAAAGGGGAAAGCTGAGCTTTGAGGCGGATATAAAAAGCAGCTCAGGCATAACAAAGTCGCTTGAGATAAAAGTAGAGGCTGTAGAGTGTCAGAATATCGAGGTCAAGACAAGCCAATTGTCGTTGCAGAGTTGTCCCTGCCAACCACAGGCATATGCATTTGAGGTAACGAACACAGGAAGCTATAATGAAGGCTATTTTGTAAAGACTGTTCCTGAATCTCCCTATGTTAACGTAAGCGCAGATTTTATAGTGCTTGCACCAGACCAGAAGATGCTTGTTTATGCCTATGTGACTGCTCCATGTGAAATACATGGCGATTTATCTTATTCGATGAAGATAACTGCAGACCATTCCAACTTCGAGGCAATAACGCCATTTAACCTTTTAATCAAGCCATGCTACGACTATGGCTTTGAGTTTGGGAAATATGCAGTTAAAGACAAAAAGACAGTCTTCCAGAAGCTTACAGACAACAGGCTGGCTGTTTGCGAGGAAAGCTACATGGTTGTCCCGTTCCTGATGTCAAATACGGTTAATTTCTCAAACAGCTATCTGCTAAGTATTTCGGGGCCTGATTTTTCATACCTCGACAAAGCAGAATTGACCCTGAAAAAGAACCAGCAGGGAATCTTTAACCTGTTCATTGTCCCCGGAATGGACACAGAAGGGATTTACAATATCACTGTAGAAGCAAAGTCAAAAGCAGGAGACCTTGTAAAATCACAGAGCCTTTACGCAGAGATAGGCAGATGCTTTGACTATTCCATCGACATAGAGAAGGATTCTGACAAGACATGCTGCATTGCTCAGGAATATAAAGTCACAGTGAAAAATAATATGGATTCTAGTGCAAAGTTCAACCTGTCTATAGATGGTCCAGCATGGGCGTCTCTCGATAACAGCGCCATAGAGGTGGCAGCGAAAAAGGAAAAATCATTCATGCTTAACATTAATCCAGATTGCGAGAACCTTGGAAAAGAAGAAATAAAAGTCATTGCAAGATTGTCCCAGCCATATGCAATGTCTTCAAGGGAGGACAAGATAACTCTCGATATTGCATCTCAGGAAAAATGCTTTGATGTTGATTTAAGGAACAGGGATTCAACCTTTAATTCAAAGAAGATAATAAACCTCTATGAGGAGAAAACGACAAGGCTTGCCGTAGAGAGCAACGGTTTGTTCGACGGAAGATATAAGGTAACGATAGACGGGCCCGACTGGATAAGGTCAAACGTGTCAGTATTGGAGCTCGAAACAGGAAATGAGATTGATTATTACATAAGGTCGACACCTCTTTTACAGGAAGTAGACCCCGGGAATTATCCTTTTAAGGTTATTGTAAGCCCCCCAAAAACAAATATCAGCTTCGGCTTTGACATGGAGATTGAGGTAAGGGAGAAGAACATCTTTGATACTCTGAAATCATACAGCTGGTATATTGTTGCCGGTTTGATTCTGCTCATCATAATTATAATTGTCCTTGCAAGATTGCCTCCAAGGGCTCCGAAAAAGGAGAAGAAAGAGAAGAAGCCGAAAAAGGAGAAAGAGAAAAAGGAGAAGAAAGCAGAGGAAATAACCATTCCTGAACTTGAAACCCATTTCAGGAGAGAGGAGAAAAAGCATTCTCCGTTGTTCAAGATAATGGTTACAGTATTGATAATCCTCGTTCTTGGCCTAGGAATACTTGTCTTTTATTACCTGGGGTATTTTAATCTGCCTGCGGGACATGTAGATGAAACACCAAGTAATGTCACAACAGCTAATTATTCGAAGATAGTTATCAGTGTTCCTGCAGAAAACATAACGAAGACAACTGCTCCGGAGAAGAATGTAACGCCCGAGAAAAACATTACACCTGAAGAGCCAAAGGGGGAGCCGGAAAAGCCAGAGATTAAGCCAATCCCCGGGAATATAACATTGGTTGAAGGAGTTACCCATTTCGTTATTGATGAGAACGGGCAGCTGGAGATAAATCTTTCAAAGCTATTCAACGACCCTGACAGCGACAAATTAAGGTTCACCTCGACAATGGCAGAGCACATACAGACAGAGATTGACGGCAGCATAATGACTGCTGTCCCCGAGAAAGACTGGCTTGGATGGGAAACAATACAAATCTTTGCAACAGACGGCAAAAGCTTCCCTGCGGAATCGCCACCAATAGTTCTTGAGGTAAAGAAGTCAGGATTTAAGCTTCCAGAGTTCGGCCTTCTGCAGTTTGTGAAGGATTACTCAACATACTTCCTCATCGGTTTCGCAATATTGATTGCAGCGATAATAATCATTTCATTAACAGAGGAAGAGAAGCCAAAGAAGAAAAAATAGATGCCATGAATGAATTATTCTTCCTAGTATATCAGGGCTTTTTTCGGGCACGCCGTAATACATCTTCCGCATTTTATGCAGTCAGGGTTGTTAAAAATCTCGCTAACCTTTAGCTGCATCGGACAGACATTGTGGCAGACGCCGCACTTTATGCATTTCTTCTTGTCAACAATTATGTGCTTTTTCCTGCCTCCTAAAAATCGCTGGACTGTCCCCATGGGACAGAATGAACACCATGCCCTGGGACTGAAGAAAATGCCAAACACTATGGCAATGGATGTTGTGATGATGCACATTGTTACAAATACCATTCCAACCTTGTTTATTGTACCATTTGTCTTTATTATTCTGACTATCATAAAACCCATGAGCAGCACGAATACCGGGATTCTTAGCCAGAGGCTCCTTAAGGCTGCAGGCATCTTGCTTTTTCTGCTTATCCTGGCAAGCCAGAAATCATTGAAGCTTCCTCTCGGGCAGAGATTTCCGCAGAACCATCTTCCGCTGAAAGGGCTTATTGCAAGAAGAGATGCAAAAATCAGTAGAAGAACATATCCCAGCAGAGGATATCTTATCCCAAGAATAGAAACTATTAATACAATTATTCCGAGATAAGGTGTGACTTTAAGAATCCCAATCAGCCTCAAAAACACTCTGCGGACAATTGGCAACGCAAGCTTGACGCCCTATGCGTTTGTCATTGTCAACTGAAGGAGCATTAAAGCCATTCTGGTAGATTGCCTTGACAGGACACATCTTAATCGCAGGGCACAAGTGGTCCTCAGGACATCTTTCTGCAATCACCTTAATCACAGCGCTACCACCTGTTAATCTCTTCCTCAACCTTCTTTGTCCAGTTCCTGACAACAGAAATAACAAGTTTTCTTACTTCGATTTTATCTTTTGATTTATAGGTAAACAGATAACCTCCTCCAGCCAGGTTAATCTGCTTCCTCTCGATAACAGCTTTTTCATGAAGCTTTTTCACGCTTCTCTGAATTGTGGAAAGGTTCAGGCCAAGCTTTTTTGAAAGCTCATGTGTTGTGAAGTATTTCTCGTCATTGTTCAGCATAAATTCCATTAGCCTGAAATCTGCTTTGCTTAGCCCAAAACCGCACTTGACAACCTGCTTAATCTCAATCTTCTTGCACGCAAAATCCATCATTTCACAAACCTCTCAATCTCTTTTTTCAATGAATCCTTGGGCATGAAGCCGAGAATCCTTCCAGTCTCTTTCCCATCCCTAAATACAACAAGACAGGGAATGCTCATTATCTTGTATCTTGCTGCAATCTCCGGTTCCTCCTCTGTGCTCACCTTTGCAAACTTTGCTTTTTTGTATTCCTTGCTCAGTTCCTCGAATACAGGCCCCATCATTTGGCATGGACCACACCAAGATGCCCAAAAGTCAACAACACTGTATCCCTTTGAGACGAACAAATCAAATTCCGCCTTACCTAGATGCTTTACTGTCATTCCAATCAACCTCCTGTCAGTTACAGTACTTCGGAACAAGGGAAGTAGTATATAAATGCTTTGAAGTACTGCTAAAAAAGATGGAATAGGTGAAGTATTATTTCTTCCTCATCAGAGACCTAAGCCTGGATATGCGTTTTCCGACAACAGTATGGATGAGCTTTATGATTCTCAGGATGTAGTAGATAAGCATGAGCAGGAATATTAACTGCAGGACATAGTAAACAACGGATGAATTGAAGAATGCAAAAATTCCAGGAGAAATAATGAGAAGAAGAAAGATGAATCCGAGAAGCAGAAGATTCCTAAAAATCCTCTTTTCATTTCTGATCTGCCTCGGATAGAGCATTATGAAGAACTGCAGGATATCTCCTGAGAGCTTCCATAGATTCTTCAGGATATTGAAAAACGGGAAGAATACTGCAATTGCAATGATTAGAATCGCCAAATATATAAGATTGCTTTTTAGCCCAATTATTCTTTCGCCAAGAATCTTCCAGCCCCAGAAGCTCATTATGAGAACAGAAATCATGGTCACGAGATTTTTCAAAACAATCCTCCTTTCAACACAAACCTTGTCCATGCAGACCTTCTCCCTGTTCATTTTCAGAGACAGGTTGTTGATGAAGCTGAGGGAAAGCCGAATATCTTCCAGAGCTTTCTCTGGCAGGATTCTTCTTGTTAAAAGATAAATCTGGTTGTGCCTGCCAATGACAAAAGACATTATCAGAGATGAGAAGAGTATTATTGCAGCTGTGATGCTGACGAGGTCAGCGCCCAGATTCAAAACCATTGATTCCCTGGCTATGAGAAGAGAGAATTCCCCTATTGGAATCATTGCCAATGCGGAGAACACAGCGCTCTTTCCGCTGCTGTTCATCAGGAAATAGCTGCTAATTCCGATTGCCGCAAACAGAAAGACAAGATAAACCAGAAGAAGGATAGCTATGATATGTATGTTTTGCAGGATTGCAGAATAGCTTACGACTGTCCCGATGGAAAAAAAGAAAAGCGATGTGAAGAATAATGTGAAGGGCCTTATTGATTTCTCAAACTTTGCTGAGCCGGGAAGCGATGAAACAATGTTTCCTGCAAGAAATGCGCCGACAGAAGCTGAGAGGTTAAGAAGCACTGCAATGTAGCTCATTCCTCCGCACAACCCCAAAGAGATTAGTGTTGTGGTTTCCTCTGTGCTGTGCTTTATCAGCCAGCAGATTATTCTATTAAGGAAGCGTTGAAGCACAAGGAACACAACAAACAGAATTGTCAGGGATATAACAACCTTTGTGAGAATGCTGACCGGCTTTAATTCAAGCCCTGAGTTAATTCCTGAAAAGAATGTCAGAGCAAAGACACCGAATATGTCCTCAAGAATCAATATGGCAACTAGCAGAGGAACCTCCTTTCTTTTTGAAAAGCCTTTCTGCTCAAGAATCTTCATAAGTATTACGGTGCTTGTTATTGAAAGTATCACTCCAATGTAAAGTGCAGAGACCCTTCCAAAGCCAAGGAATACTGCAGCATAATACCCTGCAAGGAAGTTAAGTCCCATCTTTATTGTTGCAACAAGGAATGTCCTTGTTCCAAGAGAGATTAGCCTTGTCAATGAAAACTCTGTTCCGATTGTGAACATCAGGAGTATGGCTCCAACCTCTATTGCTGTCTCAATCAGTGAAGGACTCTTTACCCATCCAAGCAAGTTCGGCCCAACAATCGCACCAGTAATGATTAAGCCGAGAACAGCAGGCTGCTTGAATCTTACTGCAAATACTCCTCCGATTATTGAGAAAAGAATAATCAATCCGAGCTCGCTTGGGAAAATCATAACATTCCGAGAACAGAGGGATTATTTAAAGCTATTTATGATGGAAGTCAGAAATAATTAATATTTTCATTCCATTTTTTGACTTCCAGCATATACTGAAAGACCGAAGACAATATTATTAAAAACTTTGGTCTTTTAGTATGAATAATAACTGGGGCTGCTGGGATTTGAACCCAGACCCGTTGGTGTCTTCCTCAAGAGCAATGTCTTGACATACCAATTGATTAATCATCGGCATAGTGCCTCATCGCTCCAGAAACTGGAGCCAACTATTCTAGCCAGGTTATACTACAGCCCCGCTATGCCGAGGAGAACCTGGATTGATTTATAAAAGTATCGTCCCTCTGCAGTTTTCCTAGAAAAGATTTCTTTT
>JAFGPE010000094.1 GCA_016926055.1 Candidatus Woesearchaeota archaeon | reverse complement strand
GATTTTTTAGTTTTATTATCAAATTCAATACCTGCCTTGATTGTGTAGTATTTATGAACTTAACATCCTTTCTTTCCTCGTACACAATTGCTCCCACAATGAGAAGAGTAAGATATTCATCAAGCTCGAAGTTGCCCATGAATATCTGGGAAATTTCGAGTTCATAGGAATAAATCTTCGTCGTGAAATGGCCAAGCTCTGTCAGCTCGCCGTCTTTAATGTAGCCAAGCTTTGTAAGCTCCCTGACATAATTGTTGTACTGTGCTTTTATTGAATGAAGAAATATGTCATCGTTCTCGCTGAAGCCCAGCTTCTGGAACGTGTGAAAGTTCATCTTGAGAATCTGCTCTATTTCCTTCTCGGAATGAAGATTAATCATGTTCAGGACAGTGTTGTAGGATAATCTGAATTGTGACTTTAACGGCTCAATATCCTTTGTAGTCAGCTCCTGAATCCTTCCTAAGTTGTCCCTCGAGCGATGTATTAAAGCAATGGCCAATCCTTTCTTGTCTATTCCCCTTCTTCCTGCCCTTCCTGATATCTGGAAGAACTCCTTTGAGTTAAGCATTCTGAACCCTGTGCCCGTGAACTTTCTGAGATTGTCAAAGCAAACTGTCTTTGCAGGCATGTTTATGCCGACTGCAAAGGTCTCTGTGGCAAAAAGGACCTTGATTAATCCATGTGAAAACAATTTTTCAACTATGTGCTTTATATCAGGAAGTATCCCTGCATTGTGGAAGGCAATTCCTCTTGAAAGGCACTGCCTCAAGTCCAATGTTGTTCTCAGCTTCAGCACTTCTTTGTTTAGATTGAGGAATTCTGTTGTAATTATGCCGCTTATCTTTATCTTTTCCTCTCTTGAAAGAAAATCATTATTCTTTGCAAGCTTCATTGCATAAGCCTGTGTCTTTGCCCTCGAGAAGACAAAATAGATGCAAGGCATCTCTTGCCGTAGATGACGAATTAGCTCGTGGAATTCAGGCGGCCTTGACCTCTGCATATGATATCTGGGTCTTCTTCGAAAGCCGTGACGGTATTCTGGGTAACGGTCAAGGTTTCTTCTTTCCCTGATTTTATCCAAGGTTGTAACGCCCAATTCTGAATCAAAGAATTTTATCTCCAACGGAACAGGGCGCTCTTCGTGTCTTACAACTTCCACACGATGGTGCTTTATTCTTTCCACCCAAAGTGCAAACTCCTCTGCATTTGGAATTGTTGCGGAGAGAAAAAGGAAGCGCATATGTTCCGGGCTGAATATTATTGACTCCTCCCAAATGTAACCCCTCTCCTCATCGCTGATGAAATGGATTTCATCCATGACGCAATAAGTGACATCATTAAGCAGGGGGTCTTTTATTATCGCCATATTCCTGTATATTTCAGTTGTCATGATAAGGATGTTCGCCTCAGGGTTAACCACAACATCGCCTGTAACCAAGCCGATTTTATCATCCCCGTACTGTTTGCAGAAATCCCTGTATTTTTGATTGGAAAGTGCCTTAATCGGTGCGGTGTAGATGACTTTCTTATTTTGCCTGATGTCCCTGTCGATGATGTAATCTGCAATAAGGGTTTTTCCTGAGCCGGTTGGAGCTGAAACAAGTACAGAATGATGATTATTTATGGAATGAATAGCAAGCTCCTGAAACGGGTCCAAAACAAAGCTTTTGAAAATCATAACTTAACCTAATATGAGAGTTAGAATATAAATCTTTTTAAAAGAAGATGCATTCACCTACAGGATGAGAGTTACAGAGATATTAAAAACGCTTAATTCAGCTGAAGCTGATTATAAACTAAACTCTGACCTGGAGGCTCTGGCAATGACCCTGCGAAGTGCAAAATCAGAGTTAAATCAGGTTAGCGGTTTTGGCAGACTTGAAAAAGAATTTAAAACGGCAGCAATCCGGTTTAATCAATTGTTAGACGTTGTTTGTGCTGCCCAAATAGATAAAGGAGTTGAATATTTAACCCTCTCAGATTGCAATCATTTTGAGTGATCTGAATATTCAGAAGAATGATTCAGTATCTCCTTCTTCGCCTGTGCCGTGGGGAATCTGCTCTCGGACCACGCCTCGGCGGACCTCTGGAAAAGGTTCTTCTCTCACCTCTCCAGTTCAACTGCACCCTTTGGATATATGGTCTCTTTTCCTCTCGTACCTCGATATCGTTGTCACGAAGAACTCTTGAGAAATTGTCATGGTCCTTTTCCGAAAGAAGGTTTATCGCCTTTCCTTCCTTTCCTGCACGCGCGGTCCGTCCTATCCTGTGGACGTATTCCTTGCTGTCCTTAGGGATGTCATAATTATAGACATGGGAAACGCCTTTTATATCAAGGCCGCGAGCTGCAACATCAGTGCACACCAATACCTGAACGCTCTGCGAATGAAAATTCTCCATCGTCTTGTTTCTTTTGTCCTGAGAAAAACCACCGTGGATTGCAAACGCATTTATTCCAAGAGCCCTAAGGTTGTTCGCAACAAAATCTGTTGTCCTTCTCGTATTGCAGAAAACCATCGCAAGCCCCTTTCTCTCGTGCTTCAGCAGGTGGACCAAAAGCGAGAATTTTATCTGCTCAGGCACTTCATAGTAAACCTGGGCCAGCTTTCTTGGATCAACCTGTGCCTCACCAAATATCTCGACAGGATTGCTCATATACTTAGCTGCAAGGTCAGCCACTTCGTCGAATATTGTCGCAGAGAAAAGAAGAGTCTGCCTTTTTGCAGGGCAGCTGTGTATTATTTCCTTGACATCATCAATAAACCCCATGTCGAACATTCTGTCAGCCTCATCAAGCACAAGCATCTTGACATGCCTCAAATCAACAGTCCTTCTGCCAATGTGATCAAGCATCCTTCCAGGAGTTGCTATGACAACATCAGCTCTAGACAGGTTTTCAATCTGCGGATTAATAGACACTCCGCCGTAAACCACAACAACATTTATCGGCTTGTATCTTGAGAATTTCTTAAGCGCCTTCATGTTCTGCTCTGCAAGCTCCCTTGTCGGCGTCAGAACAAGCGCCTGTATGCCTTTTCCCCGTTCAGCTATGTGTATTATTCCTGTGCCGAAAGCAAGCGTCTTTCCGGAGCCTGTCGCAGAAGATGCTATGACATCCTTTCCTGCAAGGATAAGCGGGATTGTCTTTTCCTGAATACTGCTTGGCTTCTCAAAACGTTCCTCAGATATTGCCCTTAAAACGTGCTCATTTATACCTAGTCTTCTAAAGTGTTCCATTTTAATTCCTCATGTTAAGCTTTTTCAGTTAAGTCGCGAGGAATTAAAAGAAAAAGCTTTTTGGTCCTACCTACTTGCGTCTGCCTGCCTTTCCAGCTCGTTCTTCTTCGCTATCGCATTTGAGCTTGGAGAACACTGGTAGGCTGCAACAATCTCCTCTGCAAGAGCAGCAACTATTGATTTCTTTGAGTTGAATGATTTTGCATATGCTCCCTGCGTCATGCTCCTCAGCGCAAGGTCTATCCTCCTCTGAGGGCTGCACTCGACGGCTTTAGGGTATCTTGCGCCACCGTATTCTATTGTAACTATCTCCTCACGAGCTGCAGCGTTCTCAAGTGCCTTGACAAAGACTGCTACAGGATTTTCCTTTGTTCTTGCCTCAATCTGCCTGAACGAATCCTCTATGATTCCATATGCGACGTTTGCCTTTCCAGTCATATGGCCTGAGCTCTTGTTGTGCTTCTTGCTCTTGTGACCTGGAATCATGACTTTGTTAATCAGCCTCTCGACAATGGTTATATTTGACTTATGGAACTTGTTTCCTGCATACCTTGCTCCTGTCTTCGGAACAATCCGGGCATTCAGCGTGATGTATGGTCTCAATCCGGGGTCATCTACCTTTATGTTTTCTGTGCCCCATCTGTTGAATATCTTTAGTTCGCTCATTTTACTTTCTTGCCTTCTCTATTCTTCCCTTCAGTAGCGCATCAAGACTCTGCTCATTGACCTTTATCACGCACCATCTTACTCCAGGAATATCTCCTTTTGACCTTCCCATTCTTCCACCGATGCACTCAATTATAACTTCATCGTGTTCATCGATTAGCTTTGTTGCGCCGTCACCGGGGCAGAACGCTGTGACTTGTTTTCCGTTCTTTGTCAGTTGAACCCTTACACATTTTCTCATTGCAGAGTTCGGCTGCTTTGCCTCGAGCTGGATTTTTTCAAGAACGATGCCTTTTGCCTGGGAAGCTCCCCCCAAAGGATCTGCCTTTTTCTTAAGACCGAGAGATCTGGATATGAATGTCCTCTTCATCCATTTCGATACCCTTCTTCTCTGCTTGAGCTTCTTTCCTGCGTTTAAGCCGCGTGATTTCTTTCCCATGTTCTTACACAACCTTTATATTCGTTATCCTGAAATAGCGATTAACTATCGACTTAGTCTCCTCGAGATTTTGGAAATTCCTGCCTATTAATAAACCTTTTGTTTTCACGTCCCCTCCGGTGATAACAACCTCCCCTTCGTTTTCCACAATGTCCATCGGCTTAAGAGGATAAATAAGGTTTGCTATGAAGCCTATAACGCTCTCGTTGAACTCGAGAATTTTTATTCTCTTTTTCAGCAGTGCTTCTAATTTTCTTACATTCACCGCATTTTTTCCTATTGCCTTGCCCATGTGCCCTGGTTCAACAACAAAGACAAGCTGCTGGTTCTTATTCTCAAAGCAATCCTTCAGTCTTGCTCCGGTCATGGTTTCGAAGACAGATATTATTTTCATCAGGGATGCATCATATTTTATCTTTGTCAAATTTACACCTTCAGAAAACCCAGGGCTGAAATGGAAAACGGCTTCTTGCAAAGTATACCCAGTTCATCATTAAGCTGCTCTGCAACGCTTACTTCAATTCCGCTAAGCTTTGCAAGGACAGCAATGTCATTCTTCGTGCCTTCAGAACAGTTTTTTGCAAGAACAACTCTTGAAAGCTTCTTCTTCCTAAGCCCATCAATAACTGACTTTGCTCCTATCAGCAACCTCTTTGTCGCTATCGCATCCTTTATCATATCATTAATATTTTCAATCTTTTTTGTCACTTGACTTCAACTCCTTCTTTGATTGCATCATGAGCTTGATTACACCTGTACCTATTGGAACCTGCTGATTTATCATAACATTCTCAACAACACTCTTCAGGGGGTCAATTTCCCCTGACAGCGAGGCCGAGATTATGTGCTTGACAGGGGTCTCAAAAGATGCCCTTGCCAGAACAGATGACTTGTCACTCACCACACCATAACGTGTTATTCCTTTAATGTTGCCTGTTGTGCACATTGTATCGGCAACAAGCATTATGTGCCTTATGTCAACATTAAGTCCCTGGTTCTCTATGACCTTGTAAACCTCATTTATGATTGCCTGCCGTGCAGCTTCAATGCCGAGAACATTTCTTATTTCATGAATGTCGTTTGTCCTCAATCTCGAATGATCGACAAAATCCAGCTTAAGTATCTCCTTAAGGTTTGTTCCGAACGTGAGAATTACAAATTCATCGTCCCTTTTCACAGGCAGCACCTGATTTATTCCCTTGACCCCGCCAACATATATTTCCTTTATCTTCTCCTTCATCTTGTATATCTCGTTTATGCTCTCGTCCTTGGATCTTGCTTTCAAGGTTATAGACTCCCTCTCGTTCTTGATATTCCAACCCTTGATGCTCTTTCCAAGGATTGCAGCGACCTTGCTCGGGATAAGGTCGAGCTCCTTCATTCCCTCGTTGTTCAACTCAAGGCTTATTGTGTTCTCTGCCACGTTTATGGAGATGCCGCTTAATATGTCCTTAAGCCTCGATTCCTTGACGGACTGCGCAATCTTTCTGATATCAGTTCCTTTTGAGTGGGACTTTTTAAGGTAAATCTCCATCATTGGTGTTGAGATATGGCTTCTTCCATCGAGAATCTCGATGATTCTTGGAAGACCCATTGTAACGTTCATCTCTGCAACTCCAGCAAAGTGGAATGTATTCAGGGTCATCTGGGTTCCTGGTTCGCCTATTGACTCTGCTGAAACAAGGCCAACACACTCTCCCGGATCTACTCTACTTTCATTCCATTCCTTGTGAGAAGCTTCGAGAATCTTCTTTAGCCTAGTCTGACTGATGCTGGATGGAACCTTTTCCTTAATCTCGTCCAATATGGACTTGGGAAGCAGATCATCATATTCCTTATAGAGGTTTTCCATTTATTTCACCGAATCGATTATTCTTTGAATATTTATCCGTCCGTTCTCACTCCTTGAAACATCTACTCCGTCCTCGCCAAACATGAATTGGATTATATTCCTTCCTGAATCCCTGACGGTGTAGTCATATTCAACCTTCAAATCCTGCATTGCGTTTGCAAGCCGCCTGTAGAGATATCCTGATTTCGGAGTTCTAAGAGCTGTATCCATTAATGAATCTCGACCAGTCATTCCCATAAAAAAGAATTCCGCAGGAGTTAACCCTGACTTAAACCCTGCCCTGATGAAACCACGAGCTTCAGGGCTCAAATCGTTTTTCTTGAAAACTGAAAGAGTGGTGTCTGTGTAGCCCTTTTCAATTCTCTTGCCCCTCATTGCCTGCTGGCCCACGCAAGCTGCCATTTGAGCGAGATTAAGTAAATTGCCTCTTGCACCGCTCAGTGCCATTATAAGTGTAGATGTATTCTTGTCGCAATGCTCGACTACAACCTTTCCTGTCTCGTTTCTTGCCTTGTTAAGCAACTCAAGAATCCTAAGTTCAAGTGTTTCTGCAACGCTTCGTCCGGGAAAAGCCTCGAGATGACCCTCACGGTACTGAACAACAAGGTCTGCCGCATCCTTGTCTGCCTTGTCGAGAATTTCCCTTATTCTCATCCTTGCATCTTCAGGCAGATCTGTATCAGATATGGGAACACTCAAACCGAACCTCTGCAGAACCTTTGTTCCAAGCTTAAAAATATTTCCAAGAATTCTTATCGTTTCCCTTGCACCATATCTCTTGTGCATGTTTCTCAGGAGCAGACCTGAACCTTCACCAAGGTTATTTTTGTCCATATAACCTTCGATCAGCTTGCCTTCTTTTATTATGACCTTCTCGCCCGAGAGTGTTGTCCCCTCAAAACTGAAGTCGTTTGGCAGCGTGGCACTGAATATTTCCTTTCCAGAGACAGATGCCTTCCTCGGCAAACTTGAGAAATCTGTTATGCCGCAGTCGAAAAGAAGCGATATTGCATCGTCCCTCGTAAAATTGAGAAGCTTTGTGAGAACATAGTTTCCAGATATGGAATCCTGCACACAACCAATTATTGAAAGACCGTATCTTGGGCTGATGAGCTGGGTCTCGACTTCCATCAATATCTCTGCCTCAGCCCTTGCCTCTTCAGTCTGCGGAATATGAAGATTCATCTCGTCTCCGTCGAAGTCAGCGTTATAAGGTGCGCATACTGCAGGACTCAATCTGAAAGTGTTGAACGGAAGCACCTTAACACGATGGCACATCATCGACATCCTGTGGAGCGACGGCTGCCTGTTAAATATTGCAACGTCTCCGTCCAAGAGATGCCTTTCCACAGAGTAGCCTGGCTGGATTTCCTCGATTATCTGCTCCTTTGTCTCATCAGTTATCTTCTTTTTCTTTCCATCAGGCCTTACAATATAGTTTGCACCAGGATAGCTGGCGGGACCTTTTTCAAGATATCTCCTCAAATACGCCATATTCCAAGGAGTAACCAACTCAGGAACAGTGAGTTTCATGGCAACAGTCTCAGGAACTCCTACCTCGTCAATCTCAAGTCTCGGATCAGGACTGATAACAGTTCTTGCTGAAAAGTTTGTCCTCTTTCCTGCGAGATTATACCTTATTCTTCCCTCCTTACTCTTGATTCTTTCAGTGATTGTCTTGAGTGGCTGCCCGCTCCTGTGCCTTGCCGGAGGCAGCTGTGCCACGTTGTTGTCAAAGAATGTTGTAACATGGTACTGCAGCAAATCCCACAAATCCTCTATGATAATTTCCGGTGCACCTGCATTAATGTTTTCAAAGAGGCGTTGGTTTATTCTCACAATATCGCCAAGTTTATGGGTTAGATCGTCCTCGCTTCTCTCACCCGACTCAAGGGTTATTGAAGGCCTCATTGTGACAGGCGGTATGGCGAGCACAGTAAGAACGGCCCATTCGGGCCTTGCAATCTTCGAATTTATTCCGAACAACGCGCAATCATCATCAGGAATTTTCTCGAGCCTTGTCCTTATATCTATGGGAGTCAACCGTCTGTCATTCTCCATGAATGTTGTCGGCTTTTCTAGGATTATCTTCTGCTGTCTAGCTCTGCACCAGGGGCATTTGTTTATCGACTTCATCTCTGAAACAACAGACGAAATCTTTTTCCTTTTTGCAGACTCGCCTTCTTCTTCAGCTGTCTGTGCCAGAAGAGAAACGAACTTTCCTATCTTGTTTTTTGGAACGAGGACCCTGCCGCACTCCCTGCAAGTCGACTTAAGTATCGAGTAGATAAGAGGGATGTATTTTATATGAATAATTGGCCTGGCAAGCTCGATATAACCGAAATGGCCTGGACACTCCTTGAGTTTTGAGCCACATGTCTTGCATTTAAGCCCTGGGTCAATCACTCCTAGACGAATATCCATTAATCCGCCATCGACAGGATAGCCCTCCTTGTCATATAGCTCGGGAGTCACTATCTTTGCAGAAGCCATCTTCTTTACGAGCTTTGGTGAGAACATCCCGAAACCTATGGTGTCAACCCTTTTGTAAGCATAAATCTGATCTGAGACATCTATCTTTGATTTTTTAGGAGCTTCCGATGTTTCTTCCTTTTTTTCACCCTCGGCAGCCAAATCTTCGCCAAGCATTTCCTCTGGGCTAACTGGTGGTGCAACAACATTATCTGAAGATTCCTGCTCAGGGGCTTCCGATGTTTCTTCAGTCCCTTCCTTCTTTTGTTTTTTCTTTTTTTCTGCCATTTTTAAGTACCTAGTATTTGCTCTTGAGATTTAACTTAGGATAAACTCCCAGCGATTTCATTTCATCGAGGAAAAGCTTGAAAGCGTAGCTCATCTCAACATTACTTATAGTTACATTCTCACCACATATCGGGCAGAATGAACGGTTCTTGAATTCATCATAAATAGCAACAAGGCCGCAACCCTCGCAGACAGGGACAACTGTCTTGTCCGAGTCAAATCTTTCCTTCAAAAGCATAGCCGCGCCATGGGCGACAAATGTGTCTTTTTCCATCTCTCCAAGCCTTAAGCCGCCCTCCTTTGCCCTTCCTTCTGTCGGCTGCCTTGTAAGGAGCTGTATCGGACCACGAGCCCTTGAATGCAGCTTGTTTGCAACCATGTGCTTGAGCTTGAGATAATAAATGCTTCCAACGTAAATTTTAGCGAGAATCTTTTTTCCTGTTATTCCATCATACATGACTTCTGTTCCGTTCTCCCTGAAGCCATGTCTTAAAAGCTCTTTCCTCAATAACTCTTCAGGCTCCGCACTGAATGTTGTCCCGTTTATATAACGCCCTGACAATGCGCCCACCTTTCCTCCAATAAGCTCTATCAGATGGGAGATTGTCATTCTCGACGGTATTCCGTGCGGCGAGAAAATCAAGTCAGGGATTATTCCTGATGAAGTAAAAGGCATGTCGCCTTGCGGGACTATTAACGCAACAACTCCCTTCTGGCCGTGTCTCGAAGTAAACTTGTCACCTATTTCAGGAATCCTCTGGTCCCTTATTTTTACCTGGACAAGCTTATTACCCTCCTCGTTCTCAGTAATAAGGACAAAATCAATTATTCCCTTCTGGCCGTGCTTCATTCCTACAGAAGACTCTCTTCTTGTGCTCGAAGCGAGGTTGTATTCATCCATGCTTGACAGGAATCTTGGCGGGCTGGTCTTCCCTATGAGAACGTCCCCTTCCTGAACAACTGCCTCAGGATAGATTATTCCATCCTCGTTAAGAAGCCTGTAGTCCTTTTCGCTCTTGTAGCCCTTGACCTCCTTATCTGGAATGCAAATCTCGTCAATGAGACCTCCTGAATACCTTAGCTCTTCAGCAATTGCAGGCCTGTAATAGGTTGATCTTGCAAGACCCCTTTCAACAGAACTCTTGTTAAGAACAACTGCATCCTCCATGTTATAGCCACCGTGGCTCATAATCGCAACGACAATGTTCTGGCCGGCAGGATGCTTTGCATAATTGGAAATCTCATGCATTATTGTCCTGACAATCGGCACCTGAGGTGTATGGAGAAGGTTTACGTCCATATCCATCCTGACGTTAAAATTAGCAGCATAAAAGCCGAGAGCCTGCTTCTGGTTCTTACTTCCTGCATTAAGCCTTGTTGACTGGTTAAAGTTTCCATAGGGAACAAGTGACGTGCACAAGCCTAGAATGTCAATTGGGCTTACCTCAAGATGCGTATGCTCAGGAGTCAACTCATGCTCAAAGAATGCGACATAGGCATTTTCCTCTTCCAAAGCATCAAGATATTCTATGATGCCCTGGTTAACAAGGTCGGACCAAGATATCTCGCCCTTCTCAAGCTGCTTGATGTGTTTCTCTGTAAGCAACGACTTTCCTTCCTTCACGACAATAAGAGGTCTTCTTGTTCTTCCCTTGGAAACATCTATATAAATTCCCTGACCTTTTTTGTCAAAGTGAATATTGAGGTTGTTTGTGATCTTGCCTTTTCGTCTTTCAGTGACAACCTTCTCTACAAACTCTTCTGCTTCATCTACAGTTCCTGTGAATTTTCCGTTAAGGTAAACGTCTGTAACCATTATAGCACCTTTAAGCCGAGGCCTTTTAACTGTTTCAATACTTCTGTTTCGCCGCTCTCCTCTGAAACGCTCGCAAGCAGGCTTAAGTTCTTTCTCAGGCCAATGTTTGTTCCTTCGGGGGTTTCAATCGGGCACAGTCTTCCGAGATGGGTGCAATGAAGTTCTCGGGCCTCAAAGTTTTCCTGGGTCGCACTCAGTGGGCTGACAACCCTTTGCAGATGGGAAAGGGTTTCAAGAAAATTAAGGCGTTGTATTCTCTGGCTGATTCCCTTCCTGCCGCCAACCCAATTTCCCGTAGCCATTGAACTATATATCCTTGAAGTAAGAAGTTTGTCCCTTATAACTACCTTTATTGACGGGAATTTTCCCCTCTTCACAATTCTCTGGAAATTGTAGAGGAGGTCGCCGATTAAGACTTTTAAGTTGACTCTGAACAAATCAGCAAGAAGGTCTCCTGAAAGCTTCAATCTCTTGTTCATGTAATGATCCTTATCATCAAGATTACATTTTCCTTCGCAAACACACACGAATCTCTTCAGCAGCTTGCACAAGTTATACGCT
>JAFGPE010000093.1 GCA_016926055.1 Candidatus Woesearchaeota archaeon | reverse complement strand
CCGCTTCTTGAGGATACGGCAACTCTCCAAGAGTTGACGAGGGAAAGAAGCGGAAGGGGATTATAAGGGGTGTCCCCTTATTTCATAGAGTATGAGTGGCGTGGAAACGTAAGGGAGCTTGAATCGGTGGTTACAAGACTCATCATGTTCTCCAGAGGCGGAAAAGTAACCAGAAACGTTGTTAAGCATTCACTTGCCGAATCACTGAATGATAGGTCTTTAGAGACTATGAAATCTGCACTGAATTATGTCCCCGAAGAAGTTCTTAGGTCAGCTTTGAATGAAACCAATGGAGATGTTCCTGAAACAGCAAACTTGCTACATACATCACCTGCCTTAGTCAGGAGTTATCTGAAAAAGTACGGAATTGATAGCAAATTGTTCGAGAAAGAAGCACCTGTTACTGAACAGCACACTTATGCTAAAAATGTGAACTGGAATTATTTCTTAAAAGGAGAGGTTCAGGCCCATGAACGATTCCTGCGTGACATGAAGAATGCCTCATATTCAGATGAAACTTCAACAATTCGTCGCGGCTATTCTCTTGCAAAAATTATACTGTCCCAAGAAATCTTTCGGAAAGAGGCCTACTCGCTGACAAAAATATGCAAAACATTCTGCAAACCAGATTTGATGACTCCAGACACTTTTTTCAGAATCTTTAATACATCTGGAATTTCAGAAGAACTGGGCATAGCTCGTAGACCGAAACATAGCCGAACTAGCATCGTGGGACAGGACCTACAAGATAGCCTTGAGCGTTACATCCAGAAAATTAAACGAAAATACAAGAATCAATAGTTAATCAGTATCTCAACATCCTTGCCGAAGAAGTTTTTCAGGTTTTCAAAGATTGGCTGCTTGATGAAGACCTTGTTGGGAATTTCAATTCTTGCCAAAGCTTTCTCAAGATCTTCCATCGTTGTCTTTTCAGGGGTGCCTAGAGAACCATCTTCTTTGATTGGTGCCTTTGAAAGCTCCTTTTCCTCGTTGTCAATGTCGTGGATAATGTATGCTTCCTTCTCAAGCAGGATTACTTCTCCGTACTTGCTTCCGTGCTTCACCCTTATTCTTGTCCTCTCAAGCTCCCTGCCGCGCTTTCTCTGAAGATACTCGACCATGAACTTTATGAAAGCATTACCGTCCTTTTTCACTTTTTCAATGTCATTTTTCGAGAGCTTCTTTGCATCATAATCCTTTTTCGCCTTCATTAACTCGTCAAGCATCCGGTGGTATTTCGCGGGAACCTTTCCCATGGAAACAAGCTCCGTCTCAAATAGCTTAACTATTTCTGCGTCGCTGACTCGCTCAATCCCCTCAAGCCTCATTACGTCCCTTATTATCGTAACAACATTATCGTAGACGCTCAAAACGCTTTCTTCATCCTTTATCTTCTGGATTTGAGTAAATAATCTGTTGATTCTTTTGAGATATTTGTCTGCCAGTGTCAATAGTTCGTCAACCTCTTTGCCAGAGATATCCTTTTTTGTTCCATGTTCAATATCCTTTCGTGTCTGGATTACCCTGTCAAGCGTCTTTATGAATTCATCCTCCAGCAACCCCTCTTTTTTCACGAATATCTCTCTCAGCAGCTCAGGGGTTTCCTTTGGTGCAGGAGGCGCAATTCCATACATCATCAGTGCGGCCTGACTGGGAGTGAGCAAAGCATAGTAGATGTCTTCCATTCCAATGTCCTTTAGTTTGAACTGAACTCGCTGAAGCATCTGCTCTCCTGAACCCATGAACATATCGATGGCTTCGGCGCTCGGCTTTATCTTTCCCATCTTTAATAGCTGTTTCCAAGGCATAAATATGCCCCTGTCATAGAACGGGACCCCGTCTCTCAACAGGGTAAATATTATGGGATTTGCTTCCTTCAGGCTGTCCCAGAAATCTGTTAGGATATATACCTGAATGTTTAGCTTGTTTCTTATCGCTGTTAATTCTCCAGCCTCAATCCCCATGCCAATTATTATTGCCCTTAGCTTGTCCTTTAATTCTGCTCTGGTCATCTTCTTTACATCAGTGTCATCTATTACAACCCAGACATCTATGTCTGAAGTCTTTGTTGCCTTTCCTTGGACTAAAGACCCGGCAAGCACATAACTGACAATGTATTTCTCAAACTTCTTCAGGACCATTGTCTTGTGCACTTCAGCAATCTTTATTGCAGAAAGCATTCCATTGTCGTATACCGGGGCAGACATCGCTATCAGCTGAAGCGTCTCGTGCTTGCAGTCATAGCAGTTCTGCCACAGCTCTGAGATGATTAATGTCTGCGGCTTAAGATTCTTATCAACCTCTTTCGCAATTCCATCAATTATTGTTCCAAGCTTTGTCTTTAATTCTTCCTTTGTCATCTTCTGGCTGTCAGAATCATCCACTAGAACAAGGACGTTTATCGCTGTTGTATCAGGCTTCTCCCCTTCTTTTGGCTTATCAGGGGGCAATAACGCAATTCCCATGATATACTTGTCAAATTTATCGGTTACCTTTTTTTGGAACGTATCGAGCTTCTTCTTTATTTCCTTTAGTTTTTCCTCTGCCTCCTTCGGCAGCTTACCCGTACCAGCAATCTTAACATCCTCTTCCTTCTTCTCTTCGTTTTTCTTTTCAGCAGCCATTTTGGTTACCTCTTGAACATGATTAGTATAATGAGTTGGGACAACATATATAAATGTTACTGAGGTTACCCTCATTTTTACTACTTATAATATACTACATTCTGCATGCCAGAATACCGAAAGATTTAAATAAACGTATCTACTTGGAATTAGTAAACGAGAATAGGTGAAATGATAAATGATTGGTTATAATATATACAAGGAAGTCAAGGATAAAAAACCTCCTAAGTTTGATCTGAAACCCATGGGCTTAGACGACGTTCAATCACCTTTTGATAAAGTCCATCAAATGTATCATGCTGCGTTAGTAGAAAATAAAGGCATTCTCGATGCAGTAAAGAATGTATTGTATAAAAACGATGGCGAGCTAATAAACGATAAAACAGTCAAAAAAATAACCGGTGAGATTAAGAAACACTATTTGCAGATTAAATATGGTGTTGATGACCTGGCCAAGCTTGAAGTTCCTAACGATGTAAAGAAGACAATAACTGATGAGTTAAACAGAATTTCAATCAGCACAGATGAATTAAAGCGACACTTTGGTTTTGATACAAAAAAACCCCAGGTGAGGGCAAGACTGGTTGATGATTATGTAAACAGAGAATATACAAGAAAACTTGATTCAGAAACACTGAACGGTATCAACAACCATATACGACAGGTGCACCCAGAATTAGAAACTCGAAAAAAAATTAGCCAAGCATTTGCGCACTATTCCGGGGGGGATCCCGACTTGCTTGCCCAGATAGACACTTATGCGAAAAGCGGTCCAGAAGTGTTTGAAGACATGACTAAGCAGGCAATTGCTAGCGCAAAACATAAAGTAATGCAGAACATTGATGATAAGATTGAGAGTCTCCAAGCTGCAGAAGCAAAGAAAAAAGCAGAAGCTGTTACGGCTTAATTCTTTTTTCATTGTCCGTTATTCTGATTTTCCAGGATGATGTAAACACATATAAACTCATTTAGATTACCTTTTTAACATGGGGGCTGTTGGAAACACTTTAACTATAAGAATATTAGATAACGACTCGTTAGAGAAAATATTGAGCTCTGAGAAAATAGATTCTGCTGATTTGAAGAGGCTTTATAACATCAATGACCTTCTTGACCTTTATGATGTCGTTATCAAAAATTTCGAAGAAGCCTTAAAGAGCTCTGTTCCATGGTCTAAAAACAACATACCTGATCAATCAGTAACTGACTCTGTTAAGGCAGGAAAATATGTTTTTTCTGTTAAAACAACGCCCACAACAAGCAAACCCAGATATGCAGAACAGAAAAAGGCACTCGTCGAGGATGTCAACAGGCTGGTCAACCAGTACAACCGAGGATATTTGACTATCAGAAGGGGTAGTGAAACGCCAGTTATTATCGCAAGCGGCGGTCATCATTACGTTGCACTTGATTTTATTTTGAACGATTTAGGTTATTTTGAAGAGGAGAAAGGGATGAATGTACGAAAGAGCATTGATTATGATAAAAAACAAATAGAAAGTAATTTTCTTGTACAAAAAGTTCTCAACTATTTGAGTGACCCTGTTGACGAATCGGTCGAACTGACAACAAAATGGGCTGAGATGTATATGTTAGCAAAGGAGCAAACAAAGAAACTAAAGAAACACAAGGAAGCAATAAGGTTGTTAATTAAGAAAATGACAGAACAACCTGAACAAGAAATTCCAAACCAAACAGAATATCACGAGAAAAAAGTTGGTGGCACATTAGTTAGTGTTAAGAGCATTCCGGCAAAAGCCAGTTCGATTAAAACAGAATTGGATTTATTGAGACAATATTTGTCAGGATTGAGGAATGGTCATCAACAAACAAATGAAAAGGCTAAGTTCCTGAAGCAGAACTCCCTTAAGTATGAAAACAACAACCTTTATCTCTCCACAAGAAGATTCTTCAGAGAAATGAATCAAATCGAGTATGAACAAAGCCATCGTTATTTGCGCCAGCCTTTTGCGCTTCTGAGGAAGTTTAAGGAAGAGATTGTAGTTGTCAAATAGCTTTATAAACCCCTTCTAAACTCTGCCAACAATGATTATTGGAATAGTTGGAAAGGCAAATGTTGGAAAGTCGACATTCTTCAAGGCAATGACCCTTGCAGATATTGAGATAGCAAATTATCCGTTCGCGACAATAAAGCCCAATCATGGAATCGGGTTTGTGAGAATAGAATGTGTTGATACTTTCTTTAAAGTGCAGTGCAACCCGAGGGAAGGCTTTTGCATAAATCACCAGCGCTTTGTTCCTGTCAATGTAATTGATGTAGCAGGATTAGTTCCAGGGGCGCATGAGGGAAAAGGGATGGGCAATCAGTTCTTGGATGATTTGAGGCAGGCAGACGCTTTAATCCACGTAATAGATTGTGCAGGAGCAACAAACGAAAACGGAGAACCGATGCAGCCAGGAACATATGACCCTGCCAAGGATATTCTTTTCCTCGAGGAAGAGCTTGATTACTGGTACAGGGGAATACTGGTGAAGGGCTGGGAGAAGTTTGCAAGAACCATTCAGATGGAGCACCAGGAGGTTGAAAAGCCATTGGCAAAACAGCTTTCAGGTCTTGGCGTTAATGAAAATCATGTCAAGGATGCAATAAAGAAGCTCAACCTCGACCCTGAAAAGCCAATTTCGTGGACAGAAGAGCAGCTTTTTGAAATGGCAAAGATTCTTCGAAAGATGACAAAGCCAATGGTAATCGCAGCAAATAAGATTGACATAGCTATCGCAAAGGAAAACTACGAGAGGCTGAAGAAGGAATTTCCCGACAGGATAATTGTACCTTGTTCAGCAGATTCGGAGCTTGCATTGAAGTCAGCAGAAAGCAAGGGCTTGATAGTATATCTTCCCGGCGATAACCATTTCGAGATAGCTGAGTCAGGGAAATTAAACGACGCGCAGAAAAAGGCCTTTGAATACATAAATGAAAATGTTCTGGAAAGGTTTGGCTCAAGCGGGGTGCAAATCTGCGTGAACAAAGCGGTGCTTGAGCTGCTAAAGTACATGGCGATATATCCTGGCGGCCTTAACAATCTTGTCGACAAGGATGGCAATGTGCTTCCTGACTGCTTCCTGATGCCAGAGAATTCAACTGCGCTTGACTTTGCATTTAAGCTGCATACTGACTTGGGGGAAAAATTTATTAGGGCCATTGATGTGAAGAAAAAACAGACTGTTGGAAAAGACTATCCTCTCCACCATCTAGATGTAATTGAGATTGTGGCGGATAAATAGGAAAATTCGGTTTCTCTCGGACATTGCCCACTTCCCACTGGACAACCGCGCGCGCAAGATATTTAAAGAAGAAAGCCATTCTTGTTCAGATGGAAAATGCTTTGGCTGTGTTCGAGGGCAAGAGAATAAGGCGAACCTGGCACAAGGATGAGTGGTGGTTCTCGGTAGTTGATGTTGTTGGTGCATTAACAGAAAGTGTTGATGCAAAGGATTACTGGTACAGACTCAAGAAAAGAGAACTCGAAGCAAGCGGAATTGAGTTATCGACATTTTGTCGACAACTGAAATTAATCTCAGCAGATGGAAAGCAATATTCAACAGATTGCGCTAATACAGAAGGCTTATTCCGCATAATCCAGTCCATTCCTTCTCCAAAGGCAGAGCCATTCAAATTGTGGCTGGCAAAAGTCGGCTACGAAAGAGTGCAGGAAATCCAGAATCCTGAGCTTGCCCAAAAACGAATGAAGGAATTGTACAAAGCAAAAGGCTATTCAGATGCGTGGATTGAGAAAAGAGCAAGAGGCATTGCAATAAGGGACGAACTGACAGATGAATGGGACAAACGAGGAATAAAAACAAATAAGGAATATGCAATCCTGACATCTGAAATCTCCAAAGCAACATTTGGAATTACTCCGACCCAATACAAAGAAGTAAAAGCTCTGAAAAACGAAAACCTGAGAGACCACATGAATGATCTGGAGCTTATCTTCACAATGCTAGGAGAGGCATCCACAACAACGATTGCGAGAAGCAAAGATTCTCAGGGCTTTGTTGAAAACAAGGATGCTGCAAATGAAGGCGGAACTGTTGCAGGCGTTGCAAGGAAAGAGCTTGAAAAAAGGAGTGGAAAGAAAGTAGCGAGTGGTGGAAATTATCTTTCAGAGAAAGAAGAAAACAAAAGAAAAAAACTATCTTCTTCTCGATGTGACAGAGATTGTGGCGGATAAATAAGCTGTTCAGTTTTTCTTGTATCCAAACTTCTTATCGTATTTCTTGTGGTCGATTATGTCCAGAACAAATGCTATTATTTCAATTTCATTCTCTCCATCAACTAATGTGTAAAGCATTCTCCAGTAATTTGGTAGCTCCACCCTGAAGAGATTTGTTATGCCGTATTTTATTCGATATCCGTCTGGAATGAGGCGCTTTGCTATCGGCTGGCCGTAATGAAAATTCATCTTTATTAATTCACATTTCTTGTGGAGAGCATTAAGGATGCTTGCTTCCATTTTCGAGGCAGGTGCCTGCTTGTTGAGATAATGATAAACCTCCTCTGCTTCAGGAGAGAAACTTATCTTAACAACTTTCATATTTGAAGTCCTCTGGCGATAGCTTTTCTCAGATTTTGGTTTGTATTATGTATCCAAGTTATTCCTCGTAGGCTGACAGCTATCTTGTTGCTCATCTCCAGGTATTCAAGAATAATCTTAAGAGTATTATGATTTACCTGTCGTGGCAAAAGCCTTTTGAGTTCTGCAACAGATACAACGCTTCCACCTGCATTTTTCAAGGTTTCCTCGACCATTATCACTGTATTCAGTGTTGGGGAATGTTCCAATTCTTCAAGTATTTTCTTTGACATAT
>JAFGPE010000092.1 GCA_016926055.1 Candidatus Woesearchaeota archaeon | reverse complement strand
TCCTGAGCTCATTCATCTCCGGCCTTGGACCGTGGACGGCGTGGCCGGCAAAGAGACTTTTCTAGTGGGCAGCAGGAGACGCCAACACCTCACAGATGTTGCCGATGTTATCAAGGCAAAGCATCTTGGCAAGCTGAATAATATCAAGTGGCAGGACATCACAGATTTCTTCATCGTGAGCGTAGCTCCTAAGATAACCGTCAAGCAGAGGAAGGCTTTAGAGCTTGCAGTCCAAAGCGGCTATTATGATTACCCAAGGAAGACTACTTTGGAGAATTTGGCCAAGCGGATGGGCATTTCTTACGCCACCTACCAGGCTCATCTTAGGAAAGCTGAACAGAAGCTCCTGCCCGCGCTCTGGGGCTGACAAGTGCTGAGCAGGCAAGCGATATTTATCGTGTGAAAAAATATATACACCTTCCCCCCTTATATTTTCTTAAAAATGGGCACGGGCTTTTACCAAAGTTATGACCGGATGATACGCCAGGCCTGCCCGGATTACGACTACTGCCTAAACCTCATCGCTGAGAACATCCCCTCTAATATTATTTCTGTTCTTGACCTTGGTTCAGGCACCGGAAACCTCGCCCAGTACATATTAAAGATTCGTTCCGGGATCAAGATATGCGGGATAGAGCTTCAACAAACATTGGTTGAAATAGCCAGTAAGAAGATAACAAGCCCTAACGTGAGTTTCATCCAGGGTGATATCCTTAAACTTGACTGGCCTAATGCTGAATGCGTGACCTCTTCTTTAACGATACACCACTTCACCCAGAAGCAGAAAGAAGACGTGTTCCGAAAGGTTTATCACTCCAGCCGATGCTTCCTCTACTTTGATAGGCTGAAAGGGAGCAGCAAAGCTGAAGAAAAGCAAAACCTAGAATTCTTGTTCAACCATATGCGGAAGGCCGGTCTTTCAGAAGAAACAATCCGAGAAGCAAAGACAGAAATGGAGAAAAACGACAAACCCTTGACCGTTAGACAACTTAACAGGTTACTCAAATCTGTAGGCTTCGATTACGAAGTATTATATCTAAAGAACGGCTTCGCAGTTTATTCATGCACCAAAAAAGAATAATTTTCCTCAATAGCGCTTATCACCTTGACAGGCTCGTCCAACACTATGTTGTGTCCATAACCTTCAAAGACAATTATTTTGGACTTGCGTATCTTGTCTTTCATCCTTTGCATGGACTCCTTGCTTATGAAAGGGTCCTTGTCACCGAACAATAACAAGACAGGAGATTTAATCTTTGGCAATTCCTTGCAGAGGTTGAACTCCCTGAACACCTTCACATTACCACGTATAGCCTCAGGATGAGTATGCTTCAACGCTGCCAAGCTTCTCTCTTCCTCACTCAATCCTTTCCGTGAATAGTCAAAAAGTTCCTGCTTTACAAAACTCTTCTCAGACCCGGCAAGATAATTTTCTATTATTCCCTCCATCTGAGGATCGCCCTTAACAGGGGTCTCATCACAAGCGTTTATGCACACAACACCTCTAACATCATATTTTGCAGCGTACTGCAACGCTATTATCCCGCCTGAAGAGTTCCCAACGAGCAAAGGCTTACCAATCTTATAATAATCAACTATCTCTTTTTCAGTCTCAGCAAACCTCGCATAACTGTAATGCTTATCCTTGTAAGGTTCAGACAAGCCATGCCCAGGCCGGTCGTAAGACAATACAGGATGCCCCTTCCCCAAGAAATATTTTATCAAAGGCATCAAAGCGGTATGATTCTGACCATCCCCATGAATCAAGACGACAGCGGGTATACGAGAGCCTTCAGGAAAATCATACACGTCAAGCCTTGTTCCATCCTTCAACAGCATCCCATAACAAACCTAAAACTCTTCTTATAACACTTCCCATTCAATCCTTTCGCATCATGTATTCAAGAAAAAGACGATTCTTATCGCTAGAAAATATATCTTCTAACACTCCCCCTCTTCTGGGGTAATGGAAAAAGTGCGTGACGAAGTCCTGGAGCAAATGCTCAAAGACTACAAGCCGTTGTACAGGTTCTTGAAAGAGGCCGAGTACGAGTCCAAGCTGAAAGTCTACGGCACCTTCCAAGTACCAAAGAATTGGTTTTACCAAGGAGAAAAAGACTTCGGGCATTTTACCGATACTGAGCGCGTGTTTTGTTTCAACCAGATGTGCTACATCCTGTTCGTGGAAGGCTTTGAAAGAGGGGAAATACCAAACGCTCCCAGGCTCTCGATGAAAGAGATTTACGAGCTTCAGGCACACAGCTCCTACCTCGTGGAAAGCAACAACATCAAATACAAGAAACCTATAATTAGCACTTCCCCATTCAAAGGCAAGATAGAAGTCGTGAATACGTTTACCAAAAAGGACAACGGAATCCTTTTCCTAGATATATGCTTTAACTTCGAGGAAGGAAAAGCGACTGGGGACAGTAGAGTATGTATTCTTCTGAGAGATTTGGAGAGAATTGTTGAACATAAAGCCTGAATACAAATACTTCTCTAAAGGTCATTTTAAAAGTCGAACCTTGAATTGGCAGACATTATTAGGTTGACTTCCCATTAGCGACTTCACAAAGAATTAGGATACACTCTCTAAATGACCTGAAGATTTTCGGTTGAAATCGACTATAACGAACCGGGTAACAGGCTGGCTTTGTAGCGGCCAGCGGAAAAGCCAGCCCTCATTCACCTGGATGTTATACAAAAAAACCACATCTTTCGTCTAAACGAGGCTTCCATCTTCACGGATCAAAACAATTTCAATGCCGGCCTTTCTGCAACGCGCGCGCATCTGGTTTGCAAGGCGTTGCGTCTCATCGGTTAAAGGAACTACAGCATATTGCCTTTCCCCCGTGTTGTCGCGAGACATCAGGAGGCCAACCGCTTCGCACAAACCCCTTCGAAGCTTCGATTTTTGGCCCGGATGTTTGGTGTTTACGATTCCACCTTTGCACTCCGCGACTATTTTGGTGCCACCTAAATATCCAACCACGTCACCCTGTCCAGATTGTAAGCTCACCAATACGGAACGATCTCCATTGCGGTATCGTCCACCGTAACTCGTGTTTCCTTGAGGCTCAACTAGCGTATATCCTCGACGTTCCAACCAAGCTCGAATATCAAATTGTTTTCCGTGTTCTCCATCCGGATGAATTTCTATCCCGTTCAACTCTGGATGTTGCTCAATGAGATATGTGATGTAAGCGAGCATGACAGCGGGTTCACTGAAGTGCTTTTCAAGACCTCCTTCAGATTTACCAACCCGATTCGGTGGCGGCTTGCGCAGTGTAATGAGGTCATTTGCATCAGGCATAAGGATCAGCTATTCAGATATGTATAACTCTCGCCATAAGGCGCAGCGGCTTTTTGCCGTCGTCCTTAATGCCGTTGTTATGCATTGATGCTACTTCTGAGGAAAATGCTTCTCATCCAATTCATCTAACCTTATTGGCAAATTCAATATTGTATCATGAAGCCTCCAACCAAGGGTAGATATGCAGAATTTTGCCCATTCGACCCATATGACCAAAGTAGTTCTAACAATTGTTGCAATATCATTTAAAATAATATCAGAGTTATAGTGCGCCCTGCTGTAAGAGATTTGTCTTCGTAAAGACCAGGCAGACCCGTGTATGTATGAGCTCATTTGTTTATATACAAGCTCATATAGCCTTTTGAATTCAGGGCCGCATTCAGAAGCTTGATTCGCAATGTTTTTATTGCACCAATTAATGAACCGTCTTTTTCTTTTCTTTTTATCGACGAATGAATAAACTGGATTTGCCACTTTGTACTTTTCTTTAAAAGTTTTAAATAGAGCTTCAACTCTTCTTACATGCACTTCTTTCGCTTTATATTTTTCCCAATCAAGAATTGCTGATGTTATTTCATAAGCTTCTATGTCCGCGTAACCCCAAAAAAGGCCCGATCTTGTATTAGGGTCAAGCGATATGTATTTCAATGTAATTAGACTTTCACAGAAAAGACGAACATGAGAAGATGCTTGATGAATCATTTCACAACGGAGAATGAAATATATTGTATTTAATATTGATAAATCTTTGTTAATCGTGCAAAGAAGAATCTTTTTAAACGGGGTGTCTGCAATAAACCTTTTGTCTTGATATATGGCCTCAGCTTGACTAGCAGCCACAACATCTCCAAGTAAATCAAGCCACTCCCAAATCTTATCTGGAAAATCAATTAATTTTATAGTTTCTGATATATCTATTCGAGGCATTTGTTACCTTTAGGGATTGTTTGTGCATAACATTATTTATTAGGCGATTGTATATTTGACAAACCCAATAGATAAGGAGTCAATGGATGAATATAAATAAAAAAATGGTTCTGGTTGAATGGCATGACGCCAGGTTTTTTTCTGGAACTTATAAGGAAGAAACCATTAAAAATCACAAAATGGCTCTATTTAATAGTTTGGGATATTTAATCGCAAAAGACAAAATTACAACAGTTTTAGCAGCCGAACTCAACAATGAAAATGAGTACCGAGATATAACCTTGATACCTACCGGTTCAATTATATCCATAAAGAAACTAACGCCCGTACCGTTTATGTAAAGCTTTATGTTCTTGTTTTGTTAATACTCTTAAATTTGTAGGGTCGTTATTGTTTGGATTTCGATCTTTGTGATGTATTTGCAAACTATTTATGGAGTGTTTCTCTTTATCGCCATCAGAAATACAATGACGACGCCTAATAATTTCCTTTTTTTCCTCCTCTGTAAGAAGTGACATTTTGCTACCTTCCTTTCTTTTGCTTTGCCTCCGGTTTGACTCTTATAAGATTGAATAAAGCCTCTTCAAAATTAAGCGGATAAAGAGAAAGTGTTTTTCTCGTTCTCTTCTGCTTATTTTGCGAGATTTCTTTAGTTTTCTTTAAATTCTTCTTCATTGGAGTCATCTTTTTGATTTAAATCGGAAGAAGTTTCCGTAATACTTTCATCCCGCTTTTCAAAATTTATTGTTAATTGGCTATCCTCTTCCGGAATTGGAAGATCCACGAGTCTTAATGTTTTTATTTTGTTGCGTTCAGCGAGTGTACGAATGTGACCATCATCTGAATAAATAGTAGTAGCCCGCTGAACCTTTGCAATAGCTACGATTTGACGATCATATTTAACTTTTGCCCATATAAAGTTTGTATCCGTGCGTTTACTACCTCCATTAAGGGCTTGCCGTCCCATCATGGCCACTTCTATTGCAGCCAAAGTATCAAATGACACTATCCGAAATACCGCATTTTCTTTGATTTTATTTATGATGGATTGCGTATCGCTTCCAGCACGTACAAGTAATTCACTTAGTACTGGAGTGGGAATAATAATCTTAGTTTTTTCCTTTTCCAGTTTTTCTATAAGTCCATTAATTCTTGCTTCCACATTTTCTACTGGTTTTCCTGTTTCTTCGTCAATCGGCGGATTCACATTTGGTTTAATTGCAAGAAGCATCATTGTTGCATCAAAAACGACCATTAATTAGTATCCTTTTCGTTATGACGGGATTCCAAAAGTTCCTGGAGAGAGTTTTTTTTCCATTCGCCTTTTAATCCACGTAGTGCCAAGATAGTCTTTGAGAGAGAGGTTTCTTTTAATACCTCAAAACGATCTACAGAAAAACTTATAAGATTCCATCTTCCCTCAATATCCCGTTCCCACCTTCCTTCACCATAAAGGCGAACCGATTCAAACAAATTCTTAGCCAGTTCCTTAGCTATGATTCGTTTTGTATGACAACCACTTATTGTTTCTCCTTCGGAAGTAAGTAAAATAGGTATTATTTCACCAATCCCCCCAACACGAGCAATTTCTCCATCTATCTCTCCTTGTTGCTGGATAGAAGTTAATTTTAGTAATTCCTCTTCTTTGCCAGGGAAATATAATACTTTTGCCCTCCCTTTTTTGAGAGTGCCAGTACCATTATTTTCGCGTAACATTCTATTGACATTTCGATATGCTCGCATCTGATCAGATGTTCCCATTCCTTTTTCCACTGCCTTTGTGTTCTCCATTACTCTTGGTACTGCCTCAATATCAATCCTATGAACCAAATTGGCAGAACCATGCCCAACCTTAATAAAATGAACATAGGGAGTTTCTCCAAGAATGGCAGCAAGTTCGGCCATATATTCGGCACAACGAGCCATTGGTAGTGTTTCGGGTGTATATACGTCAATTTTGAATTTGTATTCTTCCCATTTTTTCATATATTCTTCACCTTCCTTTTTAGGAGGCTTTAATTTTGCTCGGCAAAGTTTGACGAATCTTTATACATAAGCCTTTTGCCTTTACTATTTTGGATGGCCTCAATTGTTCTTTCACCATCATTTTTATCTCTTCGATTTCATCTATAATCAAACTCACTTAGATAACGTGGCATGTGTTCTTCGCTTACATGATGGAATGTTACAAGAATTCCTCTCTTTAAAAGAGAAAAATAAGGCTCTGCAAAATTCACAGGGACGATGCCCCATACATATTCTTTCCTTCCATGCTCCACTTTGGAATGTTTGGCTACCTGTTTTCCAAGTCCATTATAAGCCTTAAATTCAGCAGTCATAACGTGGGCAGTGTCAACAACATTCTCTTTAATTAGTTTCTTTAACGTTTTACCTTTGACATTATCAACAGTAAAAGACCTGGCATCTCCGTCTCTTTGAATCAAAGAAAATACCTTTGTCTTATGTTCTGCCCCACGTCCTCTTTTCCCTTTCGCCTTTCCACCAACATAAGTCTCATCAGCTTCAACAATATTAGAAAGTTTTTCAAATAAAGGAGATTGGGTCATGGCAAATCGGATTCTATGCCCCATGAACCATGCACTCTTATAAGTAATGCCCAACATCCTATGAACCTGGTGGGCAGATATTCCTTTTTTACTGGAGCAAATCAAGTAAATTGCCACCAGCCATTTATGGAGAGGAATATGGCTGTCTTCGAAGATAGTCCCAACGGTTACGGTAAATTGTTTCCTGCAAGCTTTGCATTTCAACAATCCTTTGCGACCATGATTACCAGAATTTCCATTCGGGGTCAATCGATATATTTCCTGACATCCGCAGTGAGGACAAACAGGACCATCGGGCCAACGCATTCTCTCTATGACATCCCTCGCTGCTTCTTCATTTCCGAACCGTCCCATTATTTCCGTCAAATCAATCTTTTGCTTTTCCATGATTTCCCCCTCCGTTTATCATACGGAAATGGGTTTGTCAAGTATATAATCGCCATTTATTATATTGCTGTGATCGTTTTCCTGAAGGCCGGACCTTTCAGCCCTTCAAAAGGCCCTTTTGTCTTTCGCCTATCCGTTGTTCATTTGTGGTAGTAATATACACTGTTTTCGAAGATTAGGGAAGCGAATGTTTCAGGAAGCATTCAACAATTCACAATTTATTCTTCTTTGATGTTGTGAACCGGTGCGGACCTTTGGATTATATTCTTTTCTAACCTCTCCGCTTCTCGTGTGGTTTCTGTATGTTTCACGTCAAATTGCCTGATGTTGGGTATGTCGTCTTCGTTCAAATGCTGCTGTAATCTTTCCTTGAGGTTTTTAGCTTTGCCCACATAAGTCAAAGAACCATAATTGTTGAAAAGTTTGTATACCCCTGGACCTTTCTTTACGCTTTCCACGTTTTTGACTGAAAACCCTTTTCTTGACATGAGTCAAACCCTCCTTCTGCTCAAATTTATTTTCTAAAATACCAGACCATGTCGCAGATGTCAATTCTCGCATATAATCCTCAACCAAGATTTAACCTATCTCTCTTTCTACTCTTCATAAATTCTCTAAGATAAGCCTTATAACTTTTCAGGCTTCCATGGAATACCTTCTTAAACCTTGTCCTGTATCTTCTGAATTTAGGCGTCGTTATTTCTTTTGTGACGTAGATTATTATCTTGTCCTTCCATGCCAGCTTGTATTGTTCTGTTAGGATGGTTGGGATGTTGGGGTAGCAGTATTTGAACGTAGTCACGTAGCGCCATGTCCCCAAATTGTTCCATTTCTTTGGTACTGGCTTTGTCCATTTGTGTTTTACGAACTTGTGCACGTTTAACACCATATTTATTAGGTTAATCATTGTTCAGCTTCACTCCCTAAGGGATACCTCCACCCCGTCTTCCTCTGTATTAGGATTGTTGTTTTCGAATTTCGGGAAGTACACCATTATTGGACTTTCCACTCTTCCTTTTACCTTTATGACAGCGTGTCCTACTCGTAGGAGGTCTAAGTATTTTCTTTGTTCTTGGCTTATCTCCATACTTGTGGCAATGTCAAAGATGTCTTTCCCGTTACCCAGTGTGAAGGTTATTTTCGTGTTCGTATTAGCCTTGATACTTTCAGACAGCTTTGAAGGCTCTTGGTCTATAACGATGACTCCTTCTCCAAATTTTCTTATCATTCTTAAAGTAGTCTCCATGATGGTCTC
>JAFGPE010000091.1 GCA_016926055.1 Candidatus Woesearchaeota archaeon | reverse complement strand
TGATTGAAGGAATAACTTCAAGAATTTGGGATTGGAATGATATTTTTATGAAGTTTTATCATTCATCTTAGTAGTCACTCTCTTTTTAAATAATGGCACAACTCTTCTGAAAGATGCTCGTTGAGAATGGAATATGCAAGCCCAAGAATATTGACAGGGAAGTGCTGGAAATCTCTGATTTTGTTATCGGCGAGTATAAGCGTTATAAAAGGGCTACTGGAAATGATTTCAATTCATCTCTAAGGGATTACCAAAATAAAAGCAACACGATTGACTGGCTCAGGCTTGACAAATATGTTGGCAGAACCATTGATTACATCTCTGAGACTAACCGTGAACGATATGACTCATTTAATGATTCAGAAAAATCATTTCTGAAGTGGAGCCTGTTGTTCGCCATACATATTCATGATGTGCGAATGAGAACTCTTGGTGGCAGGGAGGTAAAGCACGCCATTAATACAGGAAAACTTCTGTTCGGGATGGGGTTGCCTGCTTATGTTGTCTCAGGTGGAATGCTGCATGACACTATTGAGGCAAAAATTGAGAGAGATTTAGGCGAGGAATATGAGCAGATTAAGCCTGGTAATAAAAGGGAGCAGTTCATGCAGAAAAACCTCGATGCGCTTTATGATTTAATCAATGATGCTCCTTATTCCTATACGAAGGATGCTATTTACAAGGACCTGTTTCTGAAAAATGAGCATCTTGTCGAACATCTTGGCATGATAATCAAACATTATATCGGGCATAAGGACGGTTTCAAGAGTCTTCATGATTTTGCAGAGATAACGCTGAATCAAAGATGCGCTTACATGGGCGGTGAGGCAAAACCGAGAGCAGTTTCATATTTCAGGGAGCAGTTCAATGTGTTTGTTAAATCGCAGCATGAAAAGAAGGATTTGGTTGGCAGTATTGCTGAGGAAATCTATTCTGAGGCAGCAATACGTGATGTTGAAAAAGACCTGGTAATCAGATATATAAGTGATGTCCTGGTTAAGAAGTTTCCTGATTTGGTTGGCAGACTGACGACTGCTGGCAATGTTATTTACACAGAATATTTGCAGAGGTTTGTAGACGAGTGGAATTTCGATGATGTTGAGTCTTCATTGGAACGAAAAGCAAGAAAGACTCTTGACAAGATAATCGAAAGAAAACTCCAGCTCTATACCCTGGTTATCAAACCAGCGGATGCGATTGAGAACACTTTGAATACTGAATATGTTCCTCTGGACGCCCCGGAAAAGAACCTGTTCATGAAAGCCCTTTATCAGTTATCCAAGCTAAAAGGGGGACTTGCCAACACGTTGATTGCTGACGAGGACACTCTAGAAAGAATATTCAATGCTGAGAAATACAGGTATTTCAAAACCTGCCGGCGAATTTTTAATAATCTTGTTCGCGCAAACAAAGAAGATTCGCTTTATTATTTTTTTCCAGCGATGGCGATAGAAAGATTGAAGTTTCTTTTCCATGAGGTTGAGGAACTACTGGACGACAGATTCGAGGAAAGAAAATTCTCCTATTACAGCTTCAGAAAATGGCTGAACAGGATTTCCTATGAAAATCTCATTAGCACCCATTATTTCGATGGAATACGCAATCATAAAGGCCTGCTCGACTGGACAAAAGGAATACTTGATGTAGGTTTCAAAAAAGCGAGTTCTCCCAGACATTCCCTGGATGGACGACATAAGACAAGATTGTTTTTCAAGAATTTACGAATCTTGGCAAATATGCGAAAGTTCAGAAAGAGAATAGACAATGTTCCGGATAAGAACCTTCTTCAAGGCATTGAGCAGCAGTTAGCTAAAATAACAAGGGAAGTGGGTAATGATTATCGCATTGTCCTGAGAACATACTATCCGAGTCAGATTTGTTATAATTGGATTGATGGTCTTTTGCATGAATACGTACATCCGCTTGACGAAAAAATTATTACTGAGACTACACTTTTGACTGTTACTCGACCCGAGACCGATTTAATCTCTCCCGAGGTTTTGAAGGGATTCCCAGAGGATAAATCTAGGTTCGGTTCAGAGATTTTTGAGGGAATGAGCCACAGCATGGTTCTTAATGAGTTGCTTAGCATAGGCAAAACTGAGGGATTTTCTCAAGCTGAGATACAGTATGCAAGGGTTTTTGATGGATTATTACTTAACAATCCCTATTTTGTATATCTTGTTATTTCAGGCCTTGGCCAGCTATTAAATAATTCCATCTCTAATCCGGACTTCGAGATACACGGGCTAACAGAACAGGGACTCTCACATAAAAATATGCTATTGTCTAGTGGTAAAAAACGAAAGATTTAAGAATGGGGATGGCATAGCCAGGCTTCTGATGAAAAAAGATGAATTCAAGAAGCATGCGAAAAGTTTGCTTACAGATTCCAAAAGTTATGAGACTACTATCGATGTTATTGCGGATGAGCTTTACAGAAGGACACATTTCTTGTTTGATGAGGAAGAATATCCTCATGTCCTGATGACTGCCTCGATTCTAAGAAACTATCTCGGGAGTCAAGCTTTATCTCAGGAAGAAGTTGATAAATATACGATGGTTGCCTTGGCTTACAGGACTCTTGAAAAAGAAAAAACAGATGGAGGGATGAGTCGTGTTAAAAAACTTATTGCAAACAAAGAAGTTTCTGACCTTAGTGAAGCACTGGTTCATGAGAATGGACAGGAGGGAGTGACCCCGTGGGAAAGATGCGATATTCGAGATGGTGCCTTTATTAGAAAAGTCAAAGATAACACAAAAAGATTGATAGGTTATGACAACAAACACAAAACACATCTTCGCGAAGTCAAGCTGGCATCAATAATAGAAATGACATTGAATGCTTATCGGTTGAGACGAAATCTCAATGTTCTCAAGACAAAGAGTTCGATAGATCCTGCAGGGTTTGACATCCAGGAGGCATATTTCAAGGTTACACTCGCTGCCCTTCGCGAGTTTACGAGAAGCACAATCAATAATGAACCCTTAATCAGACTATTTGATGCTGCAAAAGAATGGCTAAATTCTTCCATCTACCTTGAGAAACAGAGAACAGATGCAGAGCTGAAGAAAAATTTTCCCAGTCATTATGCGAAAGATATTCTTAAACACTTTAATGAGCTGGAGGAGAAGCTTTCAAAACATCACATCAATACTTTTGGCACTTATGAATCATACAAGACCAATCTTTCTTACATGGATAAGCCTGTGAGACAGGATGGGAACTTAAGTCAATACGGAAAAAGGCTTTTGCAAATCAGAGATGATATTGAAGACAAGCTTAAGGCCCATCTTAAATCATTTGACTATTTATACAAACGTTTTAGTCTATTGAGAATGAAGACGATGGAAGAGCTTCAGGGAAAGATGTTTCAGAAAATATTAGCTACGACACAGCAACCAGGAACAGCTCTTGATGTTAAACTTCAAAACCTTGAGCTGATTGAGAGATATCCTTTGCCTATTCAAGAGAAAAAAAAGTTATTGCCTGTGTATTACTCAATTGTGTCGGGATTTTCTGGGCAAGCTCCAGCTACAGAGGATATTTCTGTTCTGAACTCCCTGCTTCAGAAGGCACAAGCTGCGTAT
>JAFGPE010000090.1 GCA_016926055.1 Candidatus Woesearchaeota archaeon | reverse complement strand
CTTACTTCTTTTTTATATTTGTTAGTAATCATTAACTGAATTATACCATCTTTCTTGCCTGATAACAACACTCCTCTTCTAAAAGGTTCTATACACATGACATCCCATTTCTTAAGTTCATCTTTTAAACCAAACTCTTCCGCACGACTCCAATAGCAGATTTTTCTTTTTCCTTCATATTCGATAATGTACAATACGCCTCCCAATAAATCGCACAAAGTTTCTTTTATTTTTCCGCGAGTGGAATTCATTTTGACAGTATCATTCGGCAAGAATAAATTTTTGAGTTCGGTAGAGATGCCTTTTTCTTTTGCTTTACTCCAATAAATGTGTCGGTAACCATTTTTTTTACCGATAAATGCGAGTCCACCGCCGACATCGGTCAACAATTCAACATTTTTCCATTTTTTTAATTCCTCTTCTATACCTTGTTTTTTAGCTTTACTCCAATATATTTGTCGAGGATGATTTTTTTCTCCGATGAATGCAAGACCACCGCCAATTTCTTGCGCATGTTCAGGAAAAGTAATTGGCAAACCACTAGCCTTATAACCAACGCAATGATTCCATTCAGCTATTTCTTCATCTATTCCACGTGCGATTGCTTTACTCCAATACAACGTCCACATATTATTTTTTAGTCCTTCTAAAACATAACCTCCACCGACTTCGCCGATGTGAGTGATGCAATCCCATTTCTTAAGCTCGTATTCCAGACAAAGTTTCTCTGCTTTGAGCCAGTATCTATGACTGATTTCACCAGTGTATTTATTGACTATGCAAATTAAAGGCCACTCCAAAACCTCATATATTTCGTCAATATCGTAATTATGATCGAGCAAAAACTTTAGCTTTTCAGATATTCCGTATTCTTCGGCTTTCTTCCAGTATATTTCATCATGCTTTGACTTATGTCCTCCAATAAGTAACTCTCCTCCAATTCTGGTTACAATTCCTATATCTGACCAACCGTTGAAGGAATCGTCTTTCGTATCGCTTACAAAAAGGTCGACTTTTCTTTCTGAGAACAAGCCATGGTTGTTCGGGATTTCGCCAACTAAGAACATGTTTTTTTCGCCAACAAGTCCATATTTCTGTATGATGTGGGTCCTGATAAATGCATCTAATCTTTTGATTTCTCCTGAATTTGATTTTGAAGTAATCATTGTCGGAACCTCGATGCAATTTGATCAACACTATTTGGATAATTATTACTCTAGAGTAGTTTATAAAGCTTTTCTTATTTTATAAGTTTCTATCCAAAAGTAGTCAAAATTACTAAAGATTTAAATAAAACAGAAACATACATCCTTACATGTGTGCAATCATCGGAGTATCGAGCAATGGCACGTTAGATGATGTTGTTCTTGAGGCAAATCACCTCTTAAAAGAGCTGGACCATAGGGCGCAGGATGGCGCCGGCATCTGTGCTATGATTGAAGGGAAAATGATTCTTGTAGAAGGAAAAGGAAAGGTTGAACAAGCACTTACTTCTGACAAACTAAAGATATATCGTGACAACAGGAAAAACATATATGCTGCGCTTGCTCAGGCACGTTATATTACTTCTGCAGAAGAAGAATCAGTGCAACCTGTCATAGAGGGAACAGGCGAAAGGCAGATTGCCTTGATTCATAATGGAAATATAAGGGATTATGCTTTTCTGAAGAGTGTTCTCAGGCAAAGGGGAGTATTGCCAACAGACAGAAAATACTCTGATTCTGAACTCATAGCGAAGATAATAGCGAGCTCGAAAAAAGAAACAGTTGAGGAAGCAATTCTTGAAACATTAGAGCTTCTAAAGGACAAGCCAGCTCATAACCTTATAGTCCAGCACAAAAACACAATGTATGCTTACAGGGATAGATATGGACACCATCCTTTGGATATTGGATGGAAGAACGGCACAATAAGTGTTGCGTCAGAAAAGGTTGCTCTTCAAAGGCATGGTTATCAGGACAATAACATTGAGGATATTAAACCAGGACAATTTATTAAAATTACAAAAGGACATATTGAAGAAAGAAAACAGCTTTACGAACCTTATGAAAATAAATCTTGGAGTGAATATCCTCCTTCGCTCGGGGCATTGTGCTTCCTTGAATTCGTTTATTTCATGACAGATAAAAAACACCATGAGTCAGGCCCTGTTGAGTCTGACATTCTGCTGAGAGATTTTAGAATTAAATTAGGTTCTAGGAGCGGATATGAGTGGAAAAGGAAAATGCTTAATGACGGAAGGGAAATTCCCCAGATATGCCGCTCCAGTCACGTACCTCGTGCTTCCAAGTGGCAGGAATTTGGCCATATAAATCAAACAGGAGATGTACATGAACAATTCATACGAATCTATGCTGGAGATGAAATGAGGGCGTTTATTGCAAGAACATGGGAAGACAGTATCAAAATGGCACGTCAAAAATTCAGAATCCAGGGGGATTTGTATGGCAAAAGTACTAAAGTCAATGAGGATACTGACATAAAGGGAACAAATCTCTCTGTGATAATAGAATTATTGAGGGCGGCAGGAGTAAGTGCTGCGCACATCGTTGTTAATTTTCCTCCAATCAAATATACTTGTCCTTATGGATTTGCCTTTCAAGATCCTAAACTCCTTATTGCTTATTATCTTCCAAAAGAAGAGCAGCGGGAGGAATTCTATCGTTTAATATTCATGGGAATGTTAGCTGACACCATTAAGAGAAGAGACAGGATAATTGAAGTAGCACATAATGCACCATTGACTCCTGAAAAAAGAGAAGAAGCTATTGAAATGAGCGTGAAACTTGGAGATAACTATATCTGGAAAAAGAAAGGAAGACTATATGCGCTAGACAAAAAAATATGGCTGCCAGAAAACTATGATGAAAGCCGTTTTTCTCTTTTCCATCTCCCGTTGGAGAGTTTATTGGACGTTGTCGGGTTACATGCAAATAGATTCTGCTACAGATGCTTGACTGGAAAATATCCTGAAAATAGAATCGCCAAATGATGCGTCAGATATTATTTCCTCCTCTCCAGACTTAGGCACGAGTTTCTTAGATTAATGTTGCTGACCCTGTCGCAGAAAGCATAATTTCCCTTTAGGGCAAAGTTCATGTAGCACAGGTCCTTCTTAGAAACAGACTTTAGCTCTGTGCAGTAGCCGGGGCTGTTTGATATCTCGGCGACCCTTGACACACATTCATCCCTGCTGTCAAGCGTTAGCATATTCTGGCAGAGGGCATATCCTTCCTCGGGGTTTTTTGTTGTGGCATCCCTCACAATGACAAGTTGCTCCATCAGCTCCTTTTGCTCAAAAGGAATGTCCTCTGAAGAGCAGGACTCACAAACTCCGCCACAGTCAGTATTTTCCTCGTCCTGGTTCTTTATCCCGTCATAGCAAGTTTCCTCAGGACAAGGCTCACAACTGCCTCCGCAGTCAACCCCTGTTTCATCCTGGTTCTTTATTCCGTCATCACAACTTGGCTTTGCGCAGGGCTTACAATCCCCTCCGCAGTCTATTCCCTCCTCTTCTCCGTCCTTGAAGCCATTCTCGCAAAGAGTGCAGCTCTTGCAGGGGCCTCCGCAGTCAATGCCTTCCTCATTCTGGTTCTTCATGTTATCAAAGCAGCTAGGCTTTGCCTCCCTCTTGAAAACCTTGAAGAGGAATGCAGAACTCGCCTTCTGTCCATCAACATATGCGTTTGTTTCAAGGACATAGTAGCCAAGCTCTGTGTCTTTTGCAATAAGGGCTCTGGCCTGCTTTGATGATTTTGACCTTACGTCCAAGGAATCGCTTTTTGAAAGAACAATATCTCCTGTCTTTATGCTTATTATATTGTGCTCCAGCTTTGCGTTGACAAGGTTGTTATATCCCGGGGTCTTCACATAGGAAACAAACTCAATACTGTTCCCCGGCTGGACATCTATCCTCGAGGGTTCAGTGTTTAGGTCAAGAAGAAGCTTTGTCTCCTTTGGATTCAGCATGTCAGGAATATAGACAACACCTATGCTTGTTAAGCCAAGCATAAATACAAATAATCCAGCCATCACCGCTTTTTGCATAACAAAAACTAAACACAGAAAGTATTTATTTCTTTTGGAAAAGAAGGCAAGGGGGTTTATTCTTTTCTGCGAGAGTCGCCATTTTGCATAATGAAACTTCTGTTCAAGGGCATTAGTTTTGTTTTTGCAGAAAATCCGAAAACTATAAAAATGGATTTAACTACCTTTAGGTAATGATATTAGCTGTCATAGATCATTGGGTTAAAAACAAAGGGCACTTTCATGGAACCATAGAACCGAACCTTCATATCGGGTTATCTAATAACGTTTATGATAAATCCATGGTAGCATCTGAAATCGAAAAAATCCTTGTCGGGGGAGGGTTTGTTTGGTCAACTCTTCATCTGACAGAACGAAAAGAACTGGATATTGCTGTCAAACGGGCGCTAGACCTCTCAGCAGCAGTATCTGCTAATTATTCTGCAACTCAAAAACCATTATTGTTAGTGGGTGAGAGAATTGATGAATCTAAAATGAGGGTTCGGAGAATTTACGAGATATTGTCTTCAGATTATACGCCAAATGCAGCGTTAAGGTCATTTAGTTACAGTTTAAAGAAGTATGATGAATGTTAGCAATGTTTCTTTTTCGATTTAAACTAATCCTATTAACTGCAATTGAGATAGTCTTAGGCAGGAAAGATGAGATATGGCTAATCTGCATTTATCTTCATTTACAAAGAAAACTTTAAATACTCCTAGGCTAAATTGATACATAGTTAGCTATATGACTAAGAAAAAAGAGATGCAAGCGGTAGCGATATGGATGATATTTCTTGTGTTAACTATTCCTTTTTATGGAGCTTCTGTGTTTGCTGCGCCGAGAATTATTGGCGTGACTGTAACCGGTAATGATGGCGTTGATGGCTTTGTAAGGACTGCAGAGGATGAAAGATTGAATATCGAGGTTACTGGAACCCTTGATGCAGAGGATATGGCTCCTGATAATGTTGGCCTGATTTACGGTGAGAGGACATACCGCTTCGGCGAGGGCGACTTCTGCACAGCATTTTCCGAACCATCTTGCACCCAACTGCAGTCTTCGCCGAATGAAAAAATATACAAATGCACATGCATTGAAGAGCCGTTTGTGAGGGATTCTCAAACTCTTTCATTCGGCATATTCGATTCTGCAGGAAAGCTAAGGGCGAGGCAGAGCAAAACTGTCAGCCCTGACGAGGAAAAGCCTGTTGTCACATTCATTAGCGCTGTGCAAAAACAAAATGAGGACAATGTGACTGTGGTTTTGTCTGCCTCTGATTCGGGCTCGGGCATTAAAAGAATAGAGCTGTATGATGACGGAAAAAAGATAAAGGATATGGCTGTAAATGCATCATCCTACTCAAAAACATTCGAGATTTCCCTCTCAGGCGACAAGACAAGAAGAATCTGCGCAAAGGCATTCGACATGATGCACAACGGGGGCAGCGACCCCCAGCACGAGAGCAGTGAGAAATGCTCAGAGGTTACTACTGATTTTTCAAAGCCCGATATTTGCCCGAATGGAAGATTCAGGGTACTTCAGGGAGATAATGATGTCAGCTATATATCGACAGAGTCAGTCCTGGGCGAGTTCAATGGAACAGTTGTTGTTGAGATAAATGATAACAGCCTCAAGACAGAAAGCATCACTGCAGACCTTTCTGAATTAAATATCAACCCTTTGTACTCTGGCAGCAGAAAGCTAACTTGCGTAAACAGCGGAACAGATTCGTATGTGTGTACGACAGACATAAAGATACGGCCGAAAAGCACCTCCCCGAAGATAACTGTTTGGGCAGATGATGACATGGGCCATTCTGCTGAAAAGGAATGCACGATCTCTTTTCAGCTTGACAACACAAAGCCGAATGCGGTTTTTTTAGGGACAGACCACTGCCTTGAAGGGCAATGCTACCTCGGTCCGAGGGAAACAAATGATGCAAGAAGCAGGATTGTTGCAAGATTCGAGGAGTTTCAATCCGGACTTTCAAACGAATGGGTTTACTTTGAGCTTAGCTCACTAAATCCCGCCCTTTATTCCGGAAAAAGACTTCAGGTTTATGAATGCACAAAGGGCTGGGAGTGCTATGGGTATGCAGAGGTGGAAGAAGATAAACGACAGAACGCTGCAAGATATCCTGTCTCAATAATCTATCCTTCTGTAGACAACGCTGGAAATCCTGTTGAAGGTCAAACAACAGCAACACTAGTCTATGACGGTGAGCCGCCAAAACTAAAGAACGATGTATCGATTCTAACTGATGACGGGCTTGATTTTTTCGCAACGGGCGATAATCTCATGATTGAGGCAACGCTTGTTGATGATGAATCCGGAGTGGAGTATGCGATGGCGGACTTCAAGGATATCACCGGGAACGGAAACAAGACACGGGCAGACTGCACAAAGGAGGATGATGAGTTCAAGTGCAGATGGACTGTCTATAACATAGCCGGACCAAAGACAGGAGCAACCCTTGAGTTTGACTTCTATGATTTTGGCGGAAATCCTTTGCACAATGAAACAAAGAAGTTTGATGTGGCTGAGCCGGTTGACGAGGATGTTTCATTCTGGAAGGTAGTTGCCGTCGAAACAACCCCCTCGATAGACAAGATGACCCTTGACCTTGTCGAGCACAGGACATACACAACAGTCACAATGACAAGGGATAATACTTTTGTAGGCAATCCCAATGTTGAAGTGCTGAAGATGGAGGAGCCAATATGTGAAGGCGATTCCCTGTTTCTTGCTGACAATCCGAGACTTCTTAAGATTTATAGGGCCGGCATAGGAAATGTTCCTGTTGTCATTATACAGACTAACCTGAAGAAGGTTAAGATGGATCCCTCAATCAACAACATTACATTGATTTGCTCAATAACCTCGCTGACAAGGATTAAATCAGGAGCAAACTGGAAGCTCTATCCTGCAGAGACCGACTACTTCAACTATACAATAAGTCTGTATAACCAGGCAGTTGGAAGGCTGGATGATAATGTTAAGCAGGAGATATTAAGGGTTGGGAGCAACAAGCTTATATCCGGAAAGGCAATTGTGAATCTTAAGTCCGCAGCAGACTTTGGAGAAAAACTATGCAACATTTATTCTGCGTTAAACAGTGTTGCGACAATACTGCATTCCGCAGGAATAATCATCTGTGCGCTTGGCTATACTGAGGTTGGAGGCAAATTGATAAGGGCTGCAGACAAAATAAAGACCAAGATGCTGGACAGCGGCATTGGAAGGTTTCTTTCAGGATTTTGCAAGCTCGTAAGCTGTGAACTTGGTGCAGAGCTTTGGGGAAAGGTAACTGGGGCGGGTGTTGACGCTTGGAAACAGTATGTCTACAAGGACCCGCAGGAAAGCCTTGTTACAAGCATAATTAATATCTGCCCCTCTGGAATCATATATAACCTTGACAAGGCCAGGCAGATTGAATGCAAATATGTTTCCTGCCTGCGCTACGAAGTGCCTTATGGTGAGAGTGTCCAGACCTGCGTCAAGATGAGACAATATGACTGGTGTGTCTATGTTACCCGAGAGAAAGCTTTCTGGATACCTTTCGTGGGATTCCTTAACAACTTTGCAAAGACGCTTGCGGCAATGGCAACCAATATTCCGTCTTTAATCGGAGGCATAATCAACGCAGCATCAGCATTTGTTTGCAAGGATGTTGGCGGGGCAGGAAGCGGCTCTGAAGATTGTACCAACTGGAAGTTGATAGCCTGCAACTCCTGGGCATTCGTAAAAACTTCAATAAAGCTTTACAACCTCCTGGATAAAATCGCCATGTGGAAAAGCAAGGAGAGCACAGGCACAGGAGACCAGTGCGAGACAGCTTTCCGGGACTGGGATAAATTCGTTGCAGGGGATGCACCATGAAGAAGATAATTATCGCAGTCATTGCAATGGTGATATTAAGTGAAGCAGCATTTGTATGGGGGTTTACTGACGCAGAGATTAACAATGAGAAGAACTTGCCAATATATCAGGCTGTGAATTCGGCTGGTGAGGAAGTTCATGCAAGACAAATAGATGATAAAGCTTCACACGATGATGACAAGTTCGATTTATGGTATTGTGGTACGAATGGAAAACTTATTGGACAAAATAATTGGTACGGACGTGAAGATTATCAGAGGGTAGCAGATTTCTCCGGAATGAACGGCAATGAACCGACATTTAAAGGCAGGAATAATAATGGTGGTATTGCTGGTTTTTTCGGTTTTAATCTGTATGCTTTAGGGGGTCAAACATTTACAAGGACTGTTTTCTGGGTTAATGACAGGGGCGTGGTGGAGTCTGGAACGTTGGACGGAACCGGGACAAAAGGTGGAAATGACAAGCCACCAGCGGGCATTAAGACCTTTGAAACTAGTGCCGGGGCTAAAGATGCGGCCAAGAGAAGTGAATATTTTCTTAATGATAAGGGAGAAATAACAAACACAGCGATGACAAATCCACCATCTGGTGCACAACTATACACCTCTTCAAGCGATCCAGGGCTGTTGCAGCAACAGAAGAAATATCAAGAAGATGCTGCAAAGGCGGCAAACGCTGCCGCTCCGAAGCCCGTTGAGGGCGGTGCCGTGATAACCCTGAATCCAAACCAGCCTGTTGCTGCAAATGCGCCATATGCTGCAAAAGATTCTGACCCAGAGTATCTTTTTGACCCTGCAACATTTACCACTTGGAAGAAAGTTGACGGGGAGTATCGAATGTATAATATTGAAACGGGACAGGCTGACTCTCAGTCAAAACTGATGCAAAATGATAAAAAAAACAGCTTCAGGGAATTTTCTCAAGTAGATGGACATTTGCTTGTCGATAAGGAGAATAATAAACACTATTTCGATATAATTAACAACTACGAGTATGTTTCAGGAGTTGACCAAGATTCAGCTGGCCTGTTTGTATATGATATTGATACCAAACAAAAAATCGGAGAAATTCCACATCTTCCATTTCTAGCACATCTTCTTGATACAAATGTGGACATTTTTAATGATATTAATTTTCAAGATTTTCAAGAAAAGGGAATTGTTAAGATAAATAATGACGTTTACAGAATAACTGCTGGCAAAGATATAGTGGAAAAAGGAAAAATAATTGATGGCAAATTCATGCCAAACGAAGGCTATATGTTTGACGATGCTGGAAAAATAAAAGCTACGGTACGATACGAAAATGGCGATGCTTCCACTATTAAACTCGGGCGAAACGACAACGAGGTTAGCATAGCTCTCCTTGAAGAAGTAGGCATACTGGATTTATCTTGGTCTATTAATGATGATGATAGTATTACCTGTGATGGAAAGACATATCGTCCTGAAGAAGGTGGCAGGTTGACTTTGATGATGCAGGATCATCCAACTATACCTCAAGTAACTTACGTCCGGATGGAGGGAGGAGGAGTTATGAATATATATTATGAGCCGAAGTTAGATTCTAATGGTGCGATTGTTGATTCAACGCCAAGCAGCATCACAGTCGGGAAGCAAACGATTGAAGCATCAGATTTAGATGGTTTAACAATAGATAAGCTATCGACTTATTTGGAGTCAGGTTCTGAGCAGCAGGTAGAATATGCATTGAGCCGAATTGGAAGGGGAAAAATTAAACTGTTCGAATATTCTACTGGAGACACTGGTCCAGGTATCCTTGTGAATGGCAATAGGCAGGTTCAAATAAGAGCTGATAAATCAGTCATATATTTGGAAGACAACAAAGTGAAGGAAATCTCTGTCAGGGGAACTGGCTTTACTGTACAGTCTAATGGAATAAGTGTTCCTGTTGACAGGATTGATAACTATGGAATATTATATGATGCAAAAGGCAATGTTGTAGGGAGGGCAACAGATGAATTTGTTGAGAAGCATATAGAAAAAGTTGAGGATGGAACTCCTTCTATTTTAAAGTTGGGAGGAACTGATTTAGTAAATGAGATTAAATCTCAATCATTCTCCCGTGATGACTTTTATGATGAATATGGGAATATCAAGGAGTGGGATGACCTCACGAAAGAAGATATATCGAGGCTAAAACTGTTGGGCATCACAGACAAAAAATCATTCAATGAAGAAAGAGAACAATTTCGTGACCAGGAGTATATGAAAAATCAGGGCATCAAATGGGGGCTGTCATGGGCGAGTTTCTATAGGAGGAACCTGAAATTGGCAGCGGATATGATTGATGCTGCCTATGAGGGAGCAATGCTTGCGCAGACGTTCTGGAAGGAGCAGGACAGAAGCTTATTGAGAACAAGGGAGATGTTTGAGGGATGGACGGTTGATGGCCAGGCACATAAGATGTGTGACCAGAACATTCCAAGCAATGTCGCCTATTCATTCAATTCGCCGCAGATTGGCTTCAGTCCCGGAGGAAGAAGGATGATTGACAGCTCAGGAGGTATTGTTGTCGCTGCTTCGATTAACGGGAAGAAGACAACGATAAATTACAGAAACGAAACAACAGCCCAGCCTGAGAAAGAATACATTTATGTGCTTGAATTCAAGGCATCTGCAACAACAGGCGAGATTAAGATAAGAGTTTCAACGAATAATGGTGATGCTGTCCAGTTTGACAACGGCCTAGAATGGCTTACAATAAAAGAGGGCGGCTCTGCAAGGTACATGGGAGAAAGCGCTTTTGTGAAGGTTTCCAAACAAGATTACAGCAAGGTATGTATGTATATAGACGGGCCAGGAGCAGTGTACATAAGAAACAAGCCCATCTGCACAGAGTTTGCAGAAGCATATAACGAATACACTGGAGGAACTGAGATGATGACAGAATCAGACGCAAGGAACATACCTATCTTTAAAGGAATGGCTGAAAAAGAGCCACCTTCTCCATCAGGTACTCCTGGAACAGTCAGTGCGGGAGAGGAAGCTTCAGAGTCACATACTGCAACATGGTAATGAAGAAACACGAGAAAAAAGAAGGGCCATTTTTCTGTGCCCCGAAAATGAGTGAAATGCGAGTGAGTTCGTTGCGAACTTCTTCACAATTATCTCGTTTTCGAGGGAAAAGAGGCCAAATAAGCATATTTTTGATAATCGCAATAGTCCTTGTAGTGGCAGGAGGAATCTTCTTATTTGTCTCGATGAAGAAAGGGGAGGTTTTGGAGAAGCAGCTTCCAAAGGTGCAGCAGATTCCGGGCGAGCTTGCTCCGGTGAGAGAATATGTTCAGGGCTGCCTTATGCAAACGGCAAAGGATGCTTTTAATCTTCTCGGAACTCAGTCAGGATACATTGGCATGGAGCAAATGAAAATCAACAACCTCAACCCAACAGAATCCGATGCATTGGAATTGATGCCAAATACAGGAATCATGGTGCCATACTGGTGGCATCTCTCATCGAGCAACAAATGTACTGATTGCAGTTTCTCATCAAAGAAGCCTTCATTGGCAACAATAGAGGAGGAAGCGGGCGGCTATATTGAAGCGAATATTGATGGCTGCCTCGACTTAAGCCAGTTCAAGGAGTTTGAGATTTCCCCTGTAGGCGAGCCTGAAGCAGAGGTAAGCATAACAAAGACAAACATCGTTATCCTGCTGGAGTATCCCCTTCATGTAAGAGGCCAAAGTGTTGATGCGGACATTCCTGACTACAGGACTGAGCTGGACTTGAACTTTAGAAAAATATACGCCCTTGCAACTGAGATGCTAAACAACGAAATCAATAACACATTCTTTGAAAGAAATACCCTGAACTGGATTACAATGGCGTCGATGCCGGGTCCTGATGAGTCAAGAATACCTCCAATGACAGGTTCAGATTTTGACTGCGGCCTCGGAAAGATATGGGTGAAGACAGACGTCAAAAGAAAGCTGACTCAGGTCATAAGCGCATATGTACCTCTGCTACAGGTTTATGGTGCATCAAACTATGCGCGGGTTGAGAGCGATAATCCAATAAGCCAGGCAGTCTTTGACGGGATGATAATGCCTCTTGGCCAGACTGAGGCACAGGGCCTTGATGTCAGCATGATTTACCTTAACTGGCCGGTCTACTTCAGGATTCTGCCTTCAAATGGCGAGCTTATTCAGGCAGACTCGATAAGTCTGAAGCTGCTTTATTTCAATCTACTGTGCATGCACACCTATGATTTTTCATATGATTTGAGCTATCCGATTGTCATAACAATCGAGGACAGGTCTGCTTACAAGGGCGAGGGCTATTCATTCTCCTTTGCAGTCGAATCAAATATCAGAGTTAACGAGCCAATGAATACATCATCCCTTTACAAGCTTGGAGTCGTCGAAGTACCTTTCCAGTCTCAGTTTTGCAATCCTGAACAGAGGCTGAGTGGAGAGGTCATCTTTAACATCACAGACCATTTGACAGGTGAGCAGCTAGAGGACGTGAACATAGACTTCTGTATACCTGATGCGAACGGACAATGCGACCTGGACATATGCTCAATAGGTTCAACAGACAGCAGCGGCTTGCTGAAGGAAAAATTGCCTCTTGGCGCAGGATTGTTGCTGTTCTCACACCCTCTTTACTTCCAGGAATATAGAGTTCATTATTCGCAGTACAAAAAGGAAGACGAAATCGCCCTTTCGATGAACAGAATTGTCGAGAAAAGAATTCTCCTGAAGAAGAAATTAATAAAGAAGGTTCCTCTTCAGTATGGCGCATATACCTGGAAATACATTCAGGAGGAGGAAGCCCTGCAGCCATCCGAGCAGGCAATAATCGCGCTGGAGAGAATCAGCGAGAATGAAGACCCGTATACGGCATTTGCATCCTTCCATGGCGACGAGGATGCAACATTAAACCTCCTTCCGGGGAAATATGCAGTGGACATTACTGTAATCAATTATGATGGAGTAACAATACCCAAAGACCGTGTCTGCTATCAGGCATGCCCAATCTTTTGCGATGAGAAATGCGAGGACATACCTGAAGTAAGGATGGATGCTGTTCCGCTGGGAAACACGGTGATTAACACAAATAATTCTCTGTGGGAATTAAAGGAGGAAGACATATACTCTGACAAGGCAATTGTCTTCTATGCAATAGCACCGGATATCAGCGCGATTAACAAGCATAATGATCTCGAGCAGCTATCGAGCGCAGAAATTCTTTCCATGACTTATAGGGACAGCATCGAGCCGAATCTTGGATAGATTTTAGTTACACAAACATCTCTTTTTTAGAAATAAACTTCTTAAGCTCCGTCCATCCTCATAACATCATCGACAGAAATGCCCCTTGCAGGCGGGACAGTGGGATCTTTTTTCACAAACGCTATTACCGGCTGTTCTTTCACGACCCGGAACTCAGCATCTTCCTCATCCTTGGTTTCCGACTTAACTATCCTGAAGCCGAAGCTGGAGATGAATGCATTCTCTCCTATCGATGCTTCTGTGTCGAGGGAATACTCTCCGGGAAGATTTATGTTTTCAGGAAGGATTATGTCACGGTTAAAGTTTCTTTGCTTCACAACATTTACTGTCTCGTCCTTGTAGAACAATGTCTTGCCCCTGCTGTCGCTCACCTTGTACATCAGAACAAGAGTTTCGGGAATCTTTCTTTCGCTTGAAATGTCTATCTTTAGTTTAAGCGGATTTCCAGGAACATATGTTGCAGTCAGCAGTTCTGTTGTAACCTTCAGTTCAGAAACAATGTCCTGCTTCACTCCAATATACTTCAGGCTTGCAACAATCATCAGCGCAACACCTATAACAAAAAGTGTCACCCCGAAGAACTTTGCAGCAGAGAAGCTTTTTTTCCTCGGCTCAAGATAATTAAATGCGGAGTCAACATCGTTCTGGGCATATCCCTGGCCGAGAAGAAAGCTTCTAATTGAAGCTGGAGCATAGCCCTGATGTAGCTTCTCCTGAATATACTGTATCAACCCCTGCACCGCCATAAATGATTTTCCAAGGAGTAAACTATTTAAATCTTTCGAAAAATATGCTGTTATGAAAAATTATTCCGGTGCAGTATGGGGAAAATTCATCGAATCATTTAGAAAATTCAACGCAGATTACCTTCTTGCAGCGCTTTATGATGCTTTATTCTGGATAATCTGCTTCGGCATTCTTTTCTTCAACAACGTTGTTGCAGGAGCAGTGTTCAACGGCTTTGACGCTGAGAGCATCTCAGGTAACCCTGCAATGGTTGATGTGTTCATGGCAAAGGCAGTTCCCGTGCTAGTCATGTTTGCGTTGAGTTCTTTAACGATATTCTTCCTCTATTCGCTCTTCAGGGCGCTAATCTGGAGTAGGGTCGTGGGAAAGAGATTTCGCTTTAAGCTAGTCTGGATGATGTTGCTGGTCAATTCCATAATCGGAATAACAAGTTTGATGATCGTCACTTTATTGATGGCGGCATTTTTTCCATTAATAGGCGGATGGGCGTCAATTCCAGCTGTACTGTTCATCCTTTTCTCGTTCCACCTGCTTGCTGTTTTTTATTATTCCGTTACCTGGCACGAGACGGGAAGCATTAAAAAAGCATTTTTTATCGGAATAAAAAGAATAACTCGCTTTTTTCTTCCATACCTTTTCATGGCAGGAGCCATTGTGGCACTCTTAATCATCTCAATGCCTGTCCAGTACCTGCCTGAAATAATCGGAGACATAGTTTCTGCAATTCTTCTTGTGATTTTTGTCTCCTGGACAAGGTTCTTCCTAGCAGGAATAATTAAGAAAGTGGAAAAGAAATAATTATCCGATTGCCCTTCTTATGTCGGTCAGCTCGACCGAATTCACACCCTCGATTGCGGTAATGTCCTTCTCAAGGGAGTCTGTTGAGCCCTTCTTTTCATCCATGATGAAGATTAGCTTTAATGCCTTCAATCCGAAAGCGATTGGCTCTATCTCTGTTTTTCCTACCTCGCCGCCGAATGCAGAAATCTTTTCTGTTGCAACTTTTTGAATTGCGTCAAGGTCAATTTCAGGACTCTCCGGCATTATCTTGAATGTTACAATTACCTGTGCCATTTTAGTTCGGCCCTGTGAAGCCGCACCCATTGCATTTGTATTTTACAGCCTTTTCCCTGCAGGATT
>JAFGPE010000089.1 GCA_016926055.1 Candidatus Woesearchaeota archaeon | reverse complement strand
CCAATACTCTCTTCATATTCTGCATAAATGGGCTAACTAGTATTTATTCTTTGTGAAAAAAAGGCTCGATTTAGTAAACTTTATTAACCAATAATGAAAAGTTTAGCTCCATGTTCGAAATAATCCTGGTAATTGTGCTGCTGGTATTGGGAACAATCGTACTCTCCAAGGGCTCTGACTGGGTAACTGATTCAATGGTTCCTGTAGCAGACAAGCTAGGTACAACATATATTGCAGTTGCATCCCTCCTTGTATCTGTGATGCTAAGCATTCCGGAGGTGATTATTGCAGTTTATGCCTTTTTCAAGGGACACGGAGGCATAAGCCTTGGAGTGATAATTGGCTCAATCATCTGCAACATCGGCCTTATGACCGGAATCAGCGCGATGATTAAGCCGCTGTCTGTAGATAGGAGAGTTGTCATGAGAGATGGCATCTTCGCATTTGTAATTGCAATAATTGTTTTTCTCTTTGGCTTTGATTTGCAGTTCAGCAGGATAGAAGGGGCAACATTGCTCCTGCTTTTCGTTCCATATATCCTCAATGTGTGGTTTTTTGAAAAATGGAGAAGCGAGAGAGCGAGGGAGGAGGAATTAAGAGAAATCAAGGATGAGCTAAAGGTTATTGGCCTCGAAGGAATCCATTTCAGACCAGGCACACTTCTCTTTGTACTTGGCATAGCCATGCTTCTATTCGGCTCGTATGTTTTCTCAGACGGACTGATAAAAATCGCGCAAATGTCCGGAATCTCTGATGTCCTGATAGGATTGACCATTGGTGCAATCGGCCCTTCGATACCGAACATCATTTCAGCAATTGACGGAACAAAGAAAAACTACACTAAGATTGCAATAACTGAAACATTTGGCTCAGACATATTCACCTTGCTTGTGACGCTCGGGCTTCTTGCTACCCTGATGCCGTTTGCCATTGAGAAGAAATGGCTTCAGTTTGATATCCCGATGATGATTTTCATGAATGTGCTAATGATGTTTTTTATATTTAAGGGACATATCAGGAGAGAGAATGCCATACGCAGGCACGAGGGAGCGCTGCTCGTTCTGGTGTATGTAGTATTCCTTGTGCTGAATGTTTTCTATCTGGCGTAAGTTATGTTAGAACAAATGCACCTTGCTTCTTCTTTGCCTCCCTGCAGAAAATTCTTCCTTCTTCTGTGTTGAAATCATCACAGCTGAACGTGTTTGGGGCTTTAGCCAGCTTAATTGAGTTTATGAATTTAAGGTAACAAAGGTCTTTTTGTTTAAGGGAAAGCATGAACCTGTTGCAATCTTCAAAGCTACTGGATATCTCGAAGCGGCAGGTTGCCGCCTGGTTGAGCTCGCCGCAGAAACTGCGCTGCTGAGATGAGCCTTTTGCTGTATCGTTAAGAGTTAAATCGAAACAGAGGGTGAACTCCCTCACAGACGTCTTAAAGAAGGACAGCGTTGTTTTATCGCAAAAAGAAACATTCTTTGTTTTTTTGGCTGCCACAATATAGCAGTCATTTCTCAGCCGCTTAGTCATTCCAAGAGTGCAGTAGTCGTTCGAGAAGTCGTTCAGGAAGCTGCTCACAACAAAGATGCAAACATCCCTGCAACTCGACTGAGAATCCTCGCTGAACCTTATCTGAGAAGAAGGCACTTCATCGCACAGACTGATGTCTTTTTCAGATATTGCCCTTTCCCTTATATCATAATATTCTGCGCAGACAACATCCCAGTCCTCGGGATTGTTTTTAAATATTTTCTCGCACTTCAGCAACTCCTTCGTCTTCTGCACAGGATCCTTCAGCGATTCGGCTTTGAGATAGCAGCGTTCACACTCAAGATACTGGTTTACCATTCTCCTTTGAAAAGGACCAATTCTCTCGCATGCCAGTTCAAAATCATTGCACATTGTCCTGAAGTCGTGCACGACATTGTTATCAAAAAGAGCATACCTCAGCTGATTATGCTGAAGGGGTTTTTTTGCACAGGAATAGGCCCCTGCAAGGTAAATGATAATGTTTGCAAGAACTATTCCAATAATTACCCAGAACCACCATTTTTTTGAAATCTCCATCAAAGCAAAATACGTGCAATAAAAGGTATATAAATCTTTTTAAAAGAATTACTTCCTCTGTCTTCTTCTCTTCTCTTTCTTCATTCGCTTGCGCTGCCACTTCCAGCGCATCTGCCTTTTCTTTTTCCAGCGTCTTGAGCTTCGTTTCATTGTTCGATTCTTCACAGCCATTGGAATGCTGCTACCTTGACCTCCGTTAAATTGTATTTTCTTCAGAAACCGCTGGTTATTTATAAATATTGCGTAAACTGTTTACCTAAATTTTCATAAATTGGACAACCAACTAGTACTATTTATCAAAGCACACATCATTAGTCGTGTTTCCAACTGATAGAACCATCATTCTTCAAATTCATATTCTCTACTCAAGTACTCTCTCAGCCATTTGTTCCATTAATTCTTTAGCGATATTTTTTTGGCTTTTATTGTATTCATCATAATTCATACGCATGTTACGATAGATGTCCATCAAAACATAGCTAACATTATTTTCAGCGTCTTGCTCAGGCACATACTTAACACCAATCTCAATTGCATTTCTGTAATATTCAAGTGATTTGTCATAGTCCGCAGGCGGCCATACCTGTACATCATTCACAAAAGAGTTTGGGCCATATTCGTGACCCAATGCAGCATAAGCTCTTGTTTTTGATTCAGGATCATTGCTTTCATTTATTATATTGACAAGTATTTCTTCCTTTTGTCCAAATAAAAGCTTGTCCAAATCTCTTCTTGATAACCTTTTTTCATGTGCTGCTTTTGCAATATTGAATGCAGCAATATTAAAAAGCTCGATTTGTGCAGAATCCATTGGAGTAACTACACTTTCACACCTTCTCATAATAGAATAAGCAGTCTCAATACAGCTAAGGGCATATCTCTCGTCATCAATCAAGTTTATTGACGCCCATGCAAGAAATTCTGCAAGGGGGCTTCCTTTATATGTGTGGATATTATATTGAATAAAGTCAAAGAACTCATCAAAATATATCTGCTTAGAGAGTGTCCCAGCAGCTCCACTAAGCGAAGTATAATCAAAATGCCAAGACGGAAGATAACACTGAAATAAAGCCCACATTGGCCTTTCGAAGCCAGAGTATCCTAGTGTATCAAGATTTCCTCCCGAACGTATGATGTCATTTTGTAAGGCTCTAAGCACTCTTCCTATGTCCTTGCCTTTCTCATAATAATCAGAAGTAAACTCAAAGGAAATTATTCCTGACTCATCAAACACATCATTAGTTAGAGATTTAAAAGGCAGCTTCTTTGTTTCTTTTATCTGTGTTTTTTTTGTTTCTACCAAATCAATAACCTCAAAAGATCCAAACCCTGCATCCCTTTTGCTTGTTGGCAAATCTATTTTGGAATAGAACGGTAGAATTGGTTTATCGAACAGAGTTGGAATGGTGTTTCGGGGATTTAATGCCATGATTGCTGTCCAGACTGGAACCCGATAGACATACCTGTTATCAGATTTGAAGAAAAATAATTTATCACTAGCATGGTCATCAGTGTTCTCAGGAGTTATCTTCATGTCCCTGTTCAAAAAATACTCATCTGTCAACTCTCTTCCTCTGATATTCATTTTCTTCGTCATATTTTGTCTGTTTCTCTCCTTCTCTTCGATTAATTTTATAATTGATTTCACCTGTTCTTCATCTTTCTCACTCAACACCTTTTCTTTATCTTTCTCGCTCGAATTGTGTGCAATATTTTCATTAACCATTAAAGAATTTAGTACTGTTTCAATGTAGCTAATTGGCTCTAGCTCAAAATCCGCGTCAAGAGCAGGACCCATCTTCGCCCGATAATATTCCATAGTTTCCCTTGTCAGGCCATCAATAGTCTTCGGGTAGTCATCTATCTTTTTTGGTTGGTAAAAATTCATTGTTTGGAGAAAAATATATACGAGTGCTGCACTTATTGGAAAATAAACCAGTTTGTTTGGATGTATAAAATAGTGCTTCTTCTTACTGGTTTTCTTTCTATAAATGTCTGGAAGCATAAATTCTTCTGTTTTTCTAATAAGGCCTCTGAGTTTCATATCACTCGCTCCGCAATCCTGTGGTGCACCCAGCAGAGTGAATATGGGCGTAATTTTAAATATTTGCATTATGGTGATAAAACAATAAAGCAAACAACACGTCAAGAATATGCTCAATAGCCTAGTTGAGAAATCCAGAAAGAACGTAAAGCGATGGGTTTAGCAATAAAGCCAACAAGGTAGATAAAAATATGATGCGACAGCCGGGATTCGAACCCGGATTACTACCGGACTGCACCCTGTTGGTTTGGCAGGGTAATGTCCTAGCCATTAGACTACTGTCGCGTGGAATGAAGGAAAAATGTCGATGCAGTCGGCATTTTTTCTTCTGACACGTTCGAAAATCTCGATGAAGTCGAGATTTTCTTTACCGGAAATTTCGCGCAAAGAGCGAAATTTTCGCTTGGGCTAAATTGCCACAAAATGAATGGGCCCGACCGGACTCGAACCGGTGACCTTCGCCTGTCTTTTGCATTGCTGCATTGTAAGGGCAACATCATAGCCACTAGACTACGGGCCCGACTTAAAACGAAAATCCTAGGTAATTTAAAAAGATTTGGTTTTCAGAAAACGCTGCTTGTTGTATCTTTTGGCATATGCAGGGCTGCGTTTTCTTTCTGATGAGGATAGATGGTGGGGTTATGAAGCGGCAACATGCCTGAGTTTAGTAGTTCTCCGAATATTGTTTTGTCTGAATAAAAGATTCCCACTGGTTTCTTCAATGTCAGACTCTCTGTGACATTCCTGATGCCTTCAATTACGGCAGCATCCAAACCTGACGCGTGCCTTAAATCTATTGCCAGCTGGTAGCGTTTGTCACGCTGGTACCAGTCTGATATTTTTGTTAGCATGTTCAGTTTTATAGAGTCGCTTGGCAGAGCACCTATGTTATACGGTATCAAAAGAATGCCTCCGTTACTTAGGCCAATGTTCCAATAAGCAGTATCTTCAATAGCCAGTCTGAGATCTATCGCTTCTTTTTTGTCAACAGAATCAAGACCGTCATATAAAACCAGCAAACCGCTCTCCTTGTTTGGAATCAAATCCAAGGAATTCGTGGTTGAGATTTGAGGTGGCTCTATTTGACCTGAAGTTCCTGCTGTTCGAAGGGGATCATATTGTGTGGAATCGGCAGATTGAACTGCTGAAGAAGGGCGCTTATTATCAGAGAAATGCCTTCCGACAAAAAATCCTGTGCTAGACAACAAAAACCCTGCTGCGACAAGATACATTACAGGCAGCGATAACATATGCTGATTAATTAAGTTCTTGTGTCTGGTCACGGGATATTGTTTGGCAGGTTCTAGTTCCGTAGTAAATGCATCAGGGATTAGTTTTTGTAGCTTAGCCTTCGGAATGAATTCATCAACGTCAATTGTTCTCAGAATACTCTTCATATTCTGATCAACCGCAGTCTCCAATCTCTCCAGATTGCACAGATATCTATTTTTGTGCACAAGTGGATTTTGACTGGATGCACGAGTCATAGTTTCTGCTTTCTCCTCGGCTTTCTTTATCAGCGCCTTTGTTTCATAGAAATATTCAATCAGTCTCATTTTACAGCAGTTGTCATCAAAGTCTGACAAATCTGATGACAATGCTGGATAAAGGCCTACTGAAACTCCATCATCGGAATAAATGTTGGGATTATTCCGTCTCAGGAATGCATCAAGCATCTGGTTTATGGCATAATGTTTTCTGATTTGGCTTTTTTCCGATTCGCCCTTGTTTTCCTCAAACATACCGAGCATAAGATTGAGAAAAGATATTGCATCAAGTCCTAGTTCCCTGAGAT
>JAFGPE010000088.1 GCA_016926055.1 Candidatus Woesearchaeota archaeon | reverse complement strand
GTTGTTAGCCAGTCAATCTCTGCGTCTTTATATTTATTCTTCAATGGCTCAAGGACAGAGGTTGTCCTTAGCACATCGCCTGCAGCAGCCAGCTTGATTAGGAGCATTCTCATAATGCACCGGTTATGATAAGGATTTAAAAAAGTTGTGCTTAAAAACGACAAGATTTATTAATCATGCAAAATACATCTGCTAGAATGGAATTTTTGAAAAAGCACTCTGCACGAATAATCATTGCTTTTTTGATAGGCCTTGCTTTCTTATTCTTATGGAGCAGGTTTGTTGATTTCAGGAAGATTAAAAGTCATCTTCTTCATATAAACGTCGCTCTTGCTGCCACGGGATTGTTCTTCTACTTCCTCAGCTTCTACGTCAGGAGCTACAGGATGAGGGCAATACTCGAGCCTGTTGTAAAGCTGAATCAATCTACATCCTTCAACATCCTCATGGCAGGGAACATGATAAACATATTGGTTCCAATACGACTCGGCGAGCTGTCCAAATGCTATTTCATAAAAAAGCTCAAGAAGGTCAGGATGTCAAAAACCCTGCCGAGCATATTCATCGACAAGATAATGGACCTTACACCTGTTCTTCTGCTGCTATTCCTCCTGCCTTTCCTTTCAATGAGCCTGCCGGGTGAGCTTAGCCTGGTGATTATGGCTGTTCTGCTGATATTTGCAATAGCCGTGTTTGTTCTTTTCCTGTCACTAAGATATGACAAGTTTGTGATAAGAATTATTCTAAAAATGTTTTTCTGGTTTCCAAAAAGGTTCAAGAAGCGCTTTACCGAGATTGTCACTCTCTTTGTCAGGGGCATGAGTGTGATAAAGCAGAGTCCTGGCAACCTTTTCAAAATCCTGTTCATGACTTTCATAACCGTAGTTTCTGATTCAGCATATCTTATGCTGACTTATGCCGCTTTTGGTTACAAAATTCCGTTCATATTTGCAATGTTTGGCTTTACCCTTTTCAACCTTTCATTTATACTGCCAACTCCTCCTGCGCAGATAGGAAGCAGTGAACTTGTCCAGATGCTTATCTTTTCAAGTCTTTTTGGCGTTGAGAGAAACCTGGCAAGCGCTGTTGCTCTTTTCATACATGCCACAGTGGCCAGTGTTGCTATAGTTATAGGCATAATCTCCCTTTATCTTTTGAGGATAAGGTCGGATGAGGTATTCAAGCTGGTTTGATTTCTTTCGAAATATATTTAAAACAAAGGCTTTCCTTTAGAAGCATGAGCGAGCCAAGTGTTTCGATAATAATTCCTTTCAAGAAGCTGGATTCGTTAGTTTTGGAATGCATTAAGAAATGCCAGCTGCTGGACTATTCAAACTATGAGATTCTGCTTCTTCCTGACAGGAGATTAAAAGGGAAGTTCAGGAAATGCAGGGTTTATCCAACAGGTCCTGTTTTTCCTTCAATAAAAAGAAATACAGGAGTATCGAAGTCAAGGTCAGAGATTTGTGCGTTTATAGATGCTGATGCCTACCCTGACAAGAAATGGCTGAAAAACGCGGTGAGGCTTTTCAGTCACGGGGATATTGGAGCGGTTGCAGGCCCGAACCATGTTCCGCCAGATGTTTCAATTGCAGAGAGAGCTGCAGGGGATGTGCTTTTTTCAGGACTCGGAGTGTCAACGGTTTATTTTATCAGAAAATACAAGTATCCAGGAACCTATGAATACAAGGAAAGCCCTACAAGCAATCTCCTGATAAAAACAGCGATTGTAAGAAAACTCCACGGCTTCGACACCCTTCTCCTGACATCAGAGGATTCGAAGCTCTGCTGGCAGATAAGAAACAAGCTGAAGAAGAAGATAATATTCTCAAAGGATGTTTTTGTTTATCATCATCGGCGGCCTTTGTATTGGCCGCACGTCAGGAGGATGTTCGTCGAGGGCAGGAACAAGGCATGGCTTTTTAAGGAGATTCCCAATTTCAAGGCGCTGCTTCATCTTGCCCCTTCAGCATTTGTTCTTTTTTTGGTGGGCGGTGCAGTGCTTTCTCCTTTCAGCGAAACCCTATTTACGGTTTATCTTGGCATAATTGCTTTGTATCTTCTGTTAGTGATGTTGCAGTCAATAAAGACAAGGCATCTTATCAGAGGGCTTCTTGTTCTCATAGGAATCCCGTCGACACACATATCGTATGGCTTAGGTTTTATCCGGGGTTTGCTGACGAAGAAGAAAAGAAAGAAATAATTATTCTTTCTTGGCCAACACCCCCGCGCTTCTGCCGAAGTATTTGTTCAGAGGATGCTGTACTGATTCAACCCATCCAATGTATTTGTACTTTTTGTAAATGCTGACAAGGTCTTTAACGGTGTAGAGAAATTCGTCGTGCTTCTTTTTCAGTTCGATAAACGTTATCGGGACGGAAAGAAGAAAGTTATAGCCTGCCTGCTTCAAAACTTTTGCATTCATTCTCTCCAAGCATCTCTTAATCTTTCTTATTCCTGTCAGATATTCGTGGCCGTATTTCCATTCACCAAAGTGCTGGCTGTAGAATAATGAGAACCTGTACAAAAGGTTAATGGTATTTGGAACAAAGATGATTATCTTTCCGCCTTTTTTTGCCAGATCGAGATGCCTCTTTATTATTGAATCGGTGCTCTTGAAATGCTCGGCAAGCCCCTCTGAATGAACAAGGTCAAACTTCTCAACTGTCCTGAATTTCATGACATCATCGACTATGAAGGTTGCGTCTATGGCAAATGCCCTAAACAGTTTTTTTGCAAAAGACATTGCATTTTCCGAAGAGTCAACAAGCGTAACCTTTGCGCCGCTGAGCGCCATCATGAGGCTGTTCATCCCTCTTCCTGAGCCAAGCTCAATAACTTTCATGCCCCTGTAATCCGGAACAAGCTTCATGTAGGCGAGCCAGTTGGGGCTTTTCTTATAATGCTCAACCATGGAGATTATGTCTTTCTTCTTGAAAGGAATCTCCCACTGCGAATCCCATTTGCTTTTCATCTTATTCCCTGTAGTCCTGCACATGTCCTATGAGGGATTTCATCCCTCTAAGCGCAAGTTTTATGTCCCTGAATGATTTTAATGTAAGAATTGACCTGATAACAAATCTAGGTTCATAATGAATCTTCCACATCCTTTTGCAGGCAGCGTCGGTGTCTATTGGCGATTTCAGAATCTGGTGATCCATGTCATATTTTTCATAGTCCTTGGGCTTATGAACAAACCATTTATTCTTTAATGCCTGCTCGTATAGGGGCAACCCGGGATATGGCACCACTATGCTTGACTGCAAGACATCACCGAAGTGCGTCTTGTAGAGCATCAGCTCCTTTGCTACCTCATATGTCTTTTCAAAATCATTCTGGCTCTCCCAAGGATATCCCACCATCGTCGTCAGCATAACTATCAATCCTTTGTCCTTTGCGTTCTTAACTCCTCTTTTAATGTCATCAATTGTTTCAAGCTTGTTCAGCATCTTAAGCGTCTTATCATTTCCTGTTTCAAGTCCAATCTTCAAAAGCCTGTATCCTGTCCTGGAAAGAAGGTTGCAGGTTTCCTTGTCGAGAGAGTCTGCACGGGCGTTTGAGGAGATGACGACTTTTCCAATAAGATTGTGTTTTTTCATCTCGTTGTAGAATTCCTTCAGCCATTCCTTGTTCCACATTGCCCCGCCTTCATTATCATCGAATATTTCCTTGACTTTGTATTTCCTGACAAGTATGCTGATTTCCTCAACAACATTCTTGGGGGACCTTAATCTTGCCGTGCATTTCCAAAACGCATGCTGCCAGCTGCAGAAGGTACATCTTCCTGCAACAGTGCCTGTTCCGCCACAACCCCTTCCTGTGAGAATGTATGTGCATGGCTGATAAAGATATGCCTCGCCGTAATTCCTCCACTTAGTTAAATCCCTGTCTATAAATGGGAGGCTGTCAAGATTCTCAACCAACTCAAAGCTGCCTGTGTTTTTTATTCGCTTGCCGTGCCTGTAATAGCAGCCCTTTGGCAGTGTTTTTCGCTTCTTGGAGAGAAACTCAACCAGCATCAGTATGCTTAAGTCATAATCTCCGCCAGTGAGACAGAAATCGACCCTGCTGTTCTTCATTGATTCTTCAGGAAATGCGCTTATGTGGTCTCCGACCAGTACACAAACAATATCTTTTCTCTTTTTAATCTCGTCAATCATCTTCCAGTGCTTTTTCACCACCGGAGCCTTGGTTTCAAATATTATGACATCCGGATTAAATGCATGCACTCTGTTCATGAAATTATGCCTTATGCTTTTGTTATTTATGCCATCGAGAAAAAGGACATCATGGCTGTTCTGGTGAAGAAGAGTGGCGGCGACAGACATAACCATGGGATAGATTCTTGCCTCCTGCGTATACATGTACCTAAACTGTCTGTTCTGGGGAAGCTGTGCATACTGCTTTCCCTTTCTGAAAGGAGGATACAAGATTGCAACCTTCATATTAATGCATCACCTGAGTGGCTGTCATCTAGAACAGCTTTCTGTTTTCAAGCGTCCACTCTGATATTTTCCTAACACCTTCTTCAGGAGTTATCTTTGGCTTCCAGCCCAGCTCCTTTTGCGCTTTGCTTATATCGGATATATAGACCTTCTGATCACTTGGCCTCCAGTCGCTGAACGATATCCTGCTTCTTTTTCCAGTGAGCTTTTCAAGGAAGTCAAGAAGTTCAAGGAGCGATATGGTATTTTGAGGACCTCCACCTGTGTTGTAGATGCCGTTCTTTATTTTCGAACCGAGGAATCTGTCGTATGCATCTACCAAGTCTGTAACATAAAGGACATCCCTTACCTGCTTGCCGTCACCGTATATGGTTATGGGTTTTTCAAGCACTGTCGCTATTGTAAACCATGCAACCCAGCCCTGGTCTTCAACTCCGAACTGTCTTGTTCCATAAATGCAGGACATCCTAAAAACTCCTGTCCTGATGCCATATAAATGAGCATAGTCCTGGACATACATGTCTCCGGTCAGTTTCGAGCATCCGTAGGGAGTATGCTCGCACAGGTCAATGTCAAATGTTTCAGATATGCCTTTTTCATGCGACTCGCCGAAAGAATACCTCTTTTCGCCTTCCTTGACATTTATCTTGTTGACATTATCACCGAATACCTTATTCGTGGAGCAGTAAACAACCGCTTTTACATCATTCTTTCTTGCTGCTTCAAGAACATTAAATGTTCCAAGAGCATTGGTCGTGAAATCAGCTTCAGGATTTGTGATAGATGTTGTAACGGCGGTCTGAGCTGCAGTGTGTATTATGAAGTCCTTTTCTCTTGCAGCTTCCTCAATCTCCTTTTTGTTTCTTATGTCGCCCCTGACACGCTCAACATTCCTGAACTTGCCTAGATAATTCCAGTTATGGTCGAGGTTTTTTATCTCCTTGTTAAGAAGAATGCTTCTGCTGAGATTGTCAAAAACAGTCACACTATAGTCTTTCTCCGCATAAATCTCTGCAACATGGCTTCCTATAAAGCCGGCTCCTCCTGTTACCAGTAGCTTCATTATAACTCACCTGCCTTTTGTTCCTGAAAATATTTTTGATTCTTAAATCTTTCCAATCAGTTAGAAAAAACATTTAAATACCCTTTTCACACAATGTTTCGATGATTACTGGAAACTATGTGAGAGGGTTGTTTTGAAGTCGGTACAATCTTCTAAAAAATTCAAGAAAACTTCAATTACGACAGGCAACTTCATCATATCAGCACTTTATTTAACAGCTTCTTTTCTAATCAGCCTGCTTTCTGGCAGGTGGATTGTGTTTATACTTTCCGTGTTGGTATTGTCAATAAGATTATTTTATATCAAGAGCAATTTTATCAACCTGTTGCTTCTAGCGGCACTGTTCCTGGTTTATGACAAACTCATACTCATATTCATCGTTATCATGCTGCTCTCAATTCCCTATTTTAAACTAAGGGGAATCAGTTCTCTCTCGGCATTGTTGTTCGGTTACTTATCGATGCTGTTGCTTACTTTTGTGTTTTATTACGGAAGAATGGCCTTTGATTCGCGCTTCAGCCCTTTAGTGTATCTTTTTGCAATTGTTATCATTCCATTCATATCCTTCATTGATTTCAAGAGGAAAAAACTGGATTTTTCATTTATGCGCGGCTTTCAGTTTACAAAAAAGCAAATCGCGTCGATGATAGCAGTCTTCTTCTTTTTATTCCTTTACATAAATCCAATAATGTTCAACAACAGAACAATGTGCTGTACAACTGTCCTTTACAATTCAAGAGTTGAGACGATGTACAGGGGCTTGACTGAAGATAAGCAGATTCCCATCTATGAACCAAAGGTTGGAGTTGGTGACAACCTGTTGCTGACAGAATCTGTCGGTTTTATAGGGACTGTGCCAATAATGCGGTATGTTCTTGGCATTGGTGACCTAATATACTCTGTCAAACTATTTGTTTTCCTTTCAATACTCTTCATCCTTTTTTCTGCATTATTCCTGACCCAGCAGGTGCTGCCCAAGATATTTGGGGCAGAAAACAAGAAATTCTATCTTGTTTTTTCCACAATCTTCGTTTCAACAATACCCTATCTCGGGCCATTTGTCTGGCAATGGAATACAACCCCCAAAGACACGATAGCAGTGCCTCTTGAGATTCTGTCATTCGGGTTGATACTGCTTTTTGTCAGGGATTTGTCAAAAGGAAAGTTCAGAATATCTCTTTTTTTCCTCCTGTGCGGAAACATATTGTTGACGTTGATGCTTGGTGCAAGACTTGCAGCCGAATTAATGGTTGTTTTCCTGTTTCTGGTTCTTTTCTCTTTAACAATATTCAAACCAGATCTGGCAAAATTGAAGAACATAAAGAAACTCCCATTGTTGTTATGCCTGCTTCTGTTTTTCGGAATGGTTCTGTTCTTCCTAGCCGATCCGCTTTTGGTTTACCACGGCCAGCTTCAGACACCAAAACCAAACCTGCCAATATTTCCAAATACATATAATATCATGAAGGACAAGTTATCTCATTCATTCGATTTCAAGAACCATCCTTCTGGCCAGCTTGCAGATATAAGTTTTGGTTTTTATGGAGGAATATTACTGCTATCCCTGGCCTTATTCTCAGTAATCACCAAGCCGAAATTTGCAGTACTTTTTTCTTTCTTTATGTTATTGTTACTTGCTGCCTCATCGGCACTTTCGACTTTTGGTTACTTTTCAATGATGGAAGCATTTCGGACAGGAGACCTTCATACATTCCTATTGTTCATTCTCTTCCTGCCTTCCTCAGTATTTCTTCTTCAAAAATCGAACAAGAGCAGGCTGCTGGCCTTGATTTTGGTGTTGGCGTTGTTTGTTCCGATACAATCTTATGGAAGTTCAAAGATAAAATCGCTCTACACTGAATCTTCTCTGACTGCCGACGGATTTTCTCATTCCCTGAACAAGCTATTCCTTCAATCTTTCAGAAATGAACTGAACGAAAACATATGCTTTTATGGGATGTATAGTCCAGGAGTTGTACCTTATTTTTATTACAGCAACGATATGAACATATTCTTCATGACGGTTCATCAAGGCTACAGGGTTCAATTTAATGACTTTTTAGCGGATACTCAAATTTCATCTCCTCTCAGAAATGACGATGGTCAAATAAATGCCTTCTTTTTCCTTAATAACATAAGGCTCTTTGGCATCTCAAAGATAATTCTGTTGGTCTCGAGCCAGGACATGCTTGATCTCCTAAACGTGTTGTCAACCAGCCAGATAAAAGACAATTTTGAATTTTTCCAAGTTACTGATGACTTACGATTCATAAATGTAGTAAATTCTTCTCTGGCTGAAACTACTGTTCCTGTTTTTGAAAAGGTCGACGATAATCTGTACAGGAATCAGATCTATGCAGGTGTCAGCTTTGAAAATCCTGACTTGGCATCAAAATATAGAAACAATGTATTAAATCCTGTGCAGCGAACCCTGAACTTTGTCAAAGACTCAAGATACAGCCTTCGTGTTATTGGAGACATAAAAACGGGCAGCTGGGTTCACATAAAAAGAAAATACGACCCAAGATTCAGATTTTTTGATGACAAGAATAGAAAGCTGGAAAGCTTTGACACAAACATGAACACAATTCTTGTTTTTGTGCCCTCTGATACCGATGAGATTCGGATAAGTTATTCTCCTCTCAGGTTGGAACGAATACTGGCATTCATAAGTATGCTGAGCTCTGCACTATTTTTTGTAACAATAAACCTCTTGAACAAAGAGGACGATTTATAGTTAAATATTTAAACCTCGGTAATAACTCTGAAACCATGAATAAAAACACAGAGTATTTTCTGGTTTTGTTGCTATGGCTTACTACAATCTATATGTGGACTCTTCCAATCCAGAAAAATCCTCTGCCTTATGGAGACGTAGACCCGCCTGTTCATTATGCTCCAGGAGACTGGATGTCAGAGAACGATAAGTCTGTCTGGAAGGTCCCTTCCTACATAGAGCTCATGTATGCAAAAGATACAAGAGGATATGTCGCTTATCCCCCGACATTCTATTCATCCCATGCGGTATTTCAAATCATCGGTGGCGACAGAACAAAGGCTTCATACATCTTCCTGGCAATAACCAGCTCAATGACATTGCTTTCGTTATATGTGCTGATGAGAAAGTTCTTTGGCTTTATTCCAGCATACCTTTCAAGCTTTCTTATGGCATTTTCCCTGAGGGATATACTTGTTTATGTCATGGGCCAATGGATGCAGGCAATCTCATTTGCTTTTGTTCCAATAATAATCTGTTTCTATTTTTCCTACCTTGAGAGCTTTTTCAACAAAAAGAGGAAGGATTATTATTTGTACATCTCCATCCTGCTTCTTGTCTTACAGTATCTTTTCCACCCCCAAGGGGTTGTTTTTTCAATGGCAGTCATGGGCTTGCTAACGCTGGTGCTTTGGTTTAAGGAAAAGGCATTCCCGTTAACAACGAAAAATATTTTATTGTCAATAGCATTGTTTGTCGTGCTGATAATTGCACTGGCCCCTATGCAGCTGAGCCTTGTACTAGGTCATGCAGGGATTAAGCAGAACGGTTACAGTCAATCCAAGATGTTTAAAATAAATAATCCGGGTAGACTATTCTACTGGTCGAAAATGCCTGATGACAATCCAGGGCTTCCTGCAAGCTACTTTTCCTATCGCCAGATGAATGGTGGAATATGGACTTTGATTCTATTCTTTATTGGAGCTGCATATCTTCTTTTCAGAAAAACAAGAAAAGATATCCTGCTCTTGGTGCAGGTTTTGCTGCTTTACGTATTTATACACTTCGACGTGATATCCCTTCCAAGATACACTAGGTATCTTGAGCTTGAAGCACAGGTGTTCTATCCAATTGCCGCTCTCGGTCTGGTCTGTTTGATATCACTTTTCAAGTCAACTTTCCTGAAAAAATACGCCAAGCCTGTTCTTATAGCGGCATTTTTCTTTTTGGCCTTGACAGTTAACGCCAAGAATGCCTATCCTGTGCTCAGGGATGCGTATCCATCTATGTACAGGATAAATCCTGCGCAGTATGATGCAACACAGTGGATAAAGAAGAACCTCCCTGAAAAAGCAATGGTCCTTCCTGCAGGAACACTGACATATGCGAAGAAGAAATGGCTCTGGACGTTATCCCAGCGGACCTTTGCGGCAGGAAACAACTTTTTCTCAGACGATGTCCCTGAATTCAATCTTACAGACTATGTCATGGTCGACTACTCTGACTTGTACATTGTGAACAGAATGGATGTTGTTGCTTCTTTAAATGACTGGGAAACAAAGGTGCTTGCAGGCTCAACAAAGCTATTTGACAAGAATAATGTAAGAATATATGAAGTGGATAAAAACTGGGCAAAGGAGAGCTTTTCAACATGAACCTCACAAGGAAACAGCTGCTGGTAGCAGGAATAGCGGTTTCGGTTGTTTTTATGTATGTGGCTCTGGGATTCACGGGCGTCAGGGTGATTGCAGGATTGTTTTTGATAATGCTTCCAGCATACTTTATTCTTGACACCTTTGAGCTAGGACTAGAGGAAAAGATAGTTGCTACAATGTTCTTTAGTATAGGCGGATATTCGACTCTCGTCTATTATTCAGGCTTGGTCATTGGCTCCTTTAGGGCAGCGATGGCAATTACCTTTTTAATCCTCATTGTTGCTGCTTTGGTAGTAAGAAAGACAAGGAAAAAAGGAAAGAAGAAAGAATAGAAACAATGAATATTATTTCTTTTTCAGGATTATCAGGGTTCCAACCGCCAGCATCACCACAGGGATTACTATTCCATGATACCTTGAATGCAATCCTATCAGGCCGAGATTGTAGCTCAGTATTCCAGTCACCGCGGCATTTAATGGAATGCTGATAATGAACCTTTCGCCAAAGCTGAGATATTTCTTCCAGTAATACATTATGCTGAACGCTGGCAATACTAACAACCAAAAGAATGAGAGCGCTGTTCTTATGATGACGCTGAAACCCTCTTTATGGAACACTATCTTGAGGACTAGCATAAATGCAAGAAGAAGCCCAAGCAAATACATTGATTCCTTTTTCAGCCTATCTTCGAACTCTTTATCCATCTTCTCACTCCTTAACCTCAAGTTTTATGCCTTCCATAGGAATGCACTCCTCACCCGGCTTTTTGTTATGAATTATGCTGACAACGTCATTTGAATATACTTCCTCAATCCAGTTGTTTGAAAGCATCGCGTTCCTTATTGCCATGTTGTACTGAGCTAGAACAGGCTGAATGCTTACTTTGTCGAACAAAAGATAATCAAAGCTGCAGATATCCTTCTCGCTTTCGAAGACACTCTTGTCCATCTCAAGCATATGCGCTCCATAATCAAACGTGCTTTTCCTGTAAGGCAGTTTGTAACTAATCTCAGCAACAAGGTATGAAAGATAATGCCTGCTTATAATCTTGTTTGATAGCTTATTCACAAAATCAGAGCTATCTGCAAAGGTAACTTTTCTGAATACATTGTACATTATCCCTCCTTGGTTATAGGTATCTCCATAGAAAAAATATATCTCTGAATCCAACGGCGTGTTTTCGTTTAACCATTTAATTCCGTTCCACTGGTTCTGTTCAACCAGGCCATGGGGGGACATCTTTTGGTAATAAGCGTTCACTATACCTATTACAATGATGGCACTCAAAAAAACCGAATAAGTTTTCTTCCATTTTATTTTTGTCAACTTTATTACCTGGAACAAGCCAAGGCCGAACAAGGGTGCAAGCGTTATTGGCCAGTATGACCTCTGGGCCAGGCTTCTGCTTCCAAGCTTTCCTCCAAGGTAATTGCAAAACCCGAAGAGCAGGGCATATGCAGAATACTGAAATACTGTCTTGAGCTTTTTGGCAAGCAGCAAAAATGCAAGGGCGCCGGCCACTATAACAAAAGAGGCAATATGAAAATGTGAAAATAATGTTGTTCTAAGATATTCCATGTGTGGCTGAGTCAGGTCGAGCAGCGGATTCTTGTCACGGGATATGCTGATTCTGGTTATTGCAAAGACAAATATCATAAGATAATAGAGCGTAGCAAGGAGAAAAACGGCTGCTGCCTTTGCGAGTTCAATCATCTCTTTCTTCGAGACATTCTTGAGAATAAGTCTTATCACCATTATGAATACGATAAATGCACTGCAGATTATCATCTCAGGAGGATGGGACTGAAAAGCAGCGCTCAGGCCAAGTCCGAGGAGAATGCCGCTGTGCTTCAGTTCAATCCTTGAGAAAGCCCATATGCTGAGTATAGCAAAGAAGTTTCCAAAAAGCATTGCATACTGGCCCCACAGAAGAATAAAGTAAAAATTATAGACGAAAAGAAAAGTTGCCAGCGGGACGGACAATATCGCTATGTTCCTGTCATATCGTCTAAGCATAAAATAAACAATCAGGGTAGAAAAGCAGCTGAAAAAAAACGTAAGGAAAAGCATTGTATCGTAGGTTTCAAGGCCGCTAAGCATTGAGAAGATTGCTGAAAGGTGACTGTGCATCATCGGATAATGGCCAATTACATCTGGAAAGCCGCCTGCCGTGCTAAGGCCGCTTTTCCTGTAGTTTCCTTCATTCTTTATGTGCTCGGCCCATGAAACATGGGCATAATTGTCAGAGGCAAGATAGCCTGTCGGAAAACCGTGCTCGAGTTTATAATCTGACAAACCCCCGAGGCCCATCCATAACAGCGTGCCGAATATTGCTATTAAAAAAATCAGTTCAACGCTTACCTTTTTTATATCCATTTTACTTCCTGCACACGCACACAACCGATAAACCAACAAGCGGCTTTAATACTTTATCTATTTTAATGAACAGAGGGATTATTCTATCGAATAATCCAAGGCTACTTGGCTGAAGTTCCTTCCTTTTTAATATTTTTCCTGTTACAAACCAGCCAACCGCCCCTATGGCATTTATCATGAAGCAACTTTCCACCTCAAAGCCAGCATCCGAAAGCTTCTGCCTTATTTCACTTCTTGAATATCTCCTGCAGTGGTTTTGTTCCCTATCCAGAGAGCCAAACAATATTTTCATTGCGGGCTCCATAACTATCAGCCTGCCTTTTTTTTCAAGCAGACCGTAGATATTTTTCATTGCATTTTCATCCTTCCTTATATGATGAAGAACATTGATGCAGACAACAGTATCAAATTTGTATTCTTTTAATTTACCTATATTGCCGCTGATGTCGTTGCTGATTGCTTTGAACCTTTTGTTCTTTCCGAATCTCTTCTGAAGCAATATGACATAGCTTTTGTCAACATCTGTTGCAACTACTCCTCCTTTTCGAACAAGAAAAGCCGTCATTGTGCCTAGTCCAGCACCAATCTCAAGAACATTCTTTCCGATGTATTTTTCCATCAGGCCAAAGACACTCCTGTTGTAATTCTTACTCTCAGCGACCTGCAGAAGCGTTTTTTTCTCAATTTCCTCTTTCAAGTTACTTTTCCAGAAAAAAGCAAGATTTATAAAGGTTATCCTTAACCTCCGAATATGCAAAAAATAAGCATAGTCATACCTGCCAAGGACGAGGAAAAGACAATCGGCTTGGTTCTGAATGAGGTTTTTGGTCAGATACGGAGTATCAAGAATTATTCCTTTGAGGTTATTGTTGTGGATGATGGCTGTGTTGACAGGACAGCAAAGATTGCAAAGAAGAAGGGTGCGAAGGTTGTTTTTAATAAAGGTGTGCATGGCAAGGGAAAGGCACTTGCCTACGGCTTCAAACAGGCAAAGGGCGACATCATTATAATGATGGACGCGGATTATTCCCACAAGGCAGAGGAGCTTCCCACTTTCATCAAGAAGATTGAGGAGGGATATGGTCTTGTTGTCGGCTCAAGAATCCTTGGAGGGAGTGAAGAATACACTCCTGTGAGGAGCTTTGGAAACATTGTTTTGACAGGAATATTTACTTTGTTCTTTGGCACCAAGATGACAGACGCACTTAACGGTTACAAGGCGTTTCGAAAAAAGATTGTGAGGAATTATGAATATCGTTCAAAGGACTTTGAGATAGAGATTGAACTCATTGCAAATTGTCTCAGGGAGGGATTAAGGATTGCAGAGATTCCAAGCCATGAGCGGAAACGCGCGGCCGGCAGGATGAAGTCAAGGGCATTAATACACGGCCCAAAGTTCCTTTTCAAGATAATCATGGACGGGCTTAGCTATAGATTCGGTTGATTTAAATATTAATTATTAATCCTTCATAACATGAAAATACTGCTGATTAGAAGTGGAGCGCTCGGGGATGTCTTGATGACTACTCCTGTACTTTCTATTCTTAGAAAGAGGTTCCCGGAGGCTGAGATTTCTTACCTTACAGGCAAGTGGTCTGCTCCGATACTTAAGGATAATTCTGATATTGATGAAATAATCGAGTTTGATGACGGGATTGTTGTGAAGAAAAAGTTCTTTGAGTTGCTTAAGCTTGCAAAGGCGATTCGAAAGAAGAGGTTTGATGTCTGCTTTGTCTTTGACAAGGCGTGGCAGTGGGGGCTGTTCGCGAAATATTCCGGAATCAAGAAAAGGTACGGCTTTGCAAGGAATAATGAAGGATTGTTTCACACAAAAAGCACATCTTTTGACGGCACAAAGCACGAAATAGATTGCAACCTTGAGCTTTTGGGGCTGATGGATATAAGGTATTCTGAAAGAGACAGGAAGACTAAAGTTGCGATTCTTGACGAGGACCTTTATTTTGCCAGGGATTTCATTGGGAAGCTTCAGATAAAGGGAAAGCTTATCGGCGTTGCACCTGGTGGGGCAAGAAACCCTGGCCAGGAGATGGCAGAGAAAAGATGGCCTCTTGAACAGTATGCGGAGCTCATTGAAATCCTGGAGAAGAAAAATACTGTCATTCTTTTCGGTGGCGATGATGACCTTGAACTTGTCAATGAGATGCTTCAGATGAGAAAGATAAACCCCGTGAACACTATTGGAAAAACAACCCTGAAGCAATCCCTCGCGATAATGAAGTATTGCAGTCTTTTTATAACCCATGATTCCGGGGCAAGTCACATGGCTTATGCTGTGGATATTCCTTTGGTTGCATTATTTGGCCCGACACCCGCGGAGAGGTTCGCGCCACCAAATTCAGCTGTAATAAAGTCAAGGATTGAGGGATGTCCTTGCTATGATATCTATGGCCATTACAAAAGGATAGACTGCATGGCAGGGATTTCTGTGAAAGATGTGATTGAGAGGATAAAGGGGATTGTATAAACGAGTATTCTTTCTGATTCTGATAAAATCCTCGAAAATTTTCCACCAGTCTATGACTGGCGGGGTCGATTCTTTTTAGACTTCTTTAGAAAAAAATAAAAAAAACAAATCAATAAACCCTTATTTCTGTCGGAAGAGACTTCAGTTCTACGTTCTTCACCTTGCTTAAATCTTCCAACCTGTTTATCCTCAACAAGCTTGGTGACTTTGTGTAGAGCAGTTCTTCAATGTATAGGCTCCTTTCGACAGATGGCTGCCAGTACCGGTCAGTGCTTCCCATGGAATGGTCAATTAAGCCTCTTAATTCTATTTCATCCTTCGTAATCCTGAACACAAACGCACCATTGTAATTCTCTCCTGTGTTCTGATAATTGTAGTTGTACGTAGGGATTACAAGGAGATTCTTCTCCCTTGAGAAGAGGAAAGCCTTGTGCTCGTAGAGTGCATTCGAGGAAGCATACCTCGATTCTGTAACGTATTTTGCAATTTCCTTTGGGTTGGTAACGTCGCTTACATCAAATAATGAAATCTTAAGTCCCTTTGTCCTTCCTGTTTCTGTCGCGTCCTGCCCTATGCCTATTATTGTGTCCTTGTCATAGGGGTGCAGGTATCTTGAGAATCCAGGAATCTTCAGTTTTCCAAGCTCCTTTATGTTTTCAGGGTCGGAAAGATCAATCACAAAAAAAGGGTCTACCTGCCTGAATGTCACCATGTACAGCCTCTCGTCGATGAATCTCGTTGAATAAATCTGCTCGTTCTCGGCAAGCCCTTCCAAAGAACTCATGGTGTTAAGGTTCGCATCCAGCGCATAGATGTTGCTTGTTGATTTTGTTTGCTGGCCATATCTTGACCATCTTGCATTTAACGTTGTTGCAATCCTCAGAACATTATCCCTTTCATCCATGGAGAACTGATTGATTATATGTCCTGGAACATTTCCATTGGCAACTGGCTTGATTGTTCCTTTGTCGTATTTTATTTTATTAATCACTGTGAATTCAAGATGCTTGTATTCCTCCATCTTCTTCTTAAGGAGTTCTTCCGCCTTGTCAGTAAGTTCGTCCCTTTCATCCTGCGTCATCATTGAAGCCATATTCTCATAAACCTGGTAAATCTTCTGCTCTTTCTCCCATCTTGAAAGGACATCATTATCAGTAACCTTGATTTTTTCAATCAGTGCCCTGTCATCTTCTGCGAGCTTCGGCTCAAGAAGCCCCATCATAATCTTCTTTTGTATATCCCATTCATTGATATATTCAGTATATGTGATGAAGATGTTGTTCTGTGACATGTAGAGATTCTGGCTGGACTCAACAGCTATTGCCTCTGAATTAAGCTCATCCGGGTCGTCAAGATTAATCGAATGGATGTTGACAAATATCGGATTGCTGTAGGGAATGCTAAAATAATAGATATGGTCGACAGGCATTGCTGTCTTCATTTCTCCGTCAAATATTATCGGTGTTGGCTCCCTTGGCCTGTATTCCGCTATTGTGTTTGTAAGAACGTATGCATAATCATCCTTCATCCTTCCCTCAAAATAATATCCCTCGAACTTGTATTCCTTGACCAGCTTTGGCTCTTCCCTGTTAGCCACGTCGTATATGTTGAGAAAGGTCATTCCGCTTCTTGGCATAAAGCTCATTGCCCTGAACTTTTCATAGTTGTAGAATGAGCCAAACACGGCAAGCTTTCCATTCTTGACAAACAATCCCTGAGGAGCATTGTCGAACTTTATTGTTGAAACAATCTCCGCATCCTCGCCAGGATAAGCCTTAATTATGAACACCATGCTTCCTGTTATTGTGTAGATATATTCTCCATCTGTCTTAAGCATGTCAGCTTCATCAATGCCTTTTACCTGAACGTTTGTTTCAGAGTAATCCATTGCCGGCACAGGGGCATATGCTCCTTCAGAAGAGTCCATCGAGACACTCTCTTCAACAGCCATCTTGCTGTTCGCACTGAGGGTTCTTACCATTCCACCCAACATTCCAGCACCATAGTAATCTCCTGAGCTGCCGGAGTTCTCTTTCAGAAAGCCAAGCAGCTCTTCTTCGCTCTTGAATTGCTCTGTTTTTATCTCTTCAGAGAAGCTGATTGAAGAGGGCTCGGTATATGTCCCAGGGTTGTATGCTGTTGTACTGGATGGCTGCTGCACAGGGTCTACCTGCGTGTTGTTGCATCCAAATGCAAGTATTGACAAAACCAAAACCATAACGATAATCTTCTTGTTCATGTTCATCACCAAGAACTAGCTAATACGCTCATTTATAAATATTTTGGGTAGACTTCAAATTGGGTTGAAGTGAAAAAAATCTAAAATTTCATCCTGCTTGCCTGCTCCCCCCTTATCCCCCAGTTATCCGTCGGTACTTCATGAATAATCGCCTGAGTATGATCTTCCGCGATTCCAAGCGTTTCTGAAACTGCTTTTGTAACATTCTGTATTAATTTCCTCTTCAATTCCTTATCCCTTCCTTCCCACATCTCTATCGTTACGATTGGCATGTTTTCACCCCATCATCCTTTTCTTCCTTGATTTTTTGCACCTTCTGCAATTTTGATTTATTATGTCAGAAAAATTCCTGGCAGCGAATAAACCCTCTCCTTTCTTACCTGCCTTTTTGACAATTAATTTTTTCATTATCAGTAGATTTTCTTTATCTTCTTAATCATTTCAGTTGTTGAAAAGTCGCCAAACCTCTTAATCAAATGGAGCCTGCCGCCATTCTTCCTCACGGTCTCTGCCTCCATACAATTCTTTCCGTATTCCTCGCCGTTGCAGTGGACATGCGGCTTTATTGCTTCAAGAAGGGCTCTAGGGTCTAGTTCATCGAAGATTGTGACGAAGTTAACCATCTCTAAAGCAGCGACCATCTCTGCCCTCTGCTCCTGCTTGTTGACAGGCCTGTTAGGACCCTTATATCTCTTCACAGAAGCATCACTGTTTAATCCAACAATCAATATGTCGCCCTGCTTCTTCGCCTCCTGGAGGAACCAGACGTGGCCAATATGCATTATGTCAAAGCTACCGTTACAGGTAACAATCATTTTCTTTTTCTTCTTCAGCTCCTCGACAAACCAAATCAGTTCTTTTCTTGTTTTGATTTTATCCTTCATTTTTTACAATCCATTCCGCAGCTTTTAACAGATTATCCGCAATATAATCCGGCTTTTCCTTCAAATTGTGCTGCTCTTTCTTTCCGTGTCCTGTAAGAACAAATACGGCTTTTATTCCGGCATTCTTACCGAGCTCAATGTCACTTGGATGGTCACCAATGGTGAAACTTTTCTTTAAATCAATATCAAATTCCTTCGTCATGTCAATTATGCTCTTCGGATTAGGTTTTCTGCAGTCACATTCATCGTCAGGATGATGGGGGCAGAAGTGTGTCTTTTCAATTGTTATACCGTGTTTTTTCAGTTCCTTCAGGAGATGTTCCTGGAAGCTATGGAAATTCTCCTCTTTATAATAGCCTCGGCCAATACCAGATTGGTTTGTGATAAAAAACAGTTTAAATCCCGCATTCTTCAATAATCTCAGTCCGTCAACCGCGCCAGGAATAAGATAAAATTCCTCTATCCTGTTAACATAACCGCTATCCTCATTCACTGTGCCGTCCCTATCTAGAAATATTGCTTTGTTCATCCTTGTTCAGGCTCCTTGTGAGTTCTTCCAGCGAAACAGTACTTGTTCCAATCTTTCCGACAGTAATTCCGGCGGCATGATTTGCAATTACAGCCGCATCCTCTAATCTGGCGCTTGCTGCAATTGACAATGAGATTGCTCCAACAACTGTGTCCCCTGCCCCCGTCACATCAAAAACCTCTTTTGCAACAGTTGGAATGTGGCGAATGGAGCCATCCAGACTGAACAATGACATCCCTCTTTCGCCTCTGGTGATGAGGATATTGCTTCCGGTCATTCTTTTTAGGTTCTCTCCAACTTCATTTATCTTTTCAGTTTCTGTTTCCTCGATGCGAGCAGCCTCGCACGCTTCTTTTGTATTGGGCGTGATGATTGTTGCGCCCCTGTAAAACGGGAAATGTTTTGGCTTGGGGTCTATGACTAGAGGCTTTCTGTTCTTTTTGCACAATGCCACGATGTTCTTCATGACGTTTTCTGTTACAACACCTTTTGCATAATCCGAGACTACAATAGAATCCGCTTCCTTTATTCCCTTTTCACAGAAATCAATTATCTTTTTTTCCTCTTTTTCTGCAAGATAATCCTTGCTCTCATAGTCAACCCTGAGCAGCTGCTGATTCTGGCCCAGAACCCTCACCTTCTGTGTTGTCGGCCTTTTGGAATGAACAATCATTCCTCTAGTGGATATGCCTTGCCTCTCAAGGATTTTGATAAGAATGTTCCTTGCGGAATCATTCCCAACCAATCCCACAACTGTCGCTTTTCCGCCTAGCGCGCTTATATTCATCGCAACGTTCGATGCGCCGCCTGCAGAGTATGTTTCCTTTTTCACGTCTACTACAGGGACAGGCGCTTCAGGAGAAATTCTTTTTACAGAGCCCCATATGCTCTTGTCCAACATCACATCGCCAATTACAATAACCCTTTTGTTCCTGAAACTACTGACAACTCTCAGCAGATGATTCATTTTGTCTCCTCCAGCAGTTTGCACAAAGAAGGCAGCGTTTCTTCATGTCTTGCGACGATATTCAGTCCAATGCCTCCTTTGGAGGTCGGCCTTTCAACAACGTTTACTCTAGTCCTATAATGGTCAATCATGTCAAGGTTAGCAGAGACAAATCTGTCCACTTTAAATCCCAGATTTCTTACAATAGAAAGTGATTTCAGGAACACTTCCGGCATTATTACAGCAGAACCTATGTTGACAATAACTCCGTCCTGAAGCCTTGAAACAGAATCTGTGAATATCTTAAAGTCGAGGTAGCTCGCCCTGCCAAGGGCAGCGCCGTCGCAATAAGGGTACTGGTAGATGATTTCTGTGCCGATTGCAGTGTGAACCGTTACAGGAATCTTTTTCTTGTGACACCAGTAAAGAATGCTGTATTCCTTGAACTTCATACCCTTTTCGTGAATAAGCTTTCCGATTGCTTTCCCATATCCAAGAGAGCTTTTTTTTACAGCTTCGTTAATCATCTTAAGGGTTTCTGTCCACATTCCAAAGCTGCCGTCTGGAAGGTTTTCTGCAACATCCTCGCTCGTTTCCCCGATAAATGCAATTTCAAAGTCATGTATCAATGCAGCCCCGTTCATTGCAAGATGCCTTATTGTTCCATTCCTTATCATTTCTATAATAAACAAGCTAAGGCCCTGCTTTATCAAATGCGCCCCCATCATAAAAATAACCTGTTCATCATTCTTCCTTGCCTTCAGGATTTCTGCCGACAGCTTTTTCAAGTTTTCATCATTCAAAACATTTATTTTTTCGTCTAATCTTACGATTTCACCTATTGAGAACTTGCTTTTCCTCTCTTTCAAAGGTCTGAGTTTTATTTTCGAAAAGTCAATCATTTTTGTCAAGCAGTTCTGCAATTATATGGAGGACGGTTATGTGGCATTCCTGAATCCTTGGCGTGTCGTTGTTTTTGATGATTATGTTGACGTCAGCCATTTCTTTCAACTTTCCGCCATCCTTTCCAAGAAGAGAGACTGTTTTCATTCCAAGCTCTTTCGCTTTTTCCATTGCCTTTATTATATTCGGAGAGTTGCCGCTTGTGCTGATTCCAATGAAAACATCTCCTTTCCTCCCGAGAGCCTCAATCTGTCTCGCGAACAATGTTTCAAAGCCATAATCGTTTGTCCAGGCGGTGATTATCGATGTGTCTGTTGTCAGTGCAATGCATGGCAATCCTCTTCTCTCAACCTTGTACCTGCCAACAAACTCTGCTGCAAAATGCTGCGAGTCAGCAGCCGAGCCGCCGTTCCCAGCTATCATAATCTTATTTCCTTCATTTAGGGAGCGTTCAATCAGCTTGGAGGCTTCTTCGATATCCCCGGTGTTGTTTTTCAGCACAGACTCCTTTGCTGAAATGCTGCCTTCAACCATTTCTCTTATAATATCTTGTTGTGGTATGACCATTTCATACCTGCTATTTATAGACGAATATATAAATATTTGTATTATTCGAAATATACTTCATAGAATAGAAATGGTTAAATAGTATTACTATTTCATACTTTTAAGATGAAAAAGGAAAAGATTGCCATTTCGATAGACAAAGAGATTCTTGAATCTGTCGATTCGAAGATTGATGGAATACTTATACGCTCAAGAAGTCAGGCTATTGAATCAATCCTTGCAAAAGGATTGAAGGCAGCAGTCGTTGACACTGCAGTAATCCTTCTCCATCCGAGGCACATAAAAGTGGCTTTGAAGAAGATAGAAGGCATTTCACTTATAAAAAAACAGATTGCTTTTTTGATTCAAAACTCAGTAAGAAACATAAAGATTGCTACTGGAATAAGCGGAGATGTCGAGAGCCTTATAGAGGAGCTTAAGGGTGAGGAGGCTGTTGAGATTGTGCAAAAGGACTGCAGGGGTAATGCCGTTGCACTTCTTTCACTAAAAAATAGCCTTCCTGATAATTTTGTCGTTATGAGCGGTGATGTTTTTAATGATTTTAACATCCAGAGCATGATTAGGGAGCATATTGGAAAAAACAGGCTTGTTACAATGGGCCTCATGACAAAGGAGAACATAGCAAAGTATGGCGTTGCTGTGCTGGACGGGAGCGCAATTGTCGAGTTCAGCGAAAAGCCGAAAAATGCATCGACATATGTCGTCAATGCAGGTGTTTATGTTTTCAGAAAGGAGACCTTTAATGCCTTTGATGAAAAGACGAAGTCTCTGGAGAGCAATCTATTCCCTTTGCTTGCAAGGATTGGCGAGCTTTCAGGTTACTTTACGAAGGGAGAATATATCCACGTAACATAGAGATAACTATTTATACTAGAACAATTTTGGAGGAACTGAGATGGGGGTTTGGTTTAATTCGCTTATAAGTACGGTCATAGTAAGCCTGATATCATTAGTCGGGGTTATAACCCTGCTCATAAAGAAGAACTTTCTTGATAAGGTACTGATATTGATGGTGAGTTTTTCTGCAGGCGCTCTTTTTGCAGGGGCATTTATACATCTCCTGCCTCATGCCGTGTCAGAGCACGGATTTACAATTAACGTTTCACTATTCCTGATGTCAGGAATACTCTTTTTTTTCATCCTTGAGAAGTTTGTTCACTGGCGTCACTGCCACATTCCAACCTCAAAAAAACATCCCCATCACCTTGCCGTCATGAACATTATTGGTGACGGCTTTCACAACTTCATAGACGGGATGGTTATCGGCGGGGCATATCTTGTGGATTTTTCTGTCGGCGTTGCAACAACCCTTGCAGTTATAGCCCATGAAATACCCCAAGAAATAGGTGATTTCGGAGTGCTTATTTACGCAGGCCTTTCCAAGATGAGAGCGCTGCTTTTCAATTTCATTTCAGCATGCACTTCAGTAACAGGTGTAGTCTTGGCTTTAATCATAGGATCAAGGATTGAAAACTTCCATTTGTTCCTTTTACCATTTACTGCGGGGGGCTTCATCTATGTGGCAGGTACAGATTTGATACCTGAAATGCACAAGGAAAGCAAACCATTGAAGTCTTTGCTGCAATTCGTTTCATTTATCCTTGGAATTGCAATTATGCTTTTGCTGACAGTGTTGGAATGAGTTTCTCAATATTGCTTGGTTTTCTGAAATATGACAATTCTTATAAATAAGGAACCATTCTCATCCAATATGTTTGTCCATAATATCAATCCTGTGATACTTGAAATTGGAAAGCTGCAGATAAGATACTATGGTCTTGCTTATGCAATAGGGCTCCTATTGATTTATTATTCCATGAGAAGGAACAAGGAGAAACTAAAGATAACCTTTGAGCAGATTGATAATATTCTGCTCTGGCTTGCAGCAGGGATGTTTGTTGGGGCAAGACTCTTTAGCTTTCTGTTTTCAGAACCAGAAGTCCTTTTGAACAATCCTCTTGAGTTCTTTGCTGTCTGGCACGGCGGAATGTCCTTCTTTGGCGGTTTTGTTGGAGCATTTATTGCAGCGTTTATTTATGTAAAGAAGAACAAAATCAACTGGAAAATACTCGCGGATACAATAATGATTCCCCTTGTCTTCTCACTTTTCCTCGGCAGGATTGCAAATTTTATCAACGGGGAATTAGTTGGAACACCATCCACTCTTCCATGGTGCGTTGTCTTTCCAGAGTATAGCTCTTTATGCAGACACCCTTATCAGCTCTATGCAGCGCTTTCACATCTTCTGCTTTTCTTTGGTTTGCTTTACTTAAGCAAAAAAATAAAGAAAGAAGGAATAATATTCTATTCCTTCCTCATTGGCTACGGTTTCTTGAGGTTAATAAGTGATTTCTTCAGGGATGATGCAAGATTTCTAGGGTTGACGGTGTGGCAGTACATGTGCGTTGTTTGTCTTGGAGCAGGAATATTCTTTTTGGTTAAGGGAAGAAATAAGGCTAATATGAAACCCTCAATTTGAGGAGTATGATGCGAAGCATCATTACTCCTGTTCTGATGCACCTGTCGATGTTGTACGCGAT
>JAFGPE010000087.1 GCA_016926055.1 Candidatus Woesearchaeota archaeon | reverse complement strand
TTTAGTATTATATAGAAAAGGTTCAGAAATGATGCGAAATCAGAACCTTATCTTCTGTGCAACAAGAAGGCTTTACCCTTAAAATTTTCTTAAAAATATTTTGTAAATTTTCTGTTATAATCACGTGCAGCATCCTCGTTTTTACTCCTCTGACTGCCCGTAAAAGCTTTAAAAATACCCTTCTCCTAAATCAAACACAAGAACATAACTGCTTTAAATAAAAGATGTTACGTCATATCAATTACCCTATAAAAGTTCGCACAACGCATCCTATCAGAACTTTTTCAAAAAGAGTAAGGAGTTGTTTAAAAAAGTATGACCGGATTCAATTGGGTATTAGACCAAAAAAAGTTCCTCAGCAGCGAAGAAGTAACCACATTGCTCGAGACAGCAGAGCAAAGAGCCAAAGAAGCTATTGTCAAAGGTCACAAAGTAGCTGTTCGAGACTACTTCATCGTACATCTGGCTCTTTCAACCGGCCTGCGTGTAATGGAGATTACTCAATTAAAATGCGGGGATATTTTCCTTGGAGCTCCAGCTTCATCTCTTATTGTCAGAAAAGGCAAAAACGGCAAGAAAAGGTTGGTATGGTTCAATGGTTCTCTCAGGCATCACTACGAGGATTACATCCGCTGGAAACAAAGCATCGAAGAACCGATTGGTTCCGACGACCCATTACTCTTATCCAGCAACACAAGTGGCCATATGACGACTCGGGCAATAGAGAAGGCCTTCAAGAGAACTGCAGCCAGAGCAAACCTCCCTTCACATTATTCGATACATTGTTTAAGGCACACGTATGCATCTCATCTCTACAAAGCCAGCGGCTACAATCTGCGATTGGTCCAGAAACAATTGGGGCATTCAAGTTGCCGTACTACAGAGGTCTATGCGGATGTCTTAAATACCGACTTGAGCAATTCTTTGGAAAAGCTTTATGCATAATGATGTCAAGAATACTTATACCAACAAATTTTATAGTTATTTTGAAAGGGTTAACCAATGAGAAAGATGATGCTTATTTTTGTTGCAGTACTGTCGGCTCTTGTGCTGATGTCAGGTTGTGAAAGCAGTCCATCCAATTCGCAGGTTTATAACCAGCAGCCATTTCAAGAAAATCAGAATCCGAATGGCACAGTAGTAAATGTATATGTGCAGTCTGGGGATGAGCCTTGGGAAGGCATTGACCGTGCTTTGGACAGGGAAGGCAGAGCAATCGGCAGATTCTTCCGAGATACAGACAAGACATACCGTGGGATTGACCGGACCTTGGACCAGATGGATGAAAACCAGCGATTCATGCTCGGAACGCTCGAGGGAGCCAGGCTTCAAGACGAGATTTATAGGCAGGAACAGGAATGGCAGGACGACACGTTTTCTGAAGATTACGAGTTCTGATTTCTGAATCCAGAAAGGAAGATATGAACAAAACGAACACTTGCAGAAAAATATATTCATTTTTGGCGAACAGATTATTCTGGTTCATGGTGGTCTCGTTGGTCTTGGCCTGCAAGGCAACGACGCATAGTGCCATGCTGCCGTGGAACACCTACATTGCCTCCGACTGGAGTGATGTATATCAGAAGCTGGATGGTATGGACAGCTTGCAGGATCCACCTATCATATTGCGTGGGCAACCTTCTGGTGATGTCAGAGATTCTTTAGGGAATGCTTTGCCCAACCGCAGAATTTGGATTGTGGATGAAGGATGGCAGATTGTGGGTGTGGCGAATTCCTATATTGGCATCTATGATTTTCGCGATGATTTCGGAATTTTCGCCAATCATCCCATGACACCTGAAGATGAAGGTGCGGAAGGCGGAGATTTCCTGAAACTTGTAGTTTTTGATATTAGTATAGGTACCTACAATCTAGGATACTTCAAAACAGGAACATTGGCAACCGAAGGCTACAATCTCACACCCGGCCGCTGCAACATAGAGGTTACAGACATTACAATCATTCCGGAACCATCTATATTGATACTTATGTCCACAGGAACCTTCTTTTTAAGACGAGGTTGAATACTGCTTAAAAAATATTCGACCTATAACCAGTTCGGGAGATATCAAATGTGTAGAACGGCAAGGATTGGTCTGATACGTGCTTTTACTAACTCCGGAGACCACTTTTGTATCTCCTCTAACATTTTTCTCCAACGGTTAACATCCTCTTGATAATCATTCCTGTTTTCTCCTTTAAGGAGTCTTTGTATTGCGCTAACCGTGTTCCCACATAGCGAAGAATAAATAACACAAGTAAAGAGAATCTGCCTTCTTTCTTCTTCTTTTGTTTTTTCGAGTTCCAAGGCATAAAAGTGCGGCAAATTATATGCCCATTTATCCCGATAACGTGTTTCGATTTCATTAAGAGCATCAAATATAAGCTGTAGTACCATAGGATGTGTTTTCCTAAAAGCCGCTTCTCTCCAATTCGAATCATTGATTACTTTCCATATTGAATCGAGATTTATTTCTCCTGTATAAATCAAATTTTTGAAATAATTTGCAATTAATACTTGATCCCCAGCATGAGAGTCTGCAAGTCTCATTATGATATTTTCAAAATCATTAGAGTTTGTAAGCTTTTCAATGCCGGCTATAAAAGCATCAATCATTTCCTTGTTTTTATCTTTTTCCTTTTTAAATTCCAGCCATTTTCTCGCGGTAAGCAGAACAGAATCTTCATATGCATATACC
>JAFGPE010000086.1 GCA_016926055.1 Candidatus Woesearchaeota archaeon | reverse complement strand
GGTTGCAAAATTCTCTGAAACCGGAAAAGAAACCCTTAACAAGCTGAATGTTCTGGATTACATAACAAAGCCGTTTGAGAACGAAGAGCTTATAAGAAGAATAAAAACTCTTCTCAGGAATTAGTATCTTTTGCTTTCTCTGGCTCGTTTATCCTCTTTTTCATTCCCCCAGCATTTACTTCTTCTTCCCTTTCTTCTCATCAGGAGCATTGTTTATCGGCAAAGTAAAGTGAAACTCGCTTCCTTTTCCTTCTTCGCTCTCGACCCATATCCTGCCATTAAGCAGGTTGAGGAACTCCTTGCACAAGCTCAACCCAAGACCTGTGCCTCCTGCCTTTCTGGTGTAGGATGAATCAATCTGATAAAACCTCTCGAATATCTTTTGATGGTAATCATTTGGAATTCCAATTCCTGTGTCCTTGATTATGAAATGGATGTTCTCTTCTTCCTTCTTAACAATAAACATTATTTTTCCCTGAAGAGTGTATTTTATCGCATTTCCAATTATGTTTATCATAACCTGAGTTGCTCTTTCCCGGTCCGTAGTTATTGTCGGCAGACCCTTGTCAATATCTGTTTCGAAGTTAAGGCCTTTTGTCTTAACCGCAATTGACATCTCCCTTGCAACCGAATCAACTATTTCATTCATGTCAACCTTGTCCAAATTGAGTTTTATTGTGCCGAGGTCTATTCTTGACAAGTCCAGGATGTCGTTGACAAGATTGGCAAGTCTTTTTGTCTCGTTATCCATTATCTTTAGGAATTTCTTTCTCTGCTCAGAGTCACCAGCAACCTTTTCTGTCTGGAGCAATTGTGAAAATCCATGTATTGATGTAAGGGGAGTCTTGAGTTCATGCGCCGCAATGGAAATGAACTCGTCCTTTTTTACATCTAATTTCTTCAGCTCTTCAAGGCTCTCCCTGAGCTGTTCCTTTGTCACGACAAGGCTTTTGTTTGTATCATCCATGTCCTCCATCATGTTCAGGATGGCGGTTTTTGTGTTCGTCATCTCGCCTATCTTATTTGTTATCTCTCCTTTGGCTTTTGTAAGCTCTTCATTCGATATCTTCAACGCGCTCATTTGCTCTCTTAAAGTCGAAATCAATGTACTGAATGAATTTGAAAGTTCCCCCGCCTCATCATCCCTTCTGAGAAGAGTTTCAGAGATTTGCGAATCTGGATTGTATATTTCAATATTCTTTACTGTTTTTGAAAGTTCAAGAATTGGCGAAATCAATCTGTTTGAGAACACGAGTGAGAAAAAAACACAGCAGGTTATTATTAAAGCCAATAATGCGATGCCAGAAATCATGGTTGTTCTTCTGGTTGACTCCAACCTCCTATTAAGCTCCTCTGTATATCCAAGCTCTTTCAATACAAGGGTTGCAGTGTTTTGCTGTACAAAAGAGTTCTTCTTGTGAGCCTCGGCATAGTCTTCTGACATCTTTACGATGTTTCCTTCTCTGGCGTTTCTTATGCTATTGTCGCAAAGACTCAACAAGCCTTCAACAGTGTTCTTCAACCCTTTGTATGCAACCTCGCTTTCTTCGTTAGTTATACGCAAATCCAAAAACGAAAAGACATCCCTTATTTCCTTCTTTGAGTCCTCATAGATACGCATCTTATCTTCGTTATTCATGTTCTTTATAAGGGAATAATAATTTCTCACTATGCTCGTGGAAGCATCAATTACTCTGTATTCCGCAAGAATGTTATCAGTAATCTTTTGATATTCTTTTGTAATCCTGTAGTCGGAATAGATAAAAAAAAGTGTAATAAATAGCATGAGTGCCATAACTGTAAGAAATGCTAGCAGCATCCTTCGCTTTGTGCTCTTCATGCTATTTCAACACTCTCACTTATTTGTTACTGTTTCGCTGGTCTCTCATCCGGAGGAACATTGGCATAAACTTCCTCGTACGTGTGGAACCCGTCTTTAATTATTGTTTCCATCATGTTGTCTTTGTTAACGTTGATTGGCTCTATCAAGAATGACAAAACCTCAATCTTTCCGTTTGACACCTTGCTGTTTGATTCAGGAGCCTGATTTTTCGCAAGCGCCACAGCAATATCTGCTGCCTGGTATGCCAAGCTCTTTATTGGCTTGTAAACAGTCACTGTCTGTGTTCCTTCGACCACTCTCTGGCATGCTGAAAGCTCTGCATCCTGTCCTGAAACAGGGACCTTTCCTGCTAGGCCATACTCTGACAAAGCCTGAATTGCCCCGAACGCTGTTCCATCATTTGCACACACCGCAGCATCAATCCTGCCTGATTTCTCAAGATACTCCTTCATAGTTTTATAGGCCTCCTCCGACTTCCAGTCCGAGCTGAATTCATCAACAACAAGAGTTATCTCACCGCTCTCTATCTTCGGCTCAAGCACTTTCATTGAGCCTTCCTTCAGCAGGAATGCGTTGTTGTCAGTAGGAGAACCGCCTATATAAGCAAAATCGCCCTCACCTACGACATCTACAACACCTTTTGCCTCAAGCTCCCCAACTTTGACGCTGTCAAACGACACATAAAAATCAAGGTCACAGTTCTTTATCATCCTGTCATAGGCTACCACCTTTATTCCGGCAGCGTGTGCTTTTTCAACCATGACAGCAGCTCCTTCTGCATCCTGCGGTACGACAACAAGCACATCAACTCCCTGCGCAATCAGGTTCTCTGACTGTGAAAGCTGCAAAGCGGCATCGTTGTTTGCAAATTCTACAATCGTTTTTCCTCCGAGCTCGTTTACTCTCTCTGTGAAAAGCTCTTGATCCTTTAGCCATCTTTCCTCTCTCAATGTCCCGAGTGAAAACCCGACAATAACCGACTCTTCACTTAAAGCTGTCTTTTCTGTTGTTTTTTTGCCGCTTCCACAACCCGAAAACAGCAACACTGTCATCAATAACAAACCACAAACTGCATAGCAATTACTTCTTTTCATCCCTCTCACCTCTTTTTTCCTCCAACTCCTTTATTCTCTTTTTTAATTCAATCATCTTCAGTTCCCTTCCCACTGCCAGTTTGTTGAATCTCTCCAGTTCCTCGTTCTTTGACTTCAGCTCCTTTGTCCTTTCACCTACCTGCTCCTCCAGCTCGTCTGCATGCATCTTTATCTCCTCTCTGGACTTCTTTAAATCAGCAGTCATCTGGTTGAAGGCAGAAGCAAGGTCTCCGATTTCATCTTTTGTCTTCACTCCGGTTTGCGTATCCAGCATTCCCTTCTGCACTTCAATTGTTGCCTCTTTAAGTTTATAGATGTTCTTGAGAAGAGCCTTGTCTAGCAGGAAAGAGATTGAAATAAAGCATAACACAATCCCGACCATGACAAAAATGCCGATGTACAGAATGTAATCCCTTGTTCGCTGGTCTGATTTTTCGTTAGACAATCCCTGATGAAGGACAGCAACGACTCTGCCGTTTACAATCAATGGGGAGATTATAACAAAAGCGGTTTTTCTGCCCTCCCTCGCAGCTATGTTTTTGGTTGTTTCAATCCCCATAAAAGCATCATCAAAGTCTTCTATATCCTGGTCTGAAAGAAAGAGAGGAGCAGCTGAGTTTTCGCTTGAATACAATACCTGGTGTTTTCTGTCAATAATCTCTGAGAATTCGACCTTTTCGTTAAGCAAAGCCTCGAGTTTAGCTTTATCCGCTGAAGTTTCAAAAGTCAAATCGCCGCTTTCAAGAAGGGTTCTGTATGCATCCAGTCTATTCAAAAGAAGTGTTCTTTCAGTCTCAATCTTATTATAGACTGTCAGTCCGCCAATTAAAATTAGAACAAGAGCTAAAGGAGTTAATGTCAAAAACAGTATCTTGTATTTGAGACTTGCCATTTTGCTCCTTCTAGCTCTTTAAATTCTCAAGGTTTTTTATTGTCAACATCCTCCATATCGGCCAGAATAAGGTCGTATGCCTCGTCAGCAGTAATCTTTCCATCCATGACTGCACCAAGATGTTTACAAAACTGGACGGTAAGGTCCTTGTATTTTTCGCCCAACACATAGTCAACAGTCTTTGAATCAAAGATGTTGCCGCCGTATTTATTTGTTATATATGTAATGAATGTGTCAAACTGGGTAACATCTGCAGTGGTGCTCCCTGCCTGGCTGATTCCTCCCTTGATGCCTGAAGGTCCTTTGGCATATCTTATCCACTTCTCAGCAGTATTTGGAGTAGAAAATGCCATCATGAGCTTAACGGCCTCATCCATCACAGGAGAATCCTTAGCTACGGCAAACATCGGATTATATCCTCCTATGTAATGATTGACAGGTTTATACATTGGCATCTCGACAGGCACCATCTTCATGGTTTTTCTGGCATCAATTCCGTGCCAGTGGCTATACATCCAGGAAGCACCGCACACAGTAAAAACTGCCTTGTCTTCAAGAACATAATAACGCGTTTCAAACCATGGCAGGTCTTCCCATCTAGGTATTAGGGGTTTATATTTGCCTAATTGCTCAAGAGAGCCCAGGACTTTCTTCACTGCATCGAGTTTCGCCTGAGAGGGTTCTGTGCTCTTTATAAAATCCAAGTCATCAAATTCTGACCTGAAAAGGCTCTGGAAGAGATTCCACGTGCTGGGAGCGTAACCGATGCCTCCTGCATAGTCCCCGCTGTCATAAAGAATGGGAATATCTGTCCCATGTTTTTTGTTATAATCATCAACAGCCCCGAAATATCCCAAAAGGTCTTCAAAGGTCATGTCTTTGTCCTTAATCTCTATCCCCATGATGTCCGTTAAATCTTTGTTATAGAAAAAAGGCTGGTAAAAGCCTTCCATATATGGGCCGGTGATTATCCCGTTCATGTGGTTTCTGAACTGGGGGTCAGAAATAACAAAAGGCTGCTGGCTCTCCACAAAACCCGGCACTTTTTCAAAATCAACAAGGTAGTGCTGTCCCCAGTCCTGGTCGTTCAGTAAATCCGCAAATTCCTGATAATAAAAAGGCTCAAGCCAGATGACATCCCATTCAATATTGCCGGTCTTGAATTGATTGACTGCAGCATCTATGCAGCCCTTACGAGCATTGGGAAAATCAGCATTCCATTTTATGTTGACCTTGACATTCGGGTTTCGGGATTCGAATTCCTTAACAGTTTCTGTGACAAAATTCTCCCTTAAGTCCTCACCCTTCCAGTGACCCTGCATATTAATAGTCAATACTGGTTGATTATTTGTGGCTGTAACGTCGATTCTCTTTGATTTTTCCACTCCGCTTTCGCTCGAGTTTTTTGTACAACCTGCTACTGAAACAACAAGAACCGCCAAAACAAAAACAGATACTAAATTAAATGCTCTTTTCATTTTTCCACCTCTTTTTTCTCCAATGCCTTTTCAAGCTCGGCAATCCTGTTCTTTAACTCAATCATCCTGAGTTCCCTGCCTATTGCAAACTTATTTATCCTCTCGAAATCCTCTTCCCTGAGCTTAAGTTCATGATAAGCGTTCTTCAGCTCGTCTGATTTTTTCGTGATTTCCTCCTCCTCCTTGTTTCGCAAGATTGCGTTTGTAAAGATTTCGGCAATCAACTGAAGCATATCTGCATTGTCCTTGGTCCATATTCTTTCCTCTGTCACACTATCAAAGCCTATAAAGCCTACAGGATAGTCTCCTGAGGCAAGAGGTGCCACAATCAAGGACTTTATTTCCTCATCAACAAAATGCTTCTTCTCCGCAGCTGCCGCAGGAGGGAGATTCTGCACACTGGGTATGTGAATCACATCGAGCTTCGATATTTCTCTGGTAAACCAGGGAAACAGATTTAAATCAATGTTTTGGAGATTGTCCTTCTTGTGCCTGATGCCTTGCCTGCACCATTCATTTGCGTTGTTCATTTTCGAATTATTTTCATTAAACAGACACAGATAGCTCCTGTCGACCTTCGCAAACCTGCCCACATCCTCCAGCGCTTCATTTATTTTGGCATTAATGTTAGCAGAGGTAATGTTTATGAATCTCTTCGAGACGGAAGAAATCAATGTCTCAAAATCAAGAAGCGCCCGTACCTTGTTTTCTGTTCTCTTGCGTTCGGTGATGTCGCGCAAAAATACAAACATATTATCTGAATCCTTCATATAATTAACGCTTACCTCAATGTCCACAACCCTGCCATCCTTGCGCTTGTGCCTGGTCTCAAAGCGGTCACTGCCTATCGACTTAATCCTCTTGATACGTTGCGATGTTTCCTCAGGTTTCTCAATCTCTTCCACATCAGAAATCCTCATCCTAAGGAGTTCTTCCCTACTGTATCCTATCATTGAGCAATATGCTTTATTGACATCTAAGAATCTGCCCCCAGCATCAATTATCCAAAAGCCCTCTATGGAAGACTGGATTATTGTTTTGTATTGTTCTCCTGCTCCCTTCTCCTCTCTTGCATAACTATAAACAGAAACAATCTGTCCTGTTGAAAGCTTGAACACATAATCATCACGCCATCCGGAGAGTCTTGAATCACCATAAGGCCTTGAAAGGTGTTTCTCAGGTTTTCCTGTTTTCCACACCCTCTGAAACAATTCGAAAAGGCCAGATTCCCTTGCTCCTGAAATAGTTTCAAGAACACTTTTTCCAAGAATCTCCTCTTTCTTTATTTTGTCTATTCTCTCAGCCACGACATTAATGTCATTGAAGATAAAGTCCCTTCCACCATCCACAGCATCATAAACGGCAACTCCGCTGCTTATATTGTTAAGAATCTCCCTGAATCTGCTTTCACTTTGCCTCAGAATCTCCTCAGAGTTCTTACGTTCAGTGATATCGACTGCACTAACCAATATCCCGCTCTTTTTCCCTTTCTCTCTGATGGGAACAGAACCCTTGGCTACCTCAAGTATTCTTATCTCGCCAGACTTCTTCTTAACCTCTACCTCAATTTCTGGTTGTGGCCTTCCAAGAAACTCCTGGGAAAGAGCATAAACTGCCTTCTTTACGGAATTTTTTGTCAAGAAAGAGACTATTGATTTTCCTATCAATTCCTTCTCATCGTATTCCAGAACATTAATTGCGGTTTTGTTGGTGAAAAGTATTTTTCCTGTTTTGCTAAAAATAAATATCAAGTCCTTTGAATTTTCAAGAAGAAATTTGTATCTTTCCTCTTGCTCCTTGAGTTTCTCCTCACTTAACTTTTGCTCAGAAATATCCCGCATCACATATATTCCTGCAATAAGATTCTTGCCACCATCAAAAAGAGGGTCTGTTGTTACATGAAACCATCTGTCCTTCAGCTGCAAAACAACATCTGCTCGCTTAAGAGTCTTTTTCATCTCTACCAAAAGGCAGCCGCCTGTTGACGCTGAAGTGCACTGCCTTAACACTGAACAGTTCCTGCCAACAAGATTCTTTTTCTTTTTCCCAAGCAGAGAAAGCATTGCCTCGTTACAATCCAGAATGGTTCCTGACAAATCAATTATGGAAACAGCATCAGCCATAGAATCAAATAAATGTTTGAATATTTGCCCTTCCATTCCAGTCCCTCTTTTTTGTAAAAATATATTCCTAACCAAACACTCTCCTTTGATTTTATTGAAAAAGAGTATATAAATCTTTTTATAAAAACAGGATAAACTCCCAGTATCATATCTCCTACACAATAATAACAAAATAATTTATACTGGCGAATCAATTTACAATAAAAAAAGGGGCAATTCATGAAAGTAGAGGAAAAAGAAGCATTTGTTCTGCTTAGGGGAGAGAAGGCACATAATCTTAATGAGCTAATCAATAAACTTGAAAAATCTCCTGATGATGTGTTCCTGTATCACATAACTCATGAAAAGAACGACTTCTATAACTGGATAAGGGATGTTTTGAAGCTAAGTGAACTGGCAGAAAGAGTCAAGAATATAAATGACAAAACACCATTTCTGGATGAACTCAAAAAGTGGCAGGAAGAGAAATCCTTCGTGAGAAAACTACTCAGAATGGCAAAAAAGATTTCTGTTCATAAAAAAGTTATTGGCGGGCTAAAGAAAGCAGGGACAGTCATACAGCTTTCAGATGGTTCAGTTGGCTCAGTTAATGCTAAAAAGAATGATGAGAAGAATGACCTGCCTACGACAACACCCGAGCCGGTTATCCCTCCTGTCGAAACCATAACGCTCGGGATCCAGGGATTTGACCAACTGATTCTCAAAGGAATACCCAAGGGAAGCTCCATTCTTTTGTGCGGGGGCCCTGGAAGTGGAAAGACAACCTTTGCTCTGCAGACTGTAAGACATGGTACTGAGAATGGAGAAAACTGCCTTTATCTTACATTTGAAGAGAGCGTTGAAAACCTGAAGAGGCACATGATAGACTATGGCTTCAATCCTGATGAAGCAATCAACAGCGGAAAGCTGATAATAAAGAAAGTAGACCCTTTTGACTTAAGCAGGTCTGTTGAGGCCCTGCTGGCAAGAGCCACTGGGGAGCTGATGATAGAGATAAACGAAATCGAAGGAATAATACCAAAGGACTTCAAGCCCGTCAGGATAATTCTCGATTCCCTTTCTGCAGTTTCTGCAGCATTTGCAGGCAAAGAAGAAGGATACAGGATTTACGTGGAGCAGCTCTTTAATCTGTTTCAGAGGACAGGAGCAACCTCTTTTCTCATAAGCGAAATCGAGCAATCAACAGAAAAATACAGCAGAAGCGGCATTGAGGAGTTCCTTGCTGACGCAGTTATCGTCTTCTACAACATAAGAAGGGACAATGAAAGGGTTTCGGCAGTGGAGATTATAAAGATAAGAGGAACACCGTTCCAGAAGAAGGTTGTGCCGTTCAAGATACTTGACCAAAAGGGAATTGTTGTATATCCCCAGGAAGGAGTATTCTAGCTCCTCTTGCGCTTCTTTGTTTTTGCCTCATCGGTTGCATGGGTCTTCAGCAAATAAAATCCTTCAAGCGTCTCTTCAAGTTCCTTGTTCTTCCTCTCGAGCTGTTTTTTTGTTTCCTCAAGCTCAGCATCTGCAGTCTCGAGCTGTTCTTTCTTCTCCAAGAGATTTTTGTTCAGCTCCTCTTGCTTCTCTGTTTTGTTGTTCAGGTCCCTTATCATATCAAAGCTTCCCTTCATCACAACCATTACGAATATGGCACCAAAAAAGAATATTGCTGCCACCAGAAACTCCCCGAAAATAAGTTTCTTTTGTGCCGAAAAAAGCTCAAAGAGATAAACTGCATATCCTAAAAGGAAGAAGCACTCAAGCGCAAAGAGAAATCTCCATGAGTTCTTGATTCTCTCATAGGCTATACTCCCGATTATTCTAACGCAAAGAATTAGCGAATAAAGCATAATTGTTGTCCCCAGAGCCACAAGCAACCTGGTTATCATTTTGAGTATAGGTGCGCGCAGATATTTATTTTTTTCTAATGTCGAGTTAGTCCATTGAGTAAGGTTTATATAGAAGGTTGTTCCATTAACGTGCAGAAGACGGCAATTTATGTTTTGGATAGATGAAAAGATGAAAAGAGGGATAGAAAGGTCATTCTTGTTCTTGTTAGTCGTATTTGTAATTGTAGGAATGAATCCACAGGATGTTGATGCTGCCGCAGGCATCGCATGCAATGTATCTGACTCGCCCTGCCAGTGCGGAACACAGTGCAACTCTGGCTGTGAGCTTGCTAACGACTACAATACAATAGACTGGTGCGAGGATGGAACTGGCTGGGCCGGGCAGTATTTTGAGTATGTGCAGGATTTAACTGTAACTAATCTCAATGATTCAGACTATGATGTCGGAGACATGGTAAACATAAACGGCTACTTCAAGTGCAGCGATGATGGCGATTATGTATCTTTTGCATACAACAACGGCAGCGGCTGGAGGAATGTATACAATGCATATTGCAACACACCGGGCTTTGTCAACCATTATAAGAACATGACCCTGGATAATGTTGCAGGCAACCATACCATCAGGGCAATAATAGTATTTGACAGCGGCCAGGGCTATACAAATGTTACCTGTGGCTATGATGAAGACGGCGATTACTCAGACACTGATGATGTTATAATTCTTGTAGAGGGAATAAGTGCCGGAGATACAAGCCCTCCTACTGTAGAAGACATTATTCCATCGCCCGGAACAACATTTGACTACAGCCCATCCCAGTCGATAACCATATCTGCAAGGGTGACTGATGAAACGGGAGTTGATGATGTCTACATCAATGTAAGCTGGGACGATCAAAAGACGATGATTATAATTAATGACGAAAACATGGATGATGTATATGAAACAGAATTCACAAATACAAACTTCATTGGAAGGTACAATGTTACTTTTTATGCCATAGATGCAAACTATTACGTCAATGTGAGCGAAACCACTTTCTTCTACATAAACTCAACTGAAGCAAACATAACGGTCAGGCTGCCATCCCAGAACAATTATTACAGTAGCTCGAACCTTACTCTTGACTTTGAAATAAGCGGCTTCATTCCAAACACGACTTATTATTCTGTAAACTCAGAAAGCAATGCCACAACAACTGCAAGGGTCAATCTTTCGATGACTTCATCTGACCAGGACGGGACACTATATGAGTCATCCAATGTTAGTGTGAATACTTCTCAGTCTTTTTTAACTGTTGAGCCAATGAACACAAGATATGTTTCAATCATGTTAAAGAAATCAGAGAACATAAGCCTGAATTCAAGGGTGGAATTAAGGAGCGACGATAGCGGCATACCTTCCAGTACAATTATTGCCAACGGAACAATAGATGATGAACAAGTGAGCAACGCTTCGTTCAGCTTTGTGAGCATTTCACTGAACGGAACAGCAAATCTGACCAATAACACAAGATACTGGTTGACTCTGCTCACAAACGCAACAGGAAATGCGAAGGTGCTATGGGAAGCAAACAATGACGGATTTTATGAGAATGGAAACTGCACCACAAACGGCACAAGGGATCTTCTTTTCAGCGTCTTTGATGCGTATCATTACAGAACCGTCGTTAATTTCTCCCAAGGAATTAACACACTGGCTGTTTACTCAAACAACAGCAACGGCGTTATTGCAAGCTCTGCATTGATAAACTTCACCGTTGATTCAAGTCCTCCTGAACTGCAGAACATCTCGAAGGGGGATGTTGTGGAGTATGGTAATGTACAAACAATCAGGGCAATAATAAATGACAGCATCTCCCAGATGTCGAAGGCGATGATTGAAATAAATTACAACGGAACCCTTCTGAACTATACAATGAACAACATGGGAAACTATACTTATAATTATTCATTCACTCCGCTAATTGTCGGGAACATCAGTTTCAGGCTATTTGCCAACGACTCGGTAAGCAATCTGCTTTCAAGTACTAGCTATAGCTTCATCGTGAATGACACAACTCCTCCATGCTATTCGGACACCATATACTCTCCAAACACAACAGCCGCTCTTGACCCGAACGTCACAATCTATGTCAACATTACTTTCCTCGACAATTATTTGATGAACCAGGCCATTTTGCAGTACAAAAACACAAGCCACGGGGATTGGCTGAACATGACAATGGGCAACAAATCAAGCAGCTACTATGCCAACTTCACTCCCTGCTGTGAAGACAACTGGACATTCAGGATAATGGGAACTGATGCATTTAATCTGACAAACACCACGCTAAACACAACACTTAGTGTTTATTATGACCGAACATGGAATTATTCCTCAACAATAAACTCGACAGGAGCATCCATAGGAACAAACGTCAGCCTCGGCAACATAACAATAAACAACACTGCTGACATCTCACTGGAGTTTTCCTTTGCAAAAAGCTCAGAAACCGTGCCTGAAGTCTATTTCAACCAGAGCAGCTTCAATGTCTCCGCAGGCAGCTCAAAGAAAGTGGAAATCACTGCAACAGCTCCGCTAACCCAAAGCGAATATTCCATAGGTATAGTGATAAATTCGACAACTGCAGATTCTGTTCCATCAAGTGAAACAATCAGCACTGTACTTGCAACATACACGAACGGCCCGTTTCTGATTGCAGAGATACAAGAATATGACCCGACTGTAACGCTCGAGCAACAAAGAATTGCCATTAAATCGGTTATCAAGAACGTTGGAAATGAAACTGCGCAAGGGGTGAATGCTACCTGGACTTTGCCGGACGGATGGACTGCAAAGTCGAATCTTACTTTAGAACTTGGCAACATCTCTGTCGGTCAGAGCAAAAGTCATAACATCCTTGCAGATGCAGGCGGCTCTGTTGGTACAAAAACAATAACTATCTATGCAATTGGCAATAGCGGGCTAAACGACTCTGATTCCAAGACAGTTGAGGTAAGCGAGGAGCCCGGTAGCGGAGGAAACAATGGAGGAAGTTCAACAAGCGGCAGCGGAGGGGGTTCATCTACAGTAGTTAAAGAAATCGTGAAGGGTCCTCTCAAGCCAAGTGTCGTTATCATTGCGGATGCCGCCATTGAGATTATGAGGGGAGAAAACAAGGAAATGGAAATAACATTTTGGAATAATGGTGAAACAAATATCACTTCTACAAGCATTTCCATAAGAAACCCCGGCATGATCAGGTCAACAGTGGATTCGGAAATGAGTTACCTTAAAGAATCGCAAAAGAAAAAAATGAAGCTCTCTATAGCTGTTCCGGAATACATAAACGACGGAAAGTACATTATCTCTGTTGTCCTGTCAGGAATCAGTGAAAAAGAAGGTGTAACCTTCTCGAAAGAAATTATTGTAATTGTGATGAGTTCGGATAAGAGCAACATTACCAGCTGCATTCTGGACGCAGAATATGAAATTAAAAAGCTTGAGGAAAGAGGATTCAGTGTAGCCATTATAAAAGAAAAGCTTGCTGAAGTAAACAGGCTGTTTGTCGAAAAGGAATATGAGCAGTCTGCGGACGGCTGCAGGAAAATCAAGGAACTGGCAGGGATGGCATATTCTGTCTCCCAGTTAATAGACGGAATGAGAAAAGAGGTTTCTGGAAACAAGAATGCTGAAGAAATCCTTGCAATGGTGGAGGATGCCCTGGCAAGAGGGGACTTTGCACTAGCGAAAGAAAGATTTGACAAAGTAAGCATCATCGCAGGGATTGAAAAAAGAGTCGAGGAGGAGAACCCTATAAACCTAGCGCTTGGCTTTGTTAGAAAGCATTTACTTGAAGTGCTTTTGCTTCTAATTTCTGTCTCGATTGCAGCTGTTTTGATATACAGAACAGAAAGCGCCAGAGGTATTGACAAGAGGATAGAGGAATATCACAAAGAGGAGAAGCACGTCACTGATTTGATGAAGGATGTCCAAAGCAGATACCTTGTTAAAAAGGACATAAACAAACACATCTATGAGAAGAACATGAACGATTACAGAAAAAGAATATCTGTTATTTACCAGAAGATTAGCGACCTTCGGCTTAAAAAAGTGAAGCTTGGGAAGCTTAAGCTTAGCAAGGATGACTTGGAAAAAGAAAAAAGCAGCATCATCGAACTGGAAAAAGAACTCCAAAGAAAATATTTTGTTGAAAAAGTGATATCAAAGGAAAGCTATGAGAAGATGATTTCCGGCTTCAGGAGAAATATAATGGAAATAGAGAAAAAGGTAAAGGAGATGGGTAATGAGAATAAGCAAAAGTAGCAGGGAAGCAGCCACATTAGGCTTTTGTTTAGGAGGGCTGCTGTTCGTTCTATTGGCAGCGATATTTGTAGGAGCAGAATTCGTAAACGAACTAGATGATTATGGCAACGAGATAAAATCCATGAAGAATTCAGGGATTAATGTAGAAAGAATCGAAGAGTTGCTTCTTGAGGCGCAGAATGCATATTCAAATAATGAGACAAACAAGACATCTCTGTTGCTCGCCCAGATTGAGGCGCTGAAAGAAAAAACTGTCGAATTGAATTCCAGGTTAAACAAAGAGAAAGATGTCATTGCATTCCTGAAAAGCTCAAACACCAGCACAGAACTAAGCCAGACTGAGTATTCGAAGGCGGTCTCGGAATTCACCCTTGGAAACCTCATTGGAACGGAAGAGCACCTGAATAGTGCAATCTCTGAAAACAAAATCATCTTTGCCAAAAAATATGATTATCTTTTCGGAGAAGTGGATGAATCTGACTTCGCAGAGTTTGGCATCAAGAAAGAAGTGTTGAATCAGAAGATGGGTGCGCTAAGGGTTGCCATTGCAGACAGGGATTTCACAAAAATAGCGCTGCTTGAGATAGAGATGCTTGCAACAAAGGACACCCTATCTAAGCTTGGCGAATCCAAGAAAAAGATGGACAGCATGGGCGATAAGAATATCCAGAGATTCAGCGATTTGTTCAATGAGGCAAAGCTGAGAATTGAAATCAACCAACTGGATGAGGCTGAAAGATTCTCCTCTATGTTGAACGAGCTTTTTGAGAAAGAAGAACGGATGAGAGGGAGTATTGCTGCATTTGAGGGAAAGATTTCAGAGTACAGGGCTGAAGGAATCAACACCTCTATTGCAGAAGATAGTCTCGTAACCGTGAAAAGAGAATATGAAGTGAACAACTACGAAAAAGCAGAAAAAATTTTGGAAGAGAATATCCTGTTGCTTGAAAAAGAGAAAGAGAATTACCTCCTGTCAAACAGCCTTGAAACAAAAAAGCGTATGACATTTGGCGAATTCGTGAGAAAATACTTCTGGATTGCTGCCATCACGATAGCCATGTTGAGTTCAGCATATCTTCTGTTTTATAAGAGAATCAAAAGAAGCCATTATGCCAGAATTGTAGAAAAGTATAAAAGAGAGAGACAAGCTTTAGTGGAATTGATAAAGGAAGCGCAGCAGGATTACTATAATAAGAAAATAATGTCAAAGGATGAGTACGAACAGAGGATTGATGAACTGGAGGAAAAGCTCGCGTACATCAATGGGAAGCTGCCTCTGTTTGAATCGAGGATGAATGAGCATGAATGAGTTTAAAGATGAGATGTCGAATAACCAGATAACCCTTTTTGTCTTGAATAAGGAGAAATACGCAGATTTGAGAAAAGAGCTTCTCAAGGCTATGGTGGATTGTTTTAAGAAGATTTGCTACATAACGACAAACAAGCCATATAACAGTCTGGTGGATGAATTGGAAAAGGCTAATCTTTCAACAGAGAATATCTTTTTCATAGACACCATAACCAAAACTGTAAAAACACCACAACAATCAAGCAACTGCATATTCATAGATTCGCCGACATCCCTGACAGACATAAGCTTGGGATTCTCCGATGCGATGAACGAGAAGCAATGCGATATTTGCATCCTTGACACAGTCTCCACCCTCACAATCTATCAGGATTCCTCACTGGTAATCAAGTTAGTCCATAATCTCATTACAAAGATAAGGGTTATTGGCAAGCACGCGATTTTTGTTGCACTGAAGGAAGACGGCGAGGAATTCATAAACGATATCTCCATGTTTGCCGATAAGGTTATAAGGCTCGGGTAAACTGCCTCAGGCCACTTCATCTCATCAAAGAAATCTTGGAAAGTACTTTTCATCATCAATTACTTAAATGATTATTTAATTAATTAACTATCTTAATTAATTAATCTTTTAATTTCTATATCATTTCTACAAAGCAATAAATTTAAAAACTTGGGGAGTTTCGAGGAAAAGGGGGTCTTATTGAGAAAGAGTGTTTTTTTGGCAGCAGCAATAATATTAGTTCTCTGTGCTACTTCACGTGCCGTGAGCATAGGCGTTAGCCCGGGAAAGGCAAACATTGAAGGAATGTACAAGGACGGGTATGCTGAAGCTGAATTTTTGGTTAGTAGCGCATCACAGAACAATATAGCTGTGAACGTCAGGGCAGAAGGAGAGATAAAAGACTGGATAAGGTTGCCTGATGACAAAACTTTCTCTGTAAGAATGGGAGAACCGAAAAGGTTGAGCGTCGCAATAATAACTCCTGCAGATGCAAAAAGTGGGAACTACTCGGGAAGAATGGAGTTTCTTGCAGAAGAAAGCGGTGGAACAGGGATTATCGGAACTTTTGTTAAGACAGGAGTACTAGTTCCTGTAAATGTAGAGATAACAGGGCACGAAATCATCAAATGCATCGCTGGCGGGATTTCTGTTGGAAAGACAGAGGAAGGACAGCCACTAAGGTTTAGTCTGCTTCTTCAGAACAAAGGTAATGTCAGGATTAAGCCGAGAATTGTCATAGATGTATGGGACACTGAAATGAAAGAGCTGATTGATTCTGCGGTGGTTGAAGCCGAAGAAATACTCCCTACAAAACAGTCCGAGATTAGAGGTGAAGCATATTTCCCCAATACTGAGAACAAAAGATACAAGGTAAGTTTCAGCATCGAGGAGTGCAATTTCATGGAAATTGTTGACCTGGATGTGCTAAAGAAAGGCGTTCTTGAGGAAAAAGGGCAGATTCTCGGAATCAAAGGAAAGGATGTTGCAAAAACTGGAGAGATATTGCCCATAAGAACTGAATTCGAAAACACAGGAGAGGCGAGAGTCATCGCGAAATTTATCGGTGAAGTTTTTCTTGAAGGAGAAAAGATTGGTGCAATAGACAGCGAGAACATTTACATAGAAGCAGGGGAAACAATAGTCCTGCTAAGCTATTATTCCCCGAAGAAAGCAGGCAGATACACAATTATCGGAAGAGTTGAGTATGGTGAAAAAAGCACTGAAGAGCTTTCATACAGCTTTGTTGTGCAATCTGAAAGCAATAAAGCAAAACTTTCTTTGCCAATTATCATTGTCTATGCTGCCATTTTGGCCGGAACCACGCTTCTTCTTGCTAGAATATACTTATTCAATAAGAAAAAATAGTCACTTTATCTTACTGAAAATGAAAAAATTTATAAATAAATAAGTAAATTTAACATCTAATAAGAAATAATGATACAATAATTAAGAAAAATATTTAAAAGTATACTTATTTAATAAGAATATACAGTAATTGCTCACTTATCAGATGAGAAAGAGGGTGGAAAGGATTAGGAACAGTGACTTCAGAAGGGAAGATGAATTAGTCACAGACAGGACTCTTTTTGCAATCAATTTCTTAATCAATGAGCTGAGGGAGAAATATAATATTGGATATGATGAGGTTTCCAAGCTCATAACAGAGAGGCAGGAGCAACTCAACCTTAGTGTTGTTCCTCTGGAAATATTCAGCGAAAGACCGCTTGGCATTCTGGAGTGTATCGTGAAATTCCTGAGAGAAGAAAGAGGAATGTCGCTTAACCAGATAGCAAAGATGCTTCTCAGGGACAACAGAACAATCTGGAGCTCGTACAATAACTCGCTAAAGAAGAAGAAAACTCGGTTCGGGCTGAAGAAGACAAGAATCGCCATTCCAACAGAAATATTCCGGGACAGAAGCACAGGTCTGCTCGAATCATTGTCGATTTATCTTAGGGACAGGAGAAGAATGAGCTTTCACCAGATAGGCGTCGCCTTAAACAGGGACGAGCGAACAATATGGACATCATACAATAAGGGAAAAAAGAAGGGAAAGGGCAGATGATTAACAGAATGCTTAACAGCAGAGCAAGCAGGGCATTTAAGCTAGAATCAAAACTTCAGCTTTTCCTCATAGTCGTAATTGTGCTAATGAGTGCCAATATCATCTCAGCCACAAACATCACTGATAATTCAAGCATCAACAATCTCTCAGGAAATTTTGCAGGACAGACCACTACCATTATTGACATCAATATAACAGTCAACATAACAGGCATTAACTCGACAAAAATAAACATGACTCCTGAAGTAAATGAAACAGCCAATATCACCAATGAAACAGACAACAATGCCGTTGAAAAACTAAATGTTACAATTAATGAAAGCGGTGAAACTGAGATTGCGCATTTCGTCTATGGGCAGGAAACAACCCAGCTTGAAGCAGAGATATCAAAGCCGGTACTCTGGATTACGAAGAGAACAGCAGTCAATGCAACAAACATAACATTCATCCTTCCCAAAGACGCTGATACAGAAAAGATTAATGCCAACAATACTGAAGATATCAGTAACCTCATAATAGAAAAAGAAGAGAATGAGACAAAAGTAACAATTACGCTAAATCAAATCTGCAGCGATGACTACTACCTTCTCTACCAGACCCCTGCACCAGTCCTTGGATTGATTAATGAAAGCATTGAAAACAATATCTATAGAAAATTCATCATCGCGAAAAGCAACTCCACTTTGAACTATGCTGATGTGCTTTGTCGCCTCAATCT